>NZ_JBWKDT010000006.1:0-328693 GCF_056435785.1 Streptomyces sp. NPDC043870
CCTTCGTACTCACCCTCTCGGGCTTTCCTCCGGGCGCTTCCCTTCGGTGTTTCCAGCTTAGCAGATCCGATTTCCGTTTCCGCCACCCGCTGGAGCGGGCTGCCGGGCCGTTCTTCGCTTTCGCGTTTCCCTTTCCGGCGGTTCCGACTCTATCAGATCCTTTCGGGCCTGACTCCCAGTCAGAGGGGGTTGTCTTTCCGGCCGCTTTGGCCGTTCCGGCGAGTGAGACTTTAGCGGATTCCTCGCCCCCGACGCTAATCGGGCTGCGTTCATTCGAACGCGGATTCCTCATTTCGCAAAAGCGCACACAAAGCAAGGCGACGGTGTGTCGCTCACTTGGAGTAGGTCTTGCGGAATGGCTGTCCGGGGCCGACCGGAGTCGGTGCTCACGTCGGACAACCCGGAGAACACTACGGATCGGGGTTTTGCATGTCAACCCGAGGCACGAGGGCGTACTCTCCACGTATGACTACGCATGCGTGCACCCTTCAGTGGTGGGCCGCCTGACGGCGGCCGGCACACACGCATGCACTCAACGGCCGCCGCTTCGGCGGCCGTTTGCGTTTCTCCCTCCGGGGGGGCCGGCCGCTGATGGCGGCGGCTCCGGCAGGAGAGGGAGAACGAACAGATGAAGCGGACCTTCAGCGGGGTCAAGCCCACGGGGCATCTGACGCTCGGGAACTACCTCGGGGCCGTGCGGCGGTGGGTCGAGGCTGATCAGCATCAGTCGGACGCGCTGTTCAGCGTCGTGGATCTGCATGCCCTGACCGTGGAGCACGACCCTGCGCGGGTGAGAAGGCTGAGCCGTCAGGCGGCGACTCTGCTGCTGGCGGCCGGGCTGGATCCGGAACGGTGCACCCTGTTCGTTCAGAGCCATGTGGACGAACACGCCCGGCTCTCGTATCTGCTGGAGTGCACGGCCACGGACGGCGAGATGCGGCGCATGATCCAGTACAAGGAGAAGGCGGCGGGTGCGCGGGCGGCCGGGGAGAGTGTGCGGCTGTCGCTGCTGACGTATCCGGTGCTGATGGCGGCGGACATCCTGGCGTACGCGACGGACGAGGTACCGGTCGGGGACGACCAGGCACAGCACGTCGAGCTGACGCGGGATCTGGCGGTGCGGTTCAACCAGCGGTACGGGCATGTCTTCACCGTGCCGAAGGCAACGCATCCGCAGGTCGCGGCGAGGGTGATGGATCTGCACGAGCCGGCGTCGAAGATGGGGAAGTCGCACGAGAACGGGGCCGGGATCGTCTATCTGCTCGACGACGCGGACGTGATCCGGCGCAAGATCATGCGGGCTGTGACGGACAGCGGGGAGGACGTCGAGTACGACCGGGAGGGCCGGCCGGGGGTGGCGAATCTGCTGGAGATTCTTTCCGCCTGTGAGAACGGGAACCCGGAGGCCTTGGCCGGTGTATATGAGTCGTACGGCGCGCTGAAGAAGGACACGGCCGAGGCAGTGGTGGAGTTGCTGAGGCCGTTGCGGGAGCGGCATGCGGAGCTGGCGGCCGATCCGGCATATGTGGATGAGGTGCTGAGGGCGGGGGCCGCTCGGGCCCGGGGGTTGGCCCGTCCTCTGGTGGATCGTGCCTATCGGGCGATCGGGCTGCTTCCGGCCGGCTGACGGAAGGCTGCCCGGTAGTCGCGCGGGCTGGTGGCGAGGTGAGCTGCGAAGTGCTGGCGCATGGTCACCTCGCTGCCGAAGCCCGTGCGGCGCGCGACTTCAGGGATGGGGTGATCCGTGAGTTCGAGGAGTTTCTGGGCGGCTGCGACGCGCTGGGTGATGAGCCAGTGGAGGGGAGTGGTGCCGGTGCCGGCCTGGAAGTGGCGGGCGAAGGAGCGCGGGGACATACCTGCGCGGGCGGCGAGGGACGCGACGGTGTGGGGTTCCGCGAGGTGGGCGAGGGCGTAGTCGCGGACGGCGGCGAGGGCGTCGGCGTCGCGGTCGGCGCGTGGGGTGGGGTGCTCGATGAACTGGGCCTGAGTGCCGGTGCGGAAGGGGGCGGTGACCATCGACCGGGCGATGGTGGCGGCGGCCTCGGCGCCGTGGGTGATGCGGACGAGATGGAGGCAGAGGTCGATGCCGGCGGCCGTACCGGCGGAGGTCCAGATGCTGGCGTCGTGGAGGAAGAGCGCGTCGGGCACGACGGTGACTTGGGGGTGGTGCTCACGGAGGAGGTGAGTGAGGTTCCAGTGGGTGATCGCGCGGCGGCCGTCGAGAAGGCCGGCCTGGGCGAGGGTGAAGGCGCCTCCGCAGAGCGCGGCGATCGCGGTGCCTCGGGTGTACGCGCGGCGTAGGGCGTCGAGGACCGGGGGCGGCGCGGGCGTGAGGTGGTCGTCCAGGCCGGGGACCACGACGAGGTCGGCGCGGCTGAGCCAGGCGAGGGTGCGGTCGGGGGTGAGGCTGAGACCGCCGCGCATGGGGACGGGGGTGCGGTCGGTGCCGGTGCGGCGGAGTTCGAAGGGAGGTACCCCGCGGTCGGTGCGGTCGACGCCCCAGACCTCGCTGATGACGGAGACGTCGAACGCGCGGATGCCGGGGAAGGAGAGGAGGGCGATGCGCTGAGCTGCTGGTGACACGGTCGCCATGGTGGCAGTAAACCATCGATCGCTGGCTTCTGCTCCCCTGTGAAGGAGATGCGGGCGGCGACAGCATGGTGGCCATGGAGATCGCAGAGAACGCAGCGCTGGTCGTCGTCGACGTACAGAAGGGGTTCGAGGAGGAGGAGTTCTGGGGGCCTCGGAACAATCCGCAGGCGGACGGGAACATCGCCTCGCTGATCGATGTGTGGCAGGCGAGCGGGAGGCCGGTCGTCTTCGTACGGCACGACTCCTCGAAGCCCGAGTCGCCGCTGCGGCCGGGGTACGAGGGGAATGCCTTCAAGGAGTACGTGGAGCAGAGAAGGGGGAAGGGCAGCGGGGCGGAGCTGCTGGTGACGAAGACCGTGAACTCGGCGTTCTACGGGACACCGGATCTGCGGGCGTGGTTCGAGGCTCAGGGAGTGCGGCAGTTCGTGGTGGCCGGCATCCAGACCAATATGTGCGCGGAGACCACGGCGCGCATGGGCGGGAATCTCGGGTACGACGTGCTGTTCGCGCTGGACGCGACGTACACCTTTGATCTGGCCGGGCCCTTCGGGTGGACGCTGGGCGCGGACGAGCTGGCGCGGGCCACCGCCGTGTCGCTGCACGGGGGTGGGTTCGCCGGGGTGGTGTCGACGGAAGAGCTGGTCGCCGCGGCCGCGAAGTGAGCGTCAGCCGTTGCCGGAGGCGAGCTCGCGGCTGCGGTCGCGGGCCGCTTCCAGGGCGGCGATGAGGGCGGCGCGCACCCCGTGGTTCTCGAGCTCGCGGATGGCGCTGATGGTGGTACCGGCCGGGGAGGTGACGGCTTCGCGGAGCTTGACCGGGTGTTCGCCGGAGTCGCGGAGCATCACGGCGGCGCCGATGGCGGCCTGGACGATGAGGTCGTGGGCTTGGGCGCGGGGCAGGCCGAGGAGGATGCCGGCGTCGGTCATGGCCTCGACGAGGAAGTAGAAGTAGGCCGGGCCGGAGCCGGAGAGCGCGGTGGCGGCGTCCTGCTGGGACTCGGGGACGCGGAGGGTCTTGCCGACTCCGCCGAAGATCTCCTCGGTGTGGGCGAGGTGTTCGGCGGTGGCGTGGCTGCCGCCGGAGATGACGGACATGCCTTCGTCGACAAGGACAGGCGTGTTCGGCATGACACGGACGACGGGGGTGTTGGGCGCGAGACGGTCTTCGATGGTGGAGGTGGTGATACCGGCTGCGGCGCTGATGACGAGACGGTCGGCGGACACGTGGGGGGCGAGTTCGTCGAGGAGCTTGCTCATGTCCTGGGGCTTGACGGCCAGGATGAGGGTGTCGGCGCGCTTGGCGGCGTCGGCGTTGGTGACGGCTTCGACGCCGTAGCGGGTGCGGAGCTCATCGGCGCGTTCGGCGCGGCGTGCGGTGACCAGGAGGGCGGAGGCGGGCCAGCCGGCCCGGATCATGCCGCTGAGCAGGGCCTCGCCGATCTTGCCGGTGCCGAGGACTGCGACTGTCTGGGTCATGCGGGGTCACCTCGCCGGTGGGGATGTGCTCATTGCTGTAGTGCTCATTGCCGTACGTGGATGAGTGATCCATGTACGGCAACATCCTCGCACCGGTGAGGTGGAAGTGCCGGAGGTGTCCGAAGGGCGGTCACGCGGTGCGGCGGCGGAGCGTGGCTGCGCCGAGGGTGAGAACGAGGAGGGCGCAGGCGGCGACGATGAGGACGTCGCGGATGAAGTTGGCGGTGACGTCGGTGTGCCGGAGCACTTCGTTCATGCCGTCGACGGCGTACGACATGGGCAGGACGTTCGAGATGCCTTCGAGGACGGGCTGCATGTTGTCGCGTGCGGTGAACAGTCCGCAGAGCAGCAGCTGAGGGAAGACCACGGCGGGCATGAACTGGACCGCCTGGAACTCGGAGGCGGCGAAGGCGGAGACGAAGAGGCCGAGGGCCGTGCCGAGCAGGGCGTCCAGCAGTGCGACGAGGAGCAGCAGCCAGGGTGAGCCGATGACGTCGAGGTCGAGGAACCACAGGGCGAGGCCGGTGGCGAGGGCGGACTGGATGATGGCGAGCAGGCCGAAGGCCACGGCGTAGCCGGCGATCAGGTCGCCCTTGCCCAGCGGCATGGCGAGGAGGCGTTCGAGGGTGCCGGAGGTGCGCTCGCGGAGGGTGGCGATCGAGGTGATCAGGAACATCGTGATCAGCGGGAAGATACCGAGCAGCGATGCGCCGATCGCGTCGAAGGTCCGGGCGCTGCCCTCGAAGACGTAGCGCAGCAGGAAGAGCATCACGCACGGCACTAGGAGCATCAGGGCGATCGAGCGCGGATCGTGGCGCAGTTGGCGCAGGACGCGGGCAGCGGTGGCGAGGGTGCGGGCGGCGGAGATGGCGGGCGCGGCGGCGGGCGCGGTCGGTTGGGCGTTCATCGTGCGGTCTCCTGAAGGGCGTTGGCCGTGTCGACGAGGTGGAGGAAGGCGCCTTCGACGGTGGCGGTGTCGTTGCGGTGCCGCAGGGCGTCGGGGGTGTCGTCGGCGAGGAGTTCGCCCTCGCGCAGGAGCAGCAGACGGTGGCAGCGCTCGGCCTCGTCCATGACGTGCGAGGAGACGAGGATCGTGGTGCCCCGGTCCGCGGCGATGCGGTGGAAGAGGTCCCACAGGTCGCGGCGGAGGACCGGGTCGAGGCCGACGGTGGGTTCGTCGAGGACGAGCAGTTCGGGGGTGCCGATCAGGGCTACGGCGAGGGAGACGCGGCTGCGCTGGCCGCCGGAGAGCCGGCCTGCGAGGACGTGGGCGTGGTCGGCGAGGTCGACATCGGCGATGGCCTGGGTGACGTGCCGGCGGCGGCGCTCGGCTGCGGTGCGGCCGGGGTCGAGGATGGCCGCGAAATAGTCGAGGTTCTGGCGGACCGTCAGGTCGTCGTAGATGGAGGGGGCCTGGGTGACGTAGCCGATCCGGGAGCGGAGGGAGGCGTCGCCCGCCGGACGGCCGAGGACGTCGAGGGTGCCGGTGACTTTGGCCTGTGTGCCGACGACGGCTCGCATCAGGGTGGATTTCCCGCAGCCGGACGGGCCGAGGAGGCCGGTGATCTGGCCGGGTGGGACGTCGAAGTCGAGGGCTCGGAGGACGGTGCGGGGGCCGCGGACGACGGTGAGCGCGCGGGCGTGGATGGCGGGGTGGCCGGCGCGCTCGGAGTCCCCGGGATCGTTATTCATCATGCGATGAATAATGATCCCGGGGGAATGGGGCGTCAAGCCTGTGAGGAGGAACGTTTGGACACAGCCAACCGCCTGCCCGCACCCGCTCGTGCTCCACAAGTCACGACATGCCCGGTGTCAGGGGGATGGCCCACGGGCGGCGGGAAGCCTGGCGGAGGAGACGGACCGTGGAGCTGACCACCTGCTCCTTGGTGCGAGCGGCGAGGCGGCCCTTGAGGAGGCGGTTGCGCGGGGTGTCGTCCGGGCTGACGAACCGGATCAGGCCGTCGTGGCGGCCGAGGCTCACGCCCTGGATGAGAAAGCCGAAGTTCGGCGGTCGCGGCGAATTCGGTGTTCGGGACCATCGCGGCTGCCCAGACGACCTCGTCCGCGTCGATGTCGTCGGCGTGCGCGACCCGTCGGCCCTCCTTGACGCGGACACCGCGCGCCTCAAGGACCGTACGGACGTGGCCGCGGCCCCGTGCCGAGAGTCCGGCGCCGATGTCGCCGGCCGAGTGGAGCCGGACGTCCCATTCGGGGTGGGCCTCGGCGAGTTCGATGCCGGTGAGCCCGCCGCCGACGACCGCGAGGGAGCCGGGCCCGTCCTGGAACCCGGTCCGGCTACCGGCGCTTCGGCTTCTTACGGGCCGCCGACCGCGCCGCCGGATTGCCCGCGCGCGTGGTGCGGCGCTTCTCGTACTGGGCTACGGCCGTCTCGTACTCCGTGCGCCGGAGCTTCTCGCCCGGGGCCTCGATGAGCGAACGGACGAAGTACGCGAGCAGCAGACCGATGAAACCGATCGCCTTGAGGCTGCGCAGGGACTCGTCGCGGGCGGGATCCGCGGAGCGGCGTGTGAAGCCCTCCCAGGCCTTGCGGAACGCGATGGCACTGCAGATCGCGAACATCACGACCACGAGCGTGTTGACGAAGCCGCCGACCTCGGCGGTCTCCAGGCCCTGGTACGCGATCCGGAGGACCAGACACCCGGCGGCGGCCGCGGCGAGCGAACCGGCGGCGACGGCGGCACGTCGCAGCGCGTAGCCGCCGTCGTGGTCGACCCAGGTGGTGCCGAAGAACCGGATCGGCTCGGGTTGCGGACCGGTACGGGCGGCACTGCTCTCACTGCCCTTGCCGGTCCCACTAACGGCGCCGGTTCCGGCCGGGGTCACGGCCGGGGTCCCGGTGCCGCCGTTCCCCTTCGGGGTGGCCTTCTCGTTCTCGCTCACAGGGTCGATTATCCCCGGCATCCCCGGCGTCCCCCGCGCGGGACCAGAGCCGTCAGGAACTCGGGAGCTCAGGCGCTGCGGCACTCCCGCGCTCAGGCGCTCAGGAGCACTGCGGCGCGACGTAGCCGTCGCTCCCCGTGTTCACGTAAGCGTCCGAGACGTACTCGCCGTCGGCGATGTTGTCCCACAGGGTGGTCGTGCCGTACGGGCCGGTGATCCGCTCACCGGGCTTCTGGCAGTAGACCGGCACCTTGACGTTGTACGGCAGGGTGCGGATCAGCCGGAACTGCCGCCCCGGGCCCGACCGGACATTGACCCGGTAGCCCGGCGCGATCGGATACCGGACGACGTCCGCGGCGGCTTCCACCCGGACGGCGGCGGCAGCGGCACTCTCATTGATCTCTTCAACGGCCATGTGGCCCTCCCCCGTTGCTGTTCACCCTCTGCGACGCGCAGGCTAGCAAGCCCCGTCCGCGTTGAACGAACCATCGACTAGGCTCCGTGAGTCGCGCTTGCGGACGAACACACGGGGGTGGACGATGCCGCCGCTGCGAGAGAGCGGGACCGGCCCGGAAGCGGAACAGCCCGGATACGCGGGGCGGTACCGTCTTGAGGCGTGCCTGGGGGCCGGCGGCATGGGGGTCGTGCACCTCGCACGCTCGGCCTCCGGTCTGCGCCTCGCAGTCAAGATCGTGCATGAACAGTACGCGGCGGACCCGGAGTTCAGGGCCAGGTTCCGGCAGGAGGTCGCGGCCGCACGCCGGGTGAGCGGGGCCTTCACCGCATCCGTCGTGGATGCCGATCCGGACGCCGAACGCCCCTGGATGGCGACCCTCTACGTCCCCGGGCCCACGCTCGCCGACCAGGTGAAGCGGAGCGGCCCCATGGCCCCCGCCGAGCTGCGCAGGCTCACGGCCGGGCTCGCCGAGGCCCTGCGCGACATCCACCGCGCCGGGGTCGTCCACCGGGACCTCAAGCCCAGCAACGTCCTCCTCACCGACACCGGTCCGAAGGTCATCGACTTCGGGATCTCCCGGCCGTTCGACAGCGATCTGCGTACGGAGACGGGGAAGTTGATCGGCTCGCCGCCCTTCATGGCGCCCGAGCAGTTCCAGCGACCGCGCGAAGTGGGGCCTGCGGCCGATGTGTTCGCGCTGGGGTCGGTGCTGGTGCACGCGGCAACGGGGAGCGGGCCTTTCGACTCGGACAGCCCGTACATCGTGGCGTACCAAGTGGTCCACGACGAGGCGGACCTGGCCGGCGTACCGGCCGAACTCGCGCCGCTGATCAGCCGGTGTCTGGCCAAGGAACCCGCGGAGCGGCCCACTCCGGACGAGATCATGGCGGAGCTGCGCCCTCCGTCGTACGAGGCGGCGGCCTTCATACCCGCTCAGCGGCGGTCGAGCGGTGCGCAGCCCTCGCCGGCCGAGGAGCCGGACGCCCCTGACAGCTCCGGCGGCCCGGCGCCCGCCTCGCGAACTCGCATGCGGAGCACGGGGAGTACGCGCAGTACGCGTAGTACAGGAAGCACGGGGAGTACAGGGAGCACCGGAGGCACGGGGAGCACACGGCGTACGCGGACACGCAGGCGTCTGCTGTCGGCGGGCGCCGCGCTGCTGCTTCTCGCCGCCGGTGGCACGCTCGCGGTACGGGAGTACGGCACGGACGCACCTGGCACCGCGCGCCCCCGCGCGGGTGCGGCCAAGGAGTTCACCCCGTGGGAGACGAGCCTGCGTGCCTCGGGTGGCTCCGCCCCCGCAGCCGCCCCCGCCTGCGGCTTCGCGGACGGGTCGCTCTACTGCTCCGTGCGCGGTGTCGGGGCGGCGCGGCTCGATCCCACCGACGGACGGGTGATCTGGTCGGTCACGGCGCCCTCGGGAAAGACCGCTGAGGGCGACGCCTCCGTCCCCGCCGTCTCCGGCGGGCTGGTGCACACCACCGCGGCCACGGCACGGACGGCGAAGATCCAGACGTACGGTCCGGCCGCCGGCTCACCCGGCTGGAGCGCGGACGTCTCCGCCTTCCTCGGTGGCGTCGGTTACGCGGGCGACACCGTCCTCCTCGTCTCGCCGGCCGGCACGATGAAGGCTCTGGACGGGGCCACGGGGAAGACGCGCTGGCGCCACGCTCTGCCCGGGCACCGCCGCCCGGGCTTCGGCCCCCACAGCGCGGCGACCGGCCTTCTCCATGTTTTCGAGAACGCCCCGGACGGCGCCACCACCCTGGTCACCGCGGTGAACCCGCGCAGCGGCGACGTGGCGTGGCAGCGCAGGCTCGACGGAAACCTCACCCCGGCCGCGACCGCCGACGGCACGCTCTTCCTCACCTCGACGGACCGGAACACCCAGACCGACGCGATCGTCCGCTACGACCCCCGGAAGCGGACCGCGCACCGTGTGAAGCTGCCGTTCCCCCTCGCGGAGCCGAAGCTCGCCGTACGGGGAGACATCGCCTACCTGCTGGCGAGGGGCGGCACACTGCTGGCCGTCGACACCCGTCGTACGACCGCCGCGCAGAGCGCCGAACTGTGGCGCCTGGAAACCGCGGCGGGACGCGCCTCCCACCCCGCTCTCGCCGGGGACGACCGGCTGTACTTCTCCGCCGCCGACGGACGGCTCTTCGCCGTCGACACGCAGCGCGGCGTCGTCCTCGGCCAGACCCGCGCCCGGCTGCACGGCGGCAGACTCGGCTTCGCGGGCGCGCTGCCCGCGCCCGTCACGGCCGATGGCAAGGTCTTCGCGACCGCCCCGGACGGCTCGGTCTTCGCCGTGGACGCCGCGGATCCGGCACGCTGGTGAGCCGGGGTACGCAGGTGAAGCCCCGGCGGGACCTCCCACCGGGGCTTCGGACGACTCAGAACTCGACCGAGACGTCGTCCGACAGGGCTCGGCCTGATCGGGCTCAGCCCAGCTTCGACACGTCCCGCACCGCGCCCTTGTCCGCGCTCGTCGCCATCGCCGCGTAGGCGCGCAGCGCCGCCGAGACCTTGCGCTCGCGGTTCTTGGGGGCGTAGACGCCGCCCAGGGCCTCACGGCGGGCTTCCAGCGTGGCGTTGTCCACGAGGAGTTCGATCGAGCGGCCCGGGATGTCGATACGGATGCGGTCGCCGTCCTCGACGAGGGCGATCGTGCCGCCGGACGCGGCCTCCGGGGAGGCGTGGCCGATGGACAGGCCCGACGTACCGCCGGAGAAGCGGCCGTCGGTGACGAGGGCGCAGGCCTTGCCGAGGCCGCGGCCCTTCAGGAAGGAGGTCGGGTAGAGCATCTCCTGCATGCCGGGGCCGCCGCGCGGGCCCTCGTAGCGGATGACGACCACGTCGCCTTCCTTGACGACCTTGGACAGGATCTTGTCGACGGCCTCGTCCTGCGATTCGCAGACGACGGCCGGGCCCTCGAAGGTCCAGATCGACTCGTCGACACCGGCGGTCTTCACGACGCAGCCGTCCTCGGCGATGTTGCCCTTGAGGACGGCCAGGCCGCCGTCCTTGGAGTAGGCGTGCTCGACGGAGCGGATGCAGCCGCCCTCGGCGTCGACGTCCAGGGAATCCCACCGCTCGGACTGCGAGAAGGCGGTCGCGGAGCGGACGCAGCCGGGGGCCGCGTGCCACAGTTCGACGGCCTCGGCGGAGGGGGAGCCGCCGCGGACGTCCCAGGTCTTGAGCCACTCGGCGAGGGACGCCGAGTGGACGGTGTGGACGTCCTCGTTGAGCAGCCCGCCGCGGTACAGCTCGCCGAGGATGGCGGGGATGCCGCCGGCCCGGTGGACGTCCTCCATGTAGTACGTGCCGCCGGGGGCGACGTTCGGCGCGACCTTGGCCAGGCAGGGGACGCGGCGCGAGACGGCGTCGATGTCGGTCAGGTCGTAGTCCAGCTCGGCCTCCTGGGCCGCGGCCAGCAGGTGGAGGATCGTGTTGGTCGAGCCGCCCATGGCGATGTCGAGGGCCATCGCGTTCTCGAACGCCTCGCGGGTGGCGATGTTGCGCGGCAGGACGGACTCGTCGCCCTGCTCGTAGTAGCGCTTGGTGATCTCGACGACCGTACGGCCCGCGTTCTCGTACAGGGCCTTGCGGGCGGTGTGGGTGGCGAGGACCGAGCCGTTGCCCGGCAGGGAGAGGCCGATGGCCTCGGTGAGGCAGTTCATCGAGTTGGCGGTGAACATGCCGGAACAGGAGCCACAGGTCGGGCAGGCGTTCTCCTCGATACGGAGGACGTCCTCGTCCGACACGTTCTCGTTGACCGCGTCGACGATGGCGTTGATCAGGTCGAGCTTGCGGACCGTGCCGTCCACGAGGGTCGCCTGGCCGGCCTCCATCGGGCCGCCGGAGACGAAGACCGCGGGGATGTTGAGGCGCATCGCGGCCATCAGCATCCCCGGGGTGATCTTGTCGCAGTTGGAGATGCAGATCAGGGCGTCGGCGCAGTGCGCCTCGACCATGTACTCGACGGAGTCCGCGATCAGGTCCCGGGAGGGCAGCGAGTACAGCATGCCGCCGTGGCCCATCGCGATGCCGTCGTCGACGGCGATCGTGTTGAACTCGCGGGGCACCGCGCCCGCCGCCAGGATCGCGTCGGAGACGATCCGGCCGACCGGGGCGAGATGCGTGTGGCCGGGCACGAACTCGGTGAAGGAGTTGGCGACCGCGATGATCGGCTTGCCGATGTCCGCGCCCGCTACGCCCGAGGCCCGCATAAGGGCGCGGGCGCCCGCCATATTGCGGCCGTGGGTGACTGTGCGGGACCTCAGCTCGGGCATCGTCGCTCGCTCCTTCAGACAGTTCTGGCTGCTCTCGAGCGTACGCCGATGCTCCAAGATCTGGACGCGTGGTCCGGAATGCGGGACGGGGGTCCGCGTTTCGGGCAGCCGACCGTACAGCCGGGAGCCCTCGTACGCGCGGGCGCTCAGGCCTCCGTCAGGTACCTCTGCAGCGTCGGCGCGACCAACGCGATGATCTCCTCCGGGTCCGCCGAGGCCAGCGGCTCCACCTGGATCACATACCGCAGGATCGCGATGCCGATCATGTGCGAGGCGGCCAGCTCCGCGCGGAACTTCGGGTTCGGTACGTCGAGGTCCGCCGCCACCCGCTCCAGCAGTCGTCTGAGTACGAAGCCGCGCAGCACCTTCGCCGCCGCCTCGTGCGTGAGCGCCGAGCGGATGATCGCCAGCAGCGGGGCCCGGGTCACCGGGTTCTCCCAGACGCCGATGAAGTAGCGGGCCAGCCTTTCGCCGAGGCCTTCCGTGCCCTGGCCCAGGACCGCCGGGATGACGAGCGCGGGCTCGAAGGACACCTCGATGGCGGCCGCGAAGACCTCGTCCTTCGTGCCGAAGTAGTGGTGGACGAGAGCCGGGTCGACGCCTGCCGCCTTGGCGATGCCGCGCACCGACGTCTTGTCGTAACCGCGCTCGGCGAACTCGGTGCGGGCCGCCAGCAGGATGCGCTCGCGGGCGCCGGGCCCGGTGTCCGCCTCCGCGCGGGCGGGCCGGCCGCGCCGCCGGGGCGCCTCGCCGGTCATGATCCGCCCGCGGCACCGGTGACGCCGCCCGCCGCGCCGGCGGTGCCCCGGGGCGCTTCCTGCGAAGGCGTGCTCGCCGACGCCAGATGCAGCCGGGTGAAGGCCAGCGCCTCCGCCAGGTCGGCCTCCCGCTCCGCCGCGGACATCGCCCGGCGCGTGTTGACCTCGATGACCACATGGCCGTCGAAGCCGGTACGGGCAAGGTGCTCCAGCAACTCGGCGCACGGCTGGTCGCCGCGTCCCGGCACCAGGTGCTCGTCCTTCGCCGAGCCCTTGCCGTCCGCGAGATGGACGTGTCCGAGCCGGTCGCCCATGCGGTCGACCATGGCCAGGGTGTCCGTGCGGGACGTGGCCGTGTGCGAGAGGTCGATCGTGAAGTGCCGGTAGTCCTCTTTGGTGACGTCCCAGTCGGGGGCGTACGCGAGCATCTCGCGGTCGCGGTAGCGCCATGGGTACATGTTCTCGACGGCGAAGCGCACATCCGTTTCGTTCGCCATCCGCCAGATGCCGGAGACGAAGTCGCGGGCGTACTGCCGCTGCCAGCGGAACGGCGGATGGACGACGACGGTCGACGCGCCGAGCTTCTCGGCGGCCGCCTGGGCGCGCTGCAGCTTCACCCACGGGTCGGTGGACCAGACCCGCTGCGTGATCAGCAGACACGGCGCGTGGACGGCCAGGATCGGCACCTGGTGGTAGTCGGAGAGCCGGCGCAGCGCCTCGATGTCCTGGCTGACCGGGTCGGTCCAGACCATGACCTCGATGCCGTCGTACCCGAGGCGCGCGGCAACCTCGAATGCCGTCGCCGTCGACTCCGGATAGACGGAAGCCGTCGACAGGGCGACCTTCGCATCCGGGATGCGCACCACTGGTTCTGCCACGAGGGACAGATTACGGTCCCGCATCAGGGGGTGGGGAGGTGGTCCAGGCGTCGCAGGATCACGCCCTCGCGCAGCGCCCACGGGCAGATCTCCAGCGTCTCGACGCCGAACAGGTCCATCGCACCCTCCGCGACCAGGGCTCCCGCCAGCAGCTGGGCGGCGCGGCCCTCGGAGACACCCGGCAGCGTGACGCGCTGCGCGGCGGTCATGCCGGCGAGCTTGGGGACCCACTCCACCAGTGACGTATGACTGAGCTCACGTTGGGTGTACAGGCCCTCCGCGGAGCGCGCGGCGCCCGCGATACGGGCGAGCTGCTTGAAGGTCTTGGACGTGGCGACGATGTGGTCGGGGCGTCCGAAGCGGCTGAACTCGCCGACCGCGCGGGCGATGCTGGTGCGCACATGGCGGCGCAGCGACCGCACGTCCTCGGTGGCGGGCGGGTCGCCCGGCAGCATCGCCGCGGTGAGCCGGCCGGCGCCGAGGGGCAGGCTGACGGCGATGTCCGGCTCCTCGTCGATGCCGAGCGCGATCTCCAGCGAGCCGCCGCCGATGTCCAGGACCAGCAGTTTCCCGGCCGACCAGCCGAACCAGCGGCGGGCCGCCAGAAAGGTGAGCCGGGCCTCCTCCTCGCCGGTGAGGACCTGCAGGTCGATACCGGTCACGGTCCTGACCCGGTCCAGTACGTCGTCGGCGTTGGTGGCCTCGCGGACCGCGGACGTCGCGAACGGGAGCACGTCCTCGCAGCCCTTGTCCTCGGCGGCCTGCAGGGCGTCGTGCAGGGTGGCGATGAGCCGGTCGACGCCCTCGGGGCCGATCGCTCCGTCCCCGTCGAGAAGTTCGGCGAGGCGCAGCTCCGCCTTGTGGGAATGGGCGGGCAGCGGCCGTGCGCCGGGGTGTGCGTCCACCACCAGCAGGTGCACCGTGTTCGAACCGACGTCGAGGACTCCGAGTCTCATGTACGGAACGCTACTGCGGCGGCGCGCATACCCTTGACTCGTGCCAAAGACGAAAAAGGCGAAGCCGGACAAAGCAAAGCCGAAGAAGTCCGTGAACAGTTCTCCCCGCTCTCCACGCGTCGAGCCGGACGAGAAGGGGCTGGACTTTCCGCGTGCCTGGGTCGAGTTCCCCGACCCCGCCGACGACGAACAGGTCTTCCGCTGTGATCTGACCTGGCTGACCTCGCGCTGGACGTGCATCTTCGGGAGCGGCTGCCAGGGCATCCAGGCGGGCCGCGCCGACGACGGCTGCTGCACGCTCGGGGCGCACTTCTCCGACGAGGACGACGAGAAGCGGGTCGCCGGTCATGTGGCCCGGCTCACGCCGGAGCTGTGGCAGTTCCATGACGTCGGTACGGAGTCGGGCTGGGTCGAGCTCGACGAGGACGGGGACCGCCAGACGCGCCGCTGGGAGGGCTCCTGCATCTTCCAGAACCGCCCGGGGTTCGCGGGCGGTGCGGGCTGCTCGCTGCACATCCTGGCGCTGCAGGAGGGCCGCGAGCCGCTGGAGACCAAACCCGACGTGTGCTGGCAGCTGCCGGTGCGCCGGACCTACGAGTGGATCGACCGGCCCGACGACACGCGCGTGCTCCAGGTCTCGATCGGCGAGTACGACCGCAGGGGCTGGGGCCCGGGCGGCCATGACCTCCACTGGTGGTGCACATCTGCGACCTCGGCCCACGGCGCGGGCGAACCGGTCTACGTGACCTACCGCCCCGAGCTGACGGAGCTGATGGGCAAGGCCGCGTACGAGGTGCTGGTGGAGCTGTGCGAGGCACGTCTGGCGTCGCAGCTCCCGCTGGTGGCACCACACCCGGCGGATCCCGCCTAGGCCTGTCCGGGGCCCGACGACGAGGCCCGCCGACGGGGTCCGGACGGGAGAAACGCTTCGTCAGCCGGTGGGCGCGGGGTCCTCGCTCGCGGGCGGGGGGGCCGGGTCCCCAGGGGACTGCGGCGGCTGTGACGAAGGGGGCTCCGACGAAGGCGGCGGTTCCGTCGCGGGCGGGGGCTCGGAAGACGGCGGCGGCTCCGAAGGAGGGGGCTCGGAAGACGGAGGGGGCTCGGACGGCGGGGGCTCGGAAGACGGAGGGGGCTCCGACGGAACGGAGCCGCGGCCGTCGATCCTGAGCACCGTACCCGCGGGATCGACGCCGACGCGGGCGGTCCATGGGCCGGCCGGTTCCGTCGCGTGGTTCACAGCGATGTGGACCGTGACCGACTCACCGGGGCTGAGCGTGCCGGACGTGCGGCTGGCGTGCAGCCAGGGGGCGTCCGTCCAAAGGGACCAGGTGACGGGGGCGCCGCCGGAGGCCCTGAGAGTGATCATCGTGGTGTCGCCGGAGGGCTGCGCCTCGACCGTGAGCCGGCCGGGGCCCTGGCCCGGCGCCTGGCCCAGCGCCGACGGCGCTCCGGGCGGCAGGCCCGGGCTGACGACCTCGACGGAGATCCCCGCCGCCTCGGCGCGGGGGAGGCCGCCGACGCTGAAGCGGGAGCCGGGCTCCTCGCGCGCGTTCCCCGCGTTCTCGTAGTGGCCGTACGGGTCGCCGTCCAGGCCCCGGGGCTCGTCCGCCTCGCTCGCGGAGAACAAGGAGCCTTCGTGGGCCTCGCCGGTCAGGGGGGCGCCCCGGTACGCCGCCCAGAGCGCGAGGACAGGCGCGGCGACGACCGTCGCGACGACGGTCGTGGTGACCGCGCCGGCGCGCAGCCGGTTGCGCCGGGCCACGTGGTCCTTGGGGTCCAGGGGGAAGCCGTCGCGCCCGAAGCGCGGCGCCGCCGCGCGGGCCCGCGGGACGTGCAGCATCGCGCCGTACACCTCGGCGCGCGGCGCGGCCACCAGAGGCAGCGTCGCCGGGGTGACCGTCGAGCCCGGCCAGGGCCCTGCGGCACCCGCGCGCTCGGCGGCCCGGCGGCAGCGCGGACAGTCGTCGACATGGCGGACGAGCTCGCGCCGGAGCGTCGCGGAGAGCAGCACCTGGTGGTCGCCGGTGAGCCGGGCGACGGACGGACAGTTGCCGGTCTCGACGACGGCGAGCGCCGCGCGGGTGCGCTCCACCTCGCAGGCGGCGGAGGCGAGCAGCTCGCGCGCGGCAACGGGCTCCATGCCGACGACGGCGGCGACCTCGCGCGCGCCGAGCTGGTGCCGTACGGCGAGCTCCAGCGCCTCGCGCTGCTCGGGGGTGGTGCCGGCGGCCTCCGGCCAGGCCAGCTCGGCGAGTTCGGCACGGTGACGTTCGGCGGACTCGGCGGCCTCGGCGGCCTCCCGGGGGGCGGCCTCCTCCGACAGGGCGGCGGACCGGCCGGTGTGCGCCCCCGGCCCCTGGCGCTTGCGGCGCCGCTGCTCGCTGAGGGCGCGCAGACAGGCCCACCGGGCGAGCGCGTACAGCCAGGCCTTCCGCTCGGCCTCCCCGTCGGGACATCGGCCGTAGTGCCGCTCCGAGATGGCGAGGACCTCACCCAGCACGGCCGTGGCGGCCGCATGGTCGCAGAGCACGGAGAGGCAGTACGTGAAGAGCCCGTCCAGGTGGGCCTCGTACCGCGCGGGCGGCGTCCGCCCGTGGGCCGGCCGGGGCGCTCGGCGTTTTGTCCGGTGTGCGCCGGTGGTGTGTGCGGGGGGCTCCAGCATGCTGCTCGTCACCCGGCGACCGTAGGCAGCGGAAGGCACACCCTTCGCGCCGCTTGAGCACATTTAATCCTTACGGGTGAACGTATCCCTCAAAAGAGGACAGGAGCATTTGCTTCCACGCGAGTGATTGTGGTTGTCGCCCGGGGCGTATGCACGATGAATGTGCGCGCGTCACTGGGCGTACTCCTGCTCCCGTGCCGCGTTGTCAGTGGGTCCCGCTACGGTTTCCCGCATGGCTGCCCGTACGAAATCCGCGAAGGACCGGCCGTCCTACCGATGCACCGAATGCGGCTGGACGACCGCCAAGTGGCTCGGCCGCTGCCCCGAGTGCCAGGCCTGGGGCACGGTCGAGGAGTACGGCGCACCCGCGGTCCGCACCACCGCCGTCGGCCGCGTCACCAACGCCGCACTGCCCATCGGCCAGGTCGACGGCCGGCAGGCGACCGCGCGCACCACGGGCGTCGACGAGCTGGACCGGGTTCTCGGCGGTGGTCTCGTGCCGGGCGCCGTCGTGCTGCTCGCGGGCGAGCCGGGCGTCGGCAAGTCCACACTGCTGCTCGACGTCGCGGCGAAGGCGGCGAGCGACGACCACCGCACGCTGTACGTCACGGGCGAGGAGTCCGCGAGCCAGGTCCGCCTCCGCGCGGACCGGATCAACGCGCTGAACGACCATCTGTATCTCGCCGCCGAGACCGACCTCTCCGCCGTCCTCGGCCACCTCGACGCGGTCAAGCCCTCGCTGCTCGTCCTCGACTCCGTCCAGACGGTGGCCTCCCCCGAGATCGACGGGGCGCCGGGCGGTATGGCCCAGGTCCGTGAGGTCGCGGGTGCGCTGATCCGCGCGTCCAAGGAGCGGGGCATGTCCACGCTGCTGGTGGGCCACGTCACCAAGGACGGCGCGATCGCGGGCCCGCGGCTGCTGGAGCACCTCGTCGATGTCGTGCTGCACTTCGAGGGCGACCGGCATGCCCGTCTGCGCCTCGTACGGGGCGTCAAGAACCGCTACGGGGCGACGGACGAGGTCGGCTGTTTCGAGCTGCACGACGAGGGCATCACCGGCCTCGCGGACCCCAGCGGGCTGTTCCTCACCCGGCGCGACGAGCCCGTGCCGGGCACTTGTCTCACGGTGACGCTGGAGGGCCGGCGCCCGCTCGTCGCCGAAGTGCAGGCGCTGACCGTCGACTCGCAGATCCCGTCGCCCCGGCGCACGACCTCCGGTCTGGAGACGTCCCGGGTGTCGATGATGCTGGCCGTACTGGAGCAGCGGGGCCGGATCAGCGCTCTGGGCAAAAGGGACATCTACAGCGCGACGGTCGGCGGCGTGAAGCTCTCCGAGCCTGCCGCGGATCTCGCGATCGCCCTCGCGCTGGCCTCAGCGGCCAGTGACACCCCGCTGCCGAAGAACCTGGTGGCGATCGGCGAGGTGGGTCTCGCGGGCGAGGTGAGACGGGTCACGGGCGTCCAACGCCGGCTGGCCGAGGCCCACCGTCTCGGCTTCACCCACGCCCTGGTCCCGTCCGACCCGGGCAAGGTCCCGCCGGGTATGAAGGTCACAGAAGTCGCCGACATGGGTGACGCGCTCAGGGTGCTCCCGCACGGGCGCAGGGCAAAGGCCCCACGGGGCGAGGAGGTCCGCCCGTAGAGCGGCCGCGGCCGGCTCACGGGTGGGGGACGGCGGGGCCACCTCCCGTGCCCGAAGGGCCACGGGGGAGGGGCCGGGCGACAGCCATCCCTGCGCGACGCCGCCCGGGCCTGGCCGGGGTCGCTAGACTTTGCCCTGGTCTCGCCAGTCCGTACGAGCCGGAGGAGTGCAGTGGCAGCCAACGACCGGGGCTCAGCACCCGGAAAGTCCGGCGGAGGCTCCGGGGGATCCGGCACGGAAGCGCTGATGCGCGCCTCTCTCAGTGCAGTCGCCCCGGGCACCGCCCTGCGTGACGGCCTGGAGCGCATTCTCCGGGGCAATACGGGCGGCCTGATCGTCCTAGGAATGGACAAAACGGTCGAATCCATGTGCACGGGCGGCTTTGTGCTGGACGTGGAGTTCACGGCGACGCGGCTGCGCGAGCTGTGCAAGCTCGACGGTGCGCTCATCCTCGACAAGGACATCACCAAGATCCTCCGGGCCGGCGTCCAGCTGGTCCCGGACGCGTCCATCCCGACCGAGGAGACCGGCACCCGGCACCGGACCGCCGACCGCGTCTCCAAGCAGTGCGGCTTCCCCGTCGTCTCCGTGTCCCAGTCGATGCGGCTGATCGCGCTGTACGTGGACGGGGAGCGGCGCGTCCTGGAGGAGTCCGCGGCGATCCTGTCCCGGGCGAACCAGGCACTGGCGACCCTGGAGCGGTACAAGCTCCGGCTGGACGAGGTCGCCGGCACGCTCTCCGCGCTGGAGATCGAGGACCTGGTGACCGTCCGCGACGTCACGGCGGTCGCGCAGCGCCTCGAGATGGTGCGCCGCATCGCCACGGAGATCGCGGAGTACGTGGTGGAGCTGGGTACCGACGGGCGGCTGCTCGCCCTCCAGCTCGACGAGTTGATCGCGGGCGTGGAGCCGGAGCGGGAGCTGGTCATCCGCGACTATGTCCCGGAGCCGACCGCGAAGCGGTCCCGCACGGTCGACGAGGCGCTCGTCGAGCTGAACGAGCTGACCCACGCCGAGCTTCTGGAACTGCCCATCGTGGCAAGGGCGTTGGGGTACAGCGGTTCGCCCGAGACCCTCGACTCCGCGGTGTCGCCCCGCGGTTACCGGCTCCTTGCGAAGGTACCGAGGCTGCCCGGAGCGATCATCGAGCGCCTCGTGGAGCACTTCGGCGGTCTGCAGAAACTTCTTGCCGCGAGCGTCGACGATCTCCAGGCGGTCGACGGCGTCGGCGAAGCGCGCGCCCGCAGTGTCCGCGAGGGGCTGTCGCGCCTTGCGGAATCGTCCATCCTGGAGCGCTACGTCTGAAGCTCGCGCAGCGGGAGCCGTCCGTCGGCTCGCTGCGCGGGCGCAGCAGCAGTACCTCGCCGCGCGGTTCCGCCCCTGATCCGGAACGCCCGGCCCCAGGCCCTGTCCGGGACGGGCCCCAGGGTCTAGTCCTTCTCCAGGCGGAACGACGCGGGAGACACCGTCGCTCCCGGGAACGTGGCCTCCAGCAGGTAGGAGCCCGGAGCCGCCGGGCCGGCGGGCGGGGTCGCGCACTGGGGGCTGCTCCTGCGGCGGTCCCAGTCGACGGTGTGGGTCACGGTCCGGCCCGCGGGGAACTTCAGGAACAGCGTGCCGCCGCCGGGCGGGCAGTCCTTCGAGGACCACACCTTGTCGTTCTTCCCGTCGGTGATGGCCGACACCGTCAACACCGCGGTCTTCGGCCCGAAGTCGGCCTTGCACGTCACGGACGAGGTGTTCCTCACCTCGAACGCGAACCGGGGGGTCTCGTCCGGACCGTAGGCGGGCTTGAGGCTGCGCAGCGCCAACTTCAGTGCGCCCGGGGCGCATTCGGGCAGTGCGGAGCCCGCCGGGACCTGCTCCCCCACGCTCGCGCCGCCGCCGTTCGCCGCGCCGCTCGCGCCCGGATCGCCGTTCTTGCCGCCGTCGGCGGTGCCCGCGTCCGTGCCCGTACCGACGTCCCCGCCCGTACCATCACTTCCGCCGGATTCGCCCGACTCATCACGCCCGCCCGGCTGTTCACTGATCGCGGTACCCGACCCGCTGGGTCCCGGAGTGATGGAGGGCGCCGGCTTCGCGTCGTTCGGCTTGCCGTCGTCGCTGCTCTTCACGCCGCTGTCACCGGAACCGACGGCCCATGCGATCAGCAGCGCGAGCAGCGCCATCAGGGTCAGCGCGACTGCCCTCCGTCGCCAGTAGATGGAGGAGGGGAGCGGCCCGACCGGATTGCGCAGAGATCCCACGTACCGAACTGTACGAGAGATCGGACGCAACTCCCGCCCCACCCACCGCTCATGATGCGCAAGATTTGCCGATCATCGACATGTCGCGCTGGACACAGCCCTCTTGGGGCCCCGACTTTCGTCAGGGGCAGTCGTGGTCGATGGCACAGGGTGATGAACCATGGCGTACGCGTACGGTCCGTAGTCATGGACAGCGACATTTCCAGCGGGCTGTACCGCGACCTCACCGACTTCGCCCACACCACCCCGCACTGGGTGCGACTGCTCGCCGAACTCTGGACGGAGGCAGGGCTGCTGCTGTTCGGCGCGCTTTTCGTCCTCGCGTGGTGGCGGGCACGCACCGGGGACGCACGGGCCATGGCGCTGGCGGTGCTCGCACCGCTCGCGACCGCCACCGGCTATGTGTGCAGCGAGTCGCTGAAGTCGTTGGTGGACGAGGAGCGGCCCTGCCGCGCGGTCGCGGGGGCCGCGGCGTCGCTGGTGCCGTGCCCGCCGACCGGTGACTGGTCGTTCCCGAGCAACCACTCGGCGATCGCCGGTGCGGCTGCCGTCGCGCTCGTACTCCTACGGCCGCGGATCGCGTGGCTCACCGTGCCCATGGCAGCGCTGATGGCGTTCTCTCGGGTCTTCGTCGGGGTCCACTATCCGCATGACGTGACCGTGGGCCTGCTGCTGGGCGCGGCCGTCGCCGTCGTGTTCGTCCGGTCGCTGGCCCGGCCGGCCGCGTCCCTGGCCGGGACCATGCGGACGAGCCGGTCGCCGCTCGCGCTCTGGCTCGCCGGGCCAGGTGACATGTACGCCGCACCGGAGCACGTCACGGAGCGCATACGCCGCGCGCGGCGCTGAACATGCCAGGATCGGAGGTGCCATGACTGCGACCGACATGCCCTCCCCCGCGACCGACGTCCCTTCGCACCTGGACACCGTCCCGTCCGCCCCGGACGGCGTCCTCTCCGGCCCGGACGGCGTTCCGTCCGGCCTCGACGGCATCGCCGAGGCCGCCGCAGGCCTCCACGCCCCCGTCCTCGCCTGGTTCGACCAGCATGCCCGTGACCTGCCCTGGCGCCGCCCCGAGGCCGGCGCCTGGGGTGTGATGGTCAGTGAGTTCATGCTGCAGCAGACACCCGTCAGCCGGGTCCTGCCGGTGTACGAGCAGTGGCTGGCCCGCTGGCCGCGCCCCGCCGACCTGGCCGCCGAGGCGCCCGGTGAGGCGGTGCGCGCCTGGGGCCGCCTGGGCTATCCGCGCCGAGCGCTGCGGCTGCACGGCGCCGCGGTGGCGATAGCGGAGCGGCACGGCGGCGACGTACCGCGCGAGCACGCGCAGCTTCTCGCGCTGCCGGGCATCGGTGAGTACACCGCGGCGGCCGTGGCGTCGTTCGCGTACGGGCAGCGGCACCCGGTCCTCGACACGAACGTCCGCCGGGTGTTCGCGCGCGCCGCGACCGGTATCCAGTACCCGCCGAACGCGACGACCGCGGCCGAACGCAGGCTGGCCCGTGCCCTGTTGCCCGATGACGAGGCGCGGGCTGCTCGCTGGGCGGCGGCCTCGATGGAGCTGGGCGCACTCGTCTGCACCGCACGCAACGAGGACTGCGGCCGCTGCCCGGTCGCCGGCCTGTGTGCCTGGCGGCTGGCCGGGAAGCCGGCGCACGACGGGCCTCCGCGACGCGGTCAGACCTACGCGGGCACGGACCGCCAGGTGCGCGGCAAGCTGCTGGCGGTGCTGCGCGAAACGGTGACGCCTGTGCCGCGTGCGGTGCTCGACCAGGTCTGGGACGAGCCGGTCCAACGGGCGCGTGCCCTGGATGGGCTGGTTGCGGACGGATTGGTCGAACCCCTGGAGAATGACCGGTTCCGCCTGCCTCTCACCTGAGAATCACCGGCCAACCGGCCAACCCGCCTGTTACACAACCGATGGACGGCCGTGCGTGCTCCGACGGCTTCTCCGCACAGCCCCGTGACAACTGCTCCGTAGCTTCTTGTGGCGTAAGGGAGACCACGGAAACACACGGCGTGTCACGGGGCTCGGACGGGGACGGAGGCGGTTGGAATGGCGCACGGCGAGGTGCTCGAATTCGAAGAGTACGTACGCACTCGGCAGGAGGCGCTGCTGCGCAGCGCCAGGCGACTCGTCCCTGACCCGGTCGACGCCCAGGACCTGCTGCAGACCGCCCTCGTACGGACCTACGGCCGCTGGGACGGCATAGCCGACAAGTCCCTCGCCGACGCCTATCTGCGCCGCGTCATGATCAATACGCGTACGGAGTGGTGGCGGGCCCGCAAGCTCGAAGAGGTCCCGACCGAGCAGCTGCCGGACGCGAGCGTCGAGGACGCCACCGAGCAGCACGCCGACCGGGCCCTGCTCATGGACGTCCTCAAGGTGCTCGCGCCCAAGCAGCGCAGCGTCGTCGTGCTGCGGCACTGGGAGCAGATGAGCACCGAGGAGACCGCCGCCGCGCTGGGCATGTCGACAGGTACGGTGAAGAGCACGCTGCACCGGGCGCTCGCCCGGCTCCGCCAGGAGCTGGAGAGCCGTGGCCTGAACGCCCGGACCCTGGAGCGTTCGAACCGTACGGAAAACACGCACGCACGTCGTGAGGAACGGGGGCGGGAGCGTTGCGCGGCCTAGCCAGAGGCAGCGGCCCCGGGGGCGGGCCAAGAGCCGGTGCCCGAGGCGGCATCGGTCCATGGGCGGCGAGTGGCACGGCGATGGCCGGGCTCGCCGCCTTCGGGCTGTTCGCCGTCGGCTGCTCGACGGGCGGTACGGGGACACGTGACGAGGGTCCGGCGCGTACGGACCCGGTGGCCCAGTCGCCCTCGTCCGTCGCGCCCTCCACCACCGCCTCGCCGGTGAAGAAGGTCGACGTCGTCCAGTTGCTGATGGACGACCCCAAGGTCAGCAAGCGCGTGAAGGACGATCTGAAACCCTGCTCGGCGGATGCGTACCCGATCGACACGTCGTACGGGAGCCTCACCGACAGTCCTGTGTCCGACGTCGTGGTGAATGTGATGACGTGCGGAGACGCCGTGGGCATCGGCACGTATGTGTACCGCGCGGACGACGGCACGTACGAGAATGTCTTCGCGCAGGAGGAGCCCGCGGTCTATTCGACGATCGACCGCGGCGATCTCGTCGTCACCCAGCAGGTGTACGCGAAGAGCGACTCGGTCTCGTTTCCGTCCGGCGAGATCGTGACCACCTATCGCTGGTCGGAGAACAAGTTCACCGAGCACGACCGGGTGGAGAACGAGTTCAGCAAAGTGGTCGGCGGCGAAGAGGTCGAGCCGCCGGTGGCGACCACGCCGAATGAGAACTGACCTGCCCTGACCGATCGCCGATCGAGTACCGACCGAGTGCTGATCGAGAGACGAGAACCGAGAGAGCTGCGGGATGGCCGAGACACATGTGCTGTTCGTCGAGGACGACGACGTCATCCGCGAGGCCACCCAGCTCGCGCTGGAGCGCGACGGCTTCGCGGTGACCGCCATGCCGGACGGCCTCGCCGGTCTTGAGGCCTTCCGTGCGAACCGCCCCGACATCGCGCTGCTCGATGTGATGCTGCCGGGTCTGGACGGCGTCAGCCTGTGCCGCCGGATCAGGGACGAGTCGACCGTCCCCGTGATCATGCTGTCGGCCCGCGCGGACTCGATCGATGTGGTGCTCGGCCTGGAGGCGGGCGCCGACGACTACGTCACCAAGCCGTTCGACGGGGCCGTGCTGGTCGCGCGGATCCGCGCGGTGCTCCGCCGCTTCGGGCACGCGGGCGGGGTGGCCGGCGACAACGGCGAGCCGGGACGGGCGGACGAACGCGGGGTGCTGACCTTCGGGGACCTGGAGGTCGACACGGAGGGCATGGAGGTGCGCCGGGCCGGCGAGCCGGTCGGGCTGACGCCGACGGAGATGCGGCTGCTGCTGGAGTTCTCGTCCGCGCCGGGCACCGTGCTGTCACGGGACAAGCTGCTGGAGCGCGTCTGGGACTACGGCTGGGGCGGCGACACCCGGGTCGTCGACGTCCATGTGCAGCGGCTTCGCACGAAGATCGGCCAGGACCGGATCGAAACGGTCCGCGGCTTCGGCTACAAGCTCAAGGCATGACGCGGCCCGTCGTGTGCACCGGCGTCGGACGGTTGCACCTCCCGGGGACACCCCCCGCACCCACGGCAGCAACCACCACACGCCGGCCACGCCCCACAGCAGAACAGGACCCCGCATGAAGCGGCTCGCCCTGCGCACCGGTGTCAGATGGAAGATCAGCATCGCGATCGCGGCCGTCGGTGCCCTGATCGCCTTCGCGCTGAGTCTCGTCGTGCACAACGCCGCCCGCGTCTCGATGCTCGACAGCGCGCGCGACATGCAGATGAGCCGGCTGCTCTGGTCCCAGCGCATCTACGATCCCGCGAAACAGAAGCCCGAGCTCAAGTTCGGTCCCAGGCTCAACGACCCTGCGCTCCCCCGGGAGCTGAAGGCGCTGCTCGGGAACGGCCGCCAGGCCACCTATGTGCAGGAACACCACAGCGGCGCCCCCGACATCTGGGCCGCGGTGCCGCTCGGCAACGGCGATGTGGTGTCCCTGCACAACCGCCTCTCCGACCGCAGCGCCGCCATCATGAAGGACCTCGACCGGGCTCTCGTCATCGGCTCGGTGTCAGTGGTCTTCGGCGGCTCTGCGCTGGGCGTGCTGATCGGGGGTCAGCTCTCGCGCAGGCTGCGCAAGGCCGCCGCCGCGGCCGGCAAGGTCGCGCAGGGCAACACGGAGGTACGGGTCCGCCATGCCGTCGGCGGTGTCGTACGCGACGAGACCGACGAGCTCGCCCGGGCCGTGGACGCGCTGACCGATGCCCTGAACGAGCGCATCGAGGCCGAGCGCCGGGTCACCGCGGACATCGCGCACGAGCTGCGCACACCGGTGACCGGGCTGCTCACGGCGGCCGAACTGCTGCCGCCCGGCCGCCCCACCGAACTGGTGCGGGACCGGGCCCGGGCCATGCGCATCCTGGTCGAGGACGTCCTGGAAGTGGCCCGGCTGGACGGCGCCTCGGAGCGGGCCGAACTCCAGGAGATCGCGCTCGGCGAGTTCGTCGGTCGCCGGGTCGCCGTCCTGGACCCTGCTGTGGTGGTCCGCGTCGTGCACGAGTCGTGGGTCAACACGGATCCGCGCCGCCTGGAACGCATCCTGCTCAATCTGCTGACCAACGCCGCGAAGTACGGCAAGTCGCCGGTCGAGGTCACGGTCGAGGGCCGCGTCGTACGGGTACGCGACCACGGTCCCGGCTTTCCCGAGGCGCTCCTGCGCGACGGCCCGAGCCGCTTCCGTACCGGGGCGAGCGACCGTGCGGGCACGGGCCACGGCCTGGGCCTGACCATCGCGGCCGGCCAGGCCCGGGTCCTCGGCGCCCGGCTGACCTTCCGCAACGCGGCCCCCGAGGGCACGACGCCGGGAGCGGGCACGGGCGGCGCGATCGCGGTGCTGTGGCTGCCGGAGCACGCCCCGACGAACACGGGCAGCTTCCCGATGCCCCGGCTCCCGGTCTGACTCCCAGGCCCTGTCCGGGCGATCTTCGAGGAACAGGCCGCGGCGTCAGATGCATGGGGTCTCCCCAGGCCCGGAGGGCCGAGGGGACGCATCGCAAGGCGGTGCGGGCACCTCCCAGCGGTAGCTGGGGGAGAGCGCCCTCGTACTGGACGTACTTGGGCGACTCCGACCACGCAGCGAGGTGCCGTGGCTGTCGTCGCGGCCCCGACAAGATCGCCCGGACAGGGCCTAACTGGCCCAGTCCTTGTCCAGGTCCAGTCCTCCCTCACGGCGCTGCGTGAACGAGAACCAGTTGCCGGAGTCGTCCCGGAAGATCGCCTCCGTGCCGTAGGGACGCTCCTGCGGTTCCTGGAGGAACTCCACGCCCCTCTCCTTCAACCTGGCGTAGTCACCGTGGATGTCGTCGGTAGTCAGGACCCCGGCGCCGAGGACGCCCTTGGCGACGAGCCGCTTCATGGCCTCCGCCGACTCGGGGTCCATTGCCGGCGCGCCCGGGACCATCAGCGTCAGCTCGACGTCCGGCTGGCCCTTCGCTCCGACGGTGAGCCAGCGCATGCCGCCCTCGCCCATCGTCATGTCTGTACGGACCTCCAGACCGAGCTTCTCGGTGTAGAACTCCTTGGCCCGATCCTGGTCGAGGACCCAGACGGTGGAAATGGCGAGTCCCTTGATCATTTCGCGCTCCTGGTCGACGCTCGTAGTGCTTGCCCTGCCACCGTAGGCAGCGGCCCGTCAACCGGCTTCTTCAGAATTGCGGTCCTTGGAATCGCGGTCCTTGCCGTCCCAGGTCTTGCCATCCCCGTCCTTGGCATTCCGGTCCTCGGAGTCGCGGCTCGGGAAGCCTCCCGCCCAGAGCAGGGCGTAGCACCCGGGTATGAGCGCGGCGCCGCGTCCCACGTGCTTCGTCCGGTACTCGCTCGGGGTCAGGCCGGTCTGCTTCTTGAACCGGGCCGAGAACGTGCCGAGGCTGCTGAAACCGACCAGTGAGCAGATTTCGGTGACCGACAGATCCGCGGTACGCAGGAGCTCCTCGGCCCGTTCTATCCGTCTGCGACAGGTACTGACCGGGCGTGTCTCCGTAGACCGTCTTGAAGGCGCGGACGAAGTGGAAGCGTGAGTAACCGGCATGGGCGGCCACCGCGTCCAGGTCGAGCGGCTCGGCCCAGTCGCGGTCCATGGCGTCCTTGGCGAGGCGCAGCTGCCGCAGATGGGCGAGGTGCGCCGTCGCCGGGGTGTCGTTCCCCTCGCGCTTCTCCACGGACACGATGCTGGCACGCCCCACCGACAACGGCCCTCGGCGCCGGTGCGCCGAGGGCCGCGATATCGCAGAACCTGCTGGTCAGACGGTCTCCGCCAGCTTCGCCTCAGCCTGCGGGGCATCCGCCGCCGGCTCGGGCTTCGCCGGGCCGGCGCCCTTGAGCGGCACCTCCTTGACGAGGAACGCCGCCAGGAAACCGATCACCGCGACCGCCGAGCCGAGCAGGAACGCGGAGTGCGTCCCCGAGGACACCGCGAACTGGTACGCCTCGCGCACCTGTTCCGGCAGCTTCGCCAGGCTCGCCGCATCCAGCTGCGCGGACTGCTGGGTGACGCCGGCCCCGCCCCGGGCCGCCATCTCGTCCTGCACCCGCGAGGTGAAGAGCGCGCCCATGATCGCGACACCGAAGGAGGAGCCGAGCGTACGGAAGAGGGTGGTGGCGGAGGATGCGACGCCCATGTCCTTCATGTCGACGCTGTTCTGCGCGACCAGCATCGTGATCTGCATCAGGAAGCCCATACCGGCGCCGAGGACCGCCATGTAGAGCCCGGAGGTGAGCCGCGAGGTGCCGGTGTCCATCTGCGCGAGCAGGAAGAGACCCGCCACCATCAGCCCGCCGCCCATGATCGGGAAGATCTTGTACTTGCCGCTGTTGGTGGTGACCCTGCCCGCGATCAGCGAGACGACCATCATCGACAGCAGCATCGGCAGGAGCAGCAGTCCGGAGTTGGTGGCGGACGCGCCCTGCACGGACTGCTGGAACAGCGGCAGGAAGAGCACCGCGCCGAACATCACGAAACCGGTCAGGAAACCGATCACCGACATGAGGGAGAAGTTGCGGCTGCGGAAGATGTGCAGCGGCATGATCGGCTCCGCCGCCTTGGTCTCCACGAAGAGGAAACCGATGAGCGAGGCGACGCCGATCGCGATGAGCTCCATGATCACGGCGGAGTCCCAGGCGTACTCCGTACCGCCCCAGGTGGTCACGAGCACGATCGAGGTGATGCCGACGGTGAGGAGCCCGGCGCCCAGGTAGTCGATCCGCTGTGCCCCGCGCTCCTTCTTCGGCAGATGCAGGACGACCGTGAGCATGGCGAGCGCGACAGCGCCGAGCGGCAAGTTGATGTAGAAGCTCCAGCGCCAGCCCCAGTGGTCGGTGATGGTGCCGCCCACCAGCGGCCCGCCGATCATGGCGAGGGCCATCACGCCGGCCATCATGCCCTGGTACTTGCCGCGCTCCCGGGGCGGGATGAGGTCGCCGATGATCGCCATGACGCCGACCATCAGACCGCCCGCGCCCAGGCCCTGTACGGCGCGGAAGCCGATCAGCTGGCCCATGTCCTGGGCCATGCCGCTGAGTGCCGACCCGACCAGGAAGATCACGATCGAGGTGAGGAAGACGCCCTTGCGGCCGTACATGTCGCCGAGCTTGCCCCAGATGGGGGTGGAGGCAGCGGTGGCCAGGGTGTACGCGGTGACCACCCAGGACAGATGCGCGAGGCCGCCGAGTTCGCCGACGATGGTCGGCATCGCGGTGCCGATGATCATGTTGTCGAGCATCGCGAGCAGCATCGCGATCATGAGCGCGAGCAGGACGACGCGGACGCTGCGCGGCTGCGGCCCGTCAGGCACGGCGGACGGGCCGGCCGCCCCGGCTGCACCGGATGCCCCCGACGCCCCGGACGACCCGGGCGCCTCGACCCCCGCCGGGCTCTCGGCACCCTCGGGCGCCGCCCCCCTCAGTGCTTCTTTTCCGGCCATGGTCCTGACTCCACTCCCCTGCATACCCGCCCGCCGCACACTTACTTGCCGCCCGGCTAGTTGACTACACTGGGGACCGTAGCCCCGCAACTAGCCGGGCGTCAAGTAAGTATTCGTTCCAGGAGAGCTCCCATGGCCAGAGGCAACACCCGCCAGCGCATTCAGGACGTCGCCCTGGGACTCTTCGCCGAGCAGGGCTACGAGAAGACATCCCTCCGCGAGATCGCCGAGGAGCTGCAGGTCACGAAGGCGGCGCTGTACTACCACTTCAAGACCAAGGAAGACATCGTCATCAGCCTCTTCCAGGATCTGACCCGGCCGATCGACGACCTGATCGCCTGGGCGGAGACGCAGCCGCACACCCTGGAGACCAAGACGGAGCTCCTGCGCCGCTACCAGGCCGCACTCACCGGAGCGGCCCCGCTCTTCCGCTTCATGCAGGAGAACCAGGCCACTGTGCGCGAGCTGAGCATCGGCGAGACCTTCAAGGAGCGCATGATCACCTTGACCCGGCTGGTCCAGGAGCCGGAGTCGAGCATGACCGACCGGGTCCGCTGCATCAGCGCGCTGTTCACGATGCACGCAGGCATGTTCTTCATGCAGAACGTCGAAGGCGACCCCGAGGAGAAGCGCGAAGCCGTCCTCGAGGTCGCCATCGATCTGGTGACTCAGGCCCATCGTCACGGGCGCCCGGAGTAAGCCGGCGCCGGCGGGCCGACCGGCGCAAGGGGTCAGATGCTGACGCCCTCGGACCGCAGGAACGACGCCGGGTTGACGGCCGAGCCGTAGTTCGGGGTCGTGCGGATCTCGAAGTGCAGGTGCGGGCCGGAAGAGTTGCCGGTGTTGCCGGACAGGGCGATGACCTTGCCGGTGTCCACCGTCTGGCCGATGTTGACCTTGATCTGCGACAGGTGGGCGTACTGCGAGTACGTGCCGTTGCCGTGCTTGATCACGATGGCGTTGCCGTACGCCGAGCCGTCGCCACCGCCGCCCGGGCCGGCCTTCACGACGACACCGCTGCTCGCGGCCTTGACGGCGGTGCCGACCGGCACGGCGAAGTCCTGCCCGGAATGCTTGTGGGACCACATGGTGCCGCCCTGGTTGAAGCTGGCGGTCAGCGTGTAGCCGACGACCGGCTTGACCCAGGACGTGGACTTCTTCGCCGTGGGGGCCTTCGCCTCGGCGGCGACGGTGGTGGTGGCGGCGGTGGTCGTGGTGACGGTCTCCGCCGCGGCGGCGGACGCGACACCGGCACCGGCTCCGACGACCATCACTGCGCCGAGTCCGGCGGCCACGACGGAACCACGGGTCGGGAGAGCGGACGAGCGGAAACGGTTGATGATGCGCTTCGACATGCGGGGAGAACCTCCGGGCTGTACGGGCAAGAACCGACCCGGCGCAGGAGCACCGGGTGCCCCACCTTGGTAACCCGCCACCCCGACCCACCTCAAACACCCCATCTACGACATCTGCTCGTAGATGGGGCAGTGTGAGCAGGGCCATTGACGACGCCGAATCGACCGTCCGGGATTGCCCGAAATCTCCTGACGAAGGCGGGTTTAGCCCCACGTAGAGGCAGTTCGCACTTGATGTCCACCGCAGGCCGCCCTCCGCTCCGCCATCACCGGCCCGAAAGCCCCTCCCACGGCTCCCGCAGGCCCCTGAGCGCCACCGGGAACCCCCACTAAGGCGCCTAGTAGGCTCGGAACGGCCTGTGCGCCTTGTCACGGCCGCGACGGGGCCAATGCGTCGTGGGTCACAGGGAAAGCGGCGGTTTCAGGGGGAAACACCCCCTTTGAGCTCCGGAATCCTGGGGCTCTGGGATCTTGGGATCTGGGGGGATCACGCATGGAGCCCGCACTCATCGGCACCCGGCTGGCCTCGGCGGCCGTCTCTCCGCTCCTGAAGCAGCTCCTGGTACGGGAGGGCAGCGGCGCCGGCCTCACTGAGAAGCCCGTGCGGCTGTCCGGTCTCGTCTCGTTCCGCGGGGAGAAGCGGACCCTGACCGAGAAGGACGTACGCAAGCTCGCCGACACCCTCGTGCGCCAGTCCCTGGCCGACCGCGGCGAGCTTCCCTTCCCCCCGGACGAGACCGAGGCCGTCACCACCGCCCTCGCCGACACACTGCTCGCCCTCGGCGACCTGGAGATGGACCACGTCCAGGCCGTGCACCACGGCCATCGCGAGCTGGCACGGCGGCTGCGCACCGCCTCGTCGGCCCGGATCGCCGCCGACGGGCTGTCGGCGGACGCCACCGTCTTCCTCGACTCGCTCACCGAGTGGGCCTGCCTCCACATCCTGCAGTTCTTCACCCAGCGCTCGTCCTTCGTCGCCCGCGCCCTGGTCGAGCAGGGCCGCGCCCAGGCCGAGCTGATCGCCAAGGTCGACGAGCTGCTCCTCCGAGTGCCCCGTGCCGACGCCCGTGATGTGGCCTTCGAGCGCCGCTACCTCACGTACGTCGCGAAGAAGCACGGCAGCCTGACGATCTACGGCATCGACCTGCACAACTCGCCGGATGTCTGGCCGCTGGACGTGGCGTATCTGAGTCTGGAGGCGAGCGCCGGGGAGGCACGCCATGTACGGCCGGGCCGGATCGCTCGGCACCTCGTGGAGCGGCCGTCCGCCCTACGCGAGGAGGACCGGGGTGGTCCGCTCATGCCGCCCCTCAGTGCGCTGGAGGAGCTGGAGGAGCTGGCGAACGTGGTGCCGCTCGACGCCGCACCGGTCCGCGCCGACCAGGCCCTCGCCCAGCACGACAAGGTCCTCCTGCGCGGAGTCGCGGGCTCCGGAAAGACCACGCTCGTCCAGTGGCTCGCCGTCTCCACCACGAGTCAGGACCCGGCCGAGCGGATGGCGTACCTGCACGACCGCATCCCCTTCGTCCTCCCCCTGCGCACCCTCACCCGCCACGGCGAGCGGCTGCCCGCCCCCGACCGCTTCCTCGCCGCCGTCGGCTGCCCGCTCTCCCCGTCCGACGGCTGGGCCGACCGCGTCCTGTCGGCCGGACGCGGCCTGATCCTCGTCGACGGCATCGACGAGGTCCCCGAGGCCGAGCGGGGCCGCACCCGCCGCTGGCTGCGCGATCTGCTCGCCACGTACGACGACGGCAGCAGCGGGGGCAACCGCTGGCTCGTCACCTCCCGCCCCTCCGCCGTGGGCGACGACTGGCTCACCCCCGAGGGCTTCACCGAGCTCACCCTCTCCCCCATGCGCAGGACCGAGGTCCATGCCTTCGTGGAGCGCTGGCACCGGGCCGCGGGCACCGAGGCGCAGCCGTACGAGCAGCCGCTCCTCGACGCGCTGCGCACCAAGCAGGATCTCGCCCGCCTCGCCACCAACCCCCTCATGTGCGGTCTCATCTGCGCACTGCACCGCGACCGCCGGGGCTTTCTGCCGCGCGGCCGCAAGGCGCTGTACGAAGCCGCGCTGTCGATGCTGCTGGCCCGTCGCGACCGGGAGCGGGACATGGGGACGCCGTCCGGCGTCGACCTTCCCGAGGCCCCGCAGATCCAGCTCATCCAGCGCCTCGCGTACTGGCTCACGCTCAACGGCCGTACGGAGATGGACCGCTCACGGGCCGAATCACTGGTCCTCGGTGCGATTCCGGCCGTTCCCGAGGCGGCGGCGGCCGGAGATCCGCAGGCGGTCTTCGACCATCTGCTCCACCGCAGCGGACTGCTCCGCGAACCCTCCCCGGGCGCTGTGGACTTCGTCCACCGCACGTTCCAGGACTACCTCGCCGCGAAGGCGATCGTCGACGAGTGGCACATCGGCGTCCTGGCCCAGCACGCGGCGGACGACCAGTGGGAGGACGTCATCCGGATGAGCGTGGCTCACGCGCGCCCGCGCGAATGCGCCGAGATCTTCACGGAACTCCTGGCGGCGGCGGACGCGGCCAAGGACCGGGGCACGCATCTGCGCATTCTGGTGGTCGCTGCGGCGGCGATGGAGCAGGCGACGGAGATCTCGCCGGAGATTCGTGAGGCGCTTTTGCGGCGTACGGCGAAGGTGATCCCGCCCCGCACCTTCAAGGAGGCACGCGAACTGGCCACGGCCGGGCCGCTCGTACTCGACCTGCTGCCGGGCCCGGACGACGTGAGCGACGACCACGCGGCTCGCATGTCGGTCGTCGCTGCCTCGCACATCACGGCGGACGCTGCGATCCCCTACCTCGCCCGGTATGCGTCGTACTCTTCATTGCCGGTGCGGGCACAGCTGGCGTGGGCCTGGGACCGGTACCCGACTGAGCAGTACGCGAGGGAGGTCATCGCGGCCATCGAACCGACCGGCCTTAACTTCACCGTCCGCAACGCCGAGCAGGCCGCGGCGTTGCGGGCGCTGGGCGGCGGGCGCAGCCTCCACTTCCAGGGCGACCTGCCCGAGGACGCCATCTCCCACACGGTACAGGCGTGTTCACCAGCCACCGTGCATATCTCCGTCAACGGCTTGCTCACGGACCTGCGATGCCTCAGCGACGCGCACGCGCTGGAGCACGTTGCGATCGACCGCTGCCCGGTACTGACGGACCTCTCCGCCCTGGAGGGGCGCAGCCTCACGCTGGACTCCCGGCAACTGGTGGTCGTCGCGGTCGTGCCACGCATCCGGCACCTGCGTATCGAGCTGCGTGAAGAGGGAACGCCACTGCACCGGGTCCCGGAACTCTTCCCGGAGATCGAGATCCTCATGGTCGACGACATCTGGGAGGAGCAGGAGGAGTTGGCGCTGTCACCGCTGCTCGCCCTGGAGAACCTCCAGCAACTCGACGTCGTGGCGGCGTGCGAGGTCACAGGAGCCGAGGAGTTCCCGCCTCATGTGCAGGTGAAGATCCGCGTGCCGACGTAGGCGGCCACGCCTTCTTCCCGCCCCCGCTCCCGTCCGCCATCCTCCTGTGCCATGAGTAGACCCGTGATGAGCATGAAAGGCCGCGGGATCCTTCGCCGCGCCCGGACCTGGCCGCTCGCCCTCGGCCTCGTCGCCGCCCTCACCTGGAGCACCGGAAGCGCGCCCGCCGGGGCCGGGCCCTCCGACACCGGGCTCAAGGGCGCCATCGACACGATCCTCGCCGACTCCCGGATGGCGGGCGGCGCCGCGAGCGTCGTCGTCGCCGACGCCACCACCGGTGAGCGGCTCTACGAACGCGCGCGCGGCGACCGGCTGATGCCCGCGTCCAACACCAAGCTCGCGACCTCCACCGCCGCGATGGCGCTCCTCGGCCCCGGCTACCGGTTCCGTACGGACGTCCTCTCCACCGGCCGCCGCCAAGGCTCCACCCTGTACGGAGATCTCTACCTCCGCGGCACCGGCGACCCCACCACGCTCGCCGCCGACTACGGCCGGCTCGCCGAACAGCTGCGCGCCTCGGGCATCCGCAGGGTCACGGGCCGTCTCGTCGCCGACGACACCCGCTTCGACACCAACCGCCTGGGGCGTTCCTGGGCGGCCGACGACGAATCCTCGTACTACTCCGCGCAGATCTCGCCGCTGACCGTCGCGCCCGACACCGACTACGACGCCGGTACGGTCATCGTCGAAGCCCTCCCCGGCGCCGCGCCGGGAGACAAGCCGCGGGTGAAGATCACTCCGCCGACCGGCTACGTACGTGCCGACATCCGGGGCACCACCGTCCCCGCCGGGCAGACCGACACCCTCGCCATCGAGCGCGAACACGGCACCAACACCGTGGTCATCAGCGGCAACATCCCGGTCGGGGCATCCGCGACCAAGGAGTGGATCACCGTCTGGGAGCCGACCGGCTACGCCGCCGCCGTGTTCGCCGACGCGCTCGCCGAGCACGGTGTCCAGGTCTCGGGCACCCCGCGGCTCGGCCGGCCCACCCCGGCCGGAGCGGCGGTCCTCGCGACGCACAGCTCCATGCCGCTGAAGGAGCTGATGCTCCCCTTCATGAAGCTGTCGAACAACATGCACGCCGAGGCCCTGACCAAGACGATCGGATACGAGACCGCCGGACGCGGGACCTGGAGCGCGGGCCTCGCCGCCATCGACGGCTATCTGAAGAAGGAAGGCGTGGACGCGGCGCAGCTCCGCCAGGTCGACGGCTCGGGCCTGTCCCGGATGAACGTCTTCCCCGCCGACCAGCTCGCCCGTCTCCTGCTGGCCGTCCGCGACGCGCCCTGGTACGCCGACTGGTACGCCTCACTGCCCGTCGCCTGCAACCCGGACCGCGCCATCGGCGGCACCCTGCGCACCCGCATGTGCAACACCCCGGCCGCCCTCAACACCCGCGCCAAGACGGGCTCGCTGACCGGCGCCTCGGCCCTCTCCGGGTACGTCACCGACGCCGGCGGCCGCGAACTCGTCTACAGCATCGTGCTCAACAACTACCTCGCCTCCTCCGTGAAGAGCGTCGAGGACGCGATCGTGGTGACCCTGGCCAAGTCCGACACGGCCGATGGCACGATCGCCGCCGTGCCGGTTCCGCGCCTGCGGGGCGGCGCACCTGCGGCGCCCGCCGAACTCGAATGCGCCTGGCAGAAGCCGAAGTTCTGCTGAAGCCGGTGGCCCGGACCGTACGGAAGACACGGTCGGGGCCGTGATACGCCCGCTCGTGACCGCGGAACACAAAAGGGGCTGCCCCGGACCTGAAGGTCCGGGGCAGCCCCTCTGCGCGTTCAGAACGCGTTACGCGTCCTTCGACAGGTTCGGTCCGGTGCTGCCACCCGCGGCCGACTCGATCGGCGGGACGTCCGGCAGGGCCGACTTCTCCTCACCGCGGAAGGTGAACTTCTTCTCCTCACCCTCGCCCTCGGTGTCGACGACCACGATGTGACCGGGGCGGAGCTCGCCGAAGAGGATCTTCTCCGACAGCACGTCCTCGATCTCACGCTGGATCGTCCGGCGCAGCGGACGGGCGCCCAGCACGGGGTCGTAGCCCTTCTTCGCCAGGAGCGACTTGGCGGTCGAGCTGAGCTCGATGCCCATGTCGCGGTCCTTCAGCCGCTCGTCCACCTTGGCGATCATGAGGTCGACGATCTGGATGATGTCGTCCTCGGTCAGCTGGTGGAAGACGACCGTGTCGTCGACACGGTTCAGGAACTCCGGCCGGAAGTGCTGCTTCAGCTCTTCGTTGACCTTCGCCTTCATCCGCTCGTAGCCGGACTTGACGTCGCCCTGGGCGGCGAAGCCCAGGTTGAAGCCCTTGGAGATGTCCCGGGTCCCGAGGTTGGTCGTCATGATGATGACCGTGTTCTTGAAGTCCACGACCCGGCCCTGGGAATCGGTCAGGCGACCGTCCTCCAGGATCTGGAGAAGGGAATTGAAGATATCGGGGTGGGCCTTCTCGACCTCGTCGAAGAGGACGACGGAGAACGGCTTCCGGCGCACCTTCTCGGTGAGCTGGCCGCCCTCTTCGTAACCCACGTATCCGGGCGGGGAGCCGAAGAGACGGGAAACCGTGTGCTTCTCGCTGAACTCCGACATGTCGAGGGAGATCAGCGCGTCCTCGTCGCCGAAGAGGAATTCGGCGAGCGTCTTGGAGAGCTCGGTCTTACCGACGCCGGACGGGCCGGCGAAGATGAACGAGCCACCGGGGCGCTTCGGGTCCTTCAGACCGGCGCGGGTACGCCGGATCGCCTGGGACAGCGCCTTGATGGCGTCCTTCTGACCGATGACGCGCTTGTGGAGCTCGTCCTCCATACGGAGCAGACGGGAGGACTCCTCCTCCGTCAGCTTGAAGACCGGGATACCGGTGGCCGTGGCGAGGACCTCGGCGATCAGCTCGCCGTCGACCTCGGCGACGACATCCATGTCGCCGGCCTTCCACTCCTTCTCCCGCTTGGCCTTCGCCGCCAGCAGCTGCTTCTCCTTGTCGCGGAGGGAAGCTGCCTTCTCGAAGTCCTGGGAGTCGATCGCGGACTCCTTGTCCCGGCGGACACCGGCGATCTTCTCGTCGAACTCGCGGAGGTCCGGCGGCGCGGTCATCCGGCGGATCCGCATCCGGGAGCCGGCCTCGTCGATCAGGTCGATCGCCTTGTCCGGGAGGAAGCGGTCCGAGATGTACCGGTCGGCCAGGGTCGCGGCCTGGACGAGGGCCTCGTCGGTGATGGAGACCCGGTGGTGGGCCTCGTAGCGGTCGCGCAGGCCCTTGAGGATCTCGATGGTGTGCGGCAGCGACGGCTCCGCGACCTGGATGGGCTGGAAGCGGCGCTCCAGGGCCGCGTCCTTCTCCAGGTGCTTGCGGTACTCGTCGAGCGTCGTCGCACCGATGGTCTGCAGCTCGCCCCGGGCCAGCATCGGCTTGAGGATCGAGGCTGCGTCGATCGCGCCCTCGGCGGCACCCGCACCCACCAGGGTGTGGAGCTCGTCGATGAACAGGATGATGTCGCCGCGGGTGCGGATCTCCTTGAGCACCTTCTTCAGGCGCTCCTCGAAGTCACCGCGGTAACGGGAACCGGCGACCAGCGCGCCCAGGTCCAGGGTGTAGAGGTGCTTGTCCTTGAGGGTCTCGGGCACCTCGCCCTTGACGATGGCCTGCGCCAGGCCCTCGACGACCGCCGTCTTGCCGACGCCGGGCTCGCCGATGAGCACCGGGTTGTTCTTGGTCCGGCGGGACAGCACCTGCATGACCCGCTCGATCTCCTTCTCGCGCCCGATGACCGGGTCGAGCTTGGACTCACGAGCGGCCTGGGTGAGATTCCGGCCGAACTGGTCGAGGACGAGGGAGGTCGAAGGCGTGCCCTCGGCCGGGCCGCCTGCCGTGGCGGCTTCCTTGCCCTGGTAACCGGAGAGCAGCTGGATGACCTGCTGCCGCACCCGGTTGAGATCGGCGCCGAGCTTCACGAGGACCTGGGCCGCGACGCCCTCGCCCTCGCGGATCAGGCCGAGCAGGATGTGCTCCGTGCCGATGTAGTTGTGGCCCAGCTGAAGAGCCTCTCGGAGCGACAGCTCCAGGACCTTCTTGGCACGGGGGGTGAAGGGAATGTGCCCGGACGGGGCCTGCTGGCCCTGGCCGATGATCTCCTCCACCTGCTGGCGGACCGCCTCGAGCGAAATCCCGAGGCTCTCCAGGGCCTTAGCGGCGACACCCTCACCCTCGTGGATAAGGCCCAGGAGGATGTGCTCGGTGCCGATGTAGTTGTGGTTGAGCATCCGGGCTTCTTCCTGAGCCAGGACGACAACCCGCCGCGCGCGGTCGGTGAACCTCTCGAACATCGTTAATCGCTCCTCAGAGCGGTCAGTCAGTTAGGGGTCGATCCCCTCCCTGTCCTTCCGCAGCTTAGTCCCGCAAGCGGGGACCGCTCATTCCAACTGCCGACACCCGTCGATGGCCTCCTGCCCCGAACGCCGACAACAGCCCTAACTTGATGGTGCGAGACGATGTTCCCGCAGGCCAGGCAGATACCCGCGCCATCTGTACGCCGATGGCGAACGTGAGACTCCAAACCATGCGTGTCGCCCGTCCCCACTAGGGATGTCTTACCCGCCAGCAGTGACACTCCATGCGGCGCACGCCGGTTCCCTCCGCTACGGGCGAACATCCTTGCGCTCCCGGTCCACCCCCCGCACCGCCCTTTCGGCCACTGTGAGCGACCATCCCTCAACGATGCGTAACTATCGGGCGGACTCGGGAGTTCCCGGGGTATGGCCTTCACTCTCCCGTCACCCCGTATGCCGCTCGACGGCGGCACCGCGCGGTGGTACGAGCACGAGCTCGGGTGGGCGACGGGCGACGGGCCGCCGGTGCAGCTGCTCACCGGGCTGCGGTTCGATGTGCTCGAGCTGCCGGCCGACGCGGGCTTCGCGCTGCTGAAGCGGTACGAACGGACCGGGCCGGTCGCCCTCGCGGGGAGCAGGATGCGGCTGCTGGTGGCCGCCGGCGGCGCGGAAGAGCTGCCAGGCCTGCTGGACTGGCTGGAGTGGGGCGGGATCGGCCTCGATCTGACGGCCCTCGGCCCGGGCGGCTCGATGGCCGCACCGGCGCCACCGGGACGCGCCGTCCCCCTTGCCCCACCTGTCCCCCAGGGGGCCGCTGTGTGGGTGCGGCCCCCGGAGCCGGGACACGAGGTGGAGCCGTCACTGCCCGCGTTCGCCCCCGTCGGACGCGGTGCCGGACCCGGGGGCGGTGGGGGCACCCCCGACCTCGTACGGCTGGTGGACGCGGCGGCGAATGCCTGCCACCGGGCCCGTTTGGTGCGTACGAATGCGGCTGGGCCGCATGCGAATGCTCAGCCGTTGGCCTTCTCGTAAGCCTCGCGGATCTCGGCGGGAACACGACCGCGGTCGTTGACGCTGTAGCCGTTCTCCTTCGCCCACTTGCGGATCTCGGCAGTGTCCTTGTTGCCCGTCGCTGCGGCGACGCGGCCCTTTCCACGGCCGGTCGCGGCACGACCGCCAGTACGCCGGCCACCCTTGGTGTAGGGCTCGAGCAGGCCACGGAGCTTGTCCGCATTGGCGGTGGTGAGGTCGATCTCGTAGGTCTTGCCGTCCAGAGCGAACGTCACGGTCTCGTCCGCCTCGCCGCCGTCGAGGTCGTCGACAAGAAGGACCTGAACCTTCTGTGCCACCGGATTTCCTTTCATCGAAAATGCAGTACGCGGAAAGGAAACCGCTTTTCTCTGGAAAACACAAACCCCTGGCAGAGGTTCAGAACCCTGAGAACGCGGGAAACGTGCGCGATTCGGACATAGGGTTCCGCCGGGGGTTCAGTCCGGGGTTCAGTCCGGGGTTCCGTACGGGGTTCAGTCCGGGGTTCCGTACGGGGTTCAGTCCGGGGTTCCGTACAGCTTCCCGTCGATGCGGCGATCACAGGTGCAGAAGCATCCGACTGTTGCCCAAGGTGTTCGGCTTCACTCGTTCGAGACCGAGGAACTCGGCGACGCCCTCGTCATAGGAACGCAGCAGCTCGCTGTAGACATCTCCGTCGACCGGAGTCTCACCGATCTCCACGAACCCGTGCTTCGCGAAGAAGTCGACTTCGAAGGTGAGGCAGAATACCCGGCGCACACCGAGCCAGCGGGCCGTGTGCAGCAGCTGCCCCAGCACCTGATGACCGACGCCGAAGCCGCGGAACTGGGGGTCCACGGCGAGAGTACGTACTTCCGCGAGGTCTTCCCACATCACGTGGAGCGCGCCGCAGCCGACCACTCGGGCGTCCGTGTCGCGTTCCGCGACCCAGAACTCCTGGATGTCCTCGTAAAGCGTCACGGTGGCTTTGTCGAGCAGGATGCCTTCGCTCACGTAAGGGTCGACGAGACGGCGTACCGCCGCTACATCGCTGGTCCTGGCCCGCCGGACGGTGACGGCATTTGCTGCGGCATTGGGAAGCGGATGCGCTGACGACATGACCGGACGCTATCGTCCCGCTCCGTCCGCGCCCTCGGCGCCCTCGGTGTCCTGTTCGAGAGAACGTTCCTGGTGCACTTCGGGAGCGTCTTCCGCGGTGTCGCGCTGAACGACGCGGATCGCGTCCTGGAGTGCCTGGCGCTGCTCCGCCGACATCATCCCGAAGAAGGCGACAAGTGCCGCGGCGGGGTTGTCACTCTTCGACCAGGCTTCGTTCATCAGTGCGGCCGAGTAGGCGGCCCTGGTGGAGACGGCGGTATATCGATAGGCGCGGCCTTCGACTTCCCTGCGCACCCAGCCCTTCTGATGGAGATTGTCCATTACGGTCATGACGGTGGTGTAGGCGATGGACCGTTCCTGCTGGAGATCTTCCAGGACTTCGCGCACGGTCACCGGGCGGTTCCATTGCCAGATGCGCGTCATGACGGCGTCTTCGAGCTCTCCCAATTGACGGGGCACATCGCCACCATAGTCGGAGATGTCTGAATGGCTGGTTATTGACGTAGTTCGGGTACGAAAAAGGACGTACAGCTGTATTGAGCCGTACGTCCTGGAAGAAGCAGGGACCAACCGGGCCCGAGTTGCCGGCGGCGCCGGCGCCGCCGGTGTCAGGCCTCGGAGGGGCGGTCCGCCGGGGTGGACTGGCGGGCCGCCTCCGCGCGGGCGATCGCCGCGTCCACGGCGGCGTCCTCCTTGGCCTTGTTCGGGCCGCCCTGACTCTTGACGATGGTCACGACGAGGCCGATGAAGAAGACGGCCATCACCACGGGGGGCAGGAGCGCGGATACGTAGTCCATGCCCTCCAGAGTAGCTATCCGGCGGCCCGCTTCTCCGACGGGGGCACGGGGCGTCGGCGTGGCGGGAAGACCTCACCCGGCGTGGGGATCGGGCGGTCCGGCCTCGGCGCGGGCGCGGGCCCGGGCTTCGGGGCCGCCGGGCGGGGCTCCGGCTTGTCACCGGCGGCGGCCCGGCCGCCGGGGAGGGCCAGCAGCCGGACGCGCGGGGCCGGCGACGCGGCGGCAAGGGCGGCGCCACGGCCGTCGAGACGGGCTCGCACCGATTGCTCGGCCAGATCCTGGCAGCGCGCCAGCAGCGCGGCACCGACGGGTGTGCGGCGCAGGGAGCGCAGGGCCGCGAGGTCCTCGGGGGCGGGGTCGTACCCCGCGGCCAGGGCGTCCTGGAGGAGCTCCAGGTAGCCGGCGGCCGAGCCGGGGAGGGCATCGCGATAGCGGGCCAGGTCGGCGAGGAGGAACGCGCGCAGCCGGCCCGCCTCGAGGACGGCCTCGTCCACGGACTGGGCGAGTCGCAGGCAGTCCTGGACGACGTTCTCGCGGGGCTGGGCGGGGCTGAGGGCGATGGCGAGGGCGCGGCGGAGCACACGCAGTTCCTCCGCACTGAACGCCATGCCACCACGGGATCCGTATGGCGTGGGCATGGGCCGACAGTACGCGCTAATCGGACAAAATTCGTTTAACGTGACACCCGTGGCGCGGCGGCCCGTCCCCCCGGCATTCCGTGCGGCGTGCCGTAGCGGCGCTCCGCACGGCGTCGGCGTCACATACGCGAGACGTTCCGCTCGTACACGAGGCGCAGGCCGATCAGCGTCAGCCACGGCTCGTGCTCGTCGATCTCGGACGATTCGCCGAGCACCGTCGGGGCGAGACCACCGGTGGCGATCACGGTGACGTCGTCCGGGTCGTCCGCCAGCTCACGCTTCATGCGCTGGACGACGCCGTCCACCTGGCCCGCGAAGCCGTACACGATGCCCGCCTGCATCGCCTCGACCGTGTTCTTCCCGATCACGCTGCGCGGGCGGGCCAGCTCGATCTTGCGCAGCTGGGCGCCCTTGACGCCGAGGGCCTCGACCGAGATCTCGATGCCGGGGGCGATGACACCGCCCGCGTACTCGCCACGCGCGCTGACCGCGTCGAAGGTCGTGGCCGTGCCGAAGTCGACGACGATGGCAGGGCCGCCGTAGAGCTCGACGGCCGCGACCGCGTTGATGATGCGGTCCGCGCCGACCTCCTTGGGGTTGTCCGTGAGGACGGGCACGCCCGTCTTGACGCCGGGCTCGACGAGGACGGCGGGGACATCGCCGTAGTAGCGGCGGGTCACCTCGCGCAACTCGTGCAGCACGGAGGGAACGGTGGCGCAGATGGCGATGCCCTCGATGCCGTCGCCGAGCTCGTCGCCGAGCAGCGGGTGCATGCCCATCAGGCCGTTGAGCAGCACCGCGAGCTCGTCGGCGGTGCGGCGCGGGTCGGTGGAGACGCGCCAGTGCTCCACGATGTCCTCGCCGTCGAAGAGACCGAGGACGGTGTGGCTGTTGCCGACGTCGATGGTGAGCAGCATCAGTCCTGCGCCTCTCCGGCATCCGGGGCGTCCCGCAGGTCGAGGCCGATGTCGAGGATCGCGGAGGAGTGGGTGAGCGCCCCGACCGCGAGGTAGTCGACGCCCGTTTCGGCGTACGCGCGGGCGTTGGCGAGCGTGAGCCGGCCGGAGGACTCCAGCACCGCGCGGTTCTTGACGAGGGCGACGGCCTCCTCGGTCTCCACCGGGGTGAAGTTGTCCAGCAGGATCAGATCCGCGCCGGCGTCCAGGACCTCGCGGACCTGGTGGAGGGTGTCGACCTCCACCTCGATGGCGAGATCCGGGGTGCCCATGGCCGCGAGCGTCTCCCGGACGGCCTTGAAGGCCTGGGCGACGCCGCCCGCGGCGACGACGTGGTTGTCCTTGACGAGGGCCGCGTCGGAGAGGGACATGCGGTGGTTGACGCCACCGCCGCAGCGCACGGCGTACTTCTCCAGCGCGCGCAGGCCGGGCGTCGTCTTGCGGGTGTCGCGCACGCGCGCGTTGGTGCCTTCGAGGACATCGGCCCAGGCGCGGGTGGCGGTGGCGATGCCGGAGAGGCGGCACAGCAGGTTGAGGGCGCTGCGCTCGCCGGTGAGGAGGTCCCGGGTGCGGGTGGTGACGGAGAGGAGCTTCTGGCCCGCCTCGACGCGGTCCCCGTCCTCGACGTGGCGCTCGACCGTGAACTCGTCGGTGCACACGATCGAAAGTACGGCCTCGGCGACCCGGAGGCCCGCGACGACTCCGGACTCGCGGGCGGTGAAGTCGCCGGTGGCGACGGAGTCCTCGGGGACGGTGGCGACGGTCGTCACGTCGACGCCGCCGTCGAGGTCCTCCTCGATCGCGAGGTGCGCGATGTCCTCGACCTGGACGGGGTCGAGACCGGCCTCCGCGAGGAGCTCGGCGAGTGCCGGGTCGAGACCGCACTCGTACACCTCGTCGGCGCAGCCGCAGTCGTCGCCGCAGGCCGTCTCGTCGGCGGCGGGGGCGCCGATCTGGATCAGCGGTACGTCCACGGGCTCCGGACGTTCTTCGGGCGTGCTCACGGTTGCGACTCCCTGTCGGGGGTGGGGATGGCGGTGGGGATCGGGGCGGGGATGGGGGCGGTTGCGGGAAATGCTTCGGTGCGGGTGCGGTGCACGACGAGCCGCCGGTCGGCGGTGAGCCGTACGACGAGGTGGCGGCGCCACTCCGCGTCGTCACGGTCGGGGTGGTCCTCGCGCCAGTGGCAGCCGCGGGTCTCCGCGCGCTCGCGGGCGGCGGCGACGAGGACCCGGGAGACGAGCAGGAGGTTGGTGGCCTCCCAGGACTCCACGCCGGGCTCGGCGGCCTTGTCGAACTCGGCGCCCGGCTCCCCCGCGCCGGATCCCCCGGCGTGGGTGCCGGCAGCGAGGGTCTCCTCGGCGTCGCGCAGCGCGGACAGGTGCAGCGCCTCCAGTGCTTCCGCCGCGGCGTCGAGGCTCTCGGCGGAGCGGAGCACACCGGCGCCGTGCGTCATGATCCGCTGGATCTCGTGGCGCGCCTCGGGCGCGAGCAGGGGTACGCAGCCGTCGGCGGACACCGCGGATGCGGGTGGCGCGGCGTGCCCGGATGCGGGCGCCGAGGCAGGTGCGGGGGCCGACGCGGGTGCGGGGGCCGAAGCGGGTGCGGGTGTGGCCCGGTTCGCGGCAATGGTCTCGGCGATGCGCTCCGCGAAGACCAGACCCTCCAGGAGGGAGTTGGAGGCCAGGCGGTTGGCACCGTGGACGCCGGTGCAGGCGACCTCGCCGCAGGCGTAGAGGCCGGGCACCGTCGTGCGGCCGTGGAGGTCCGTGCGGACGCCGCCCGAGGCGTAGTGGGCGGCGGGGGCGACCGGGATCGGCTCCGTGACCGGGTCGATGCCGTGGCTGCGGCAGGCCGTGAGGATCGTGGGGAAGCGGGTCTCCCACATTTCGGCGCCGAAGTGACGGGCGTCCAGGTACATGTGGTCGGCGCCCTGCTCCTGCATGCGGCGCATGATGCCCTTGGCCACGATGTCGCGCGGGGCGAGCTCGGCCAGCTCGTGCCGGCCCACCATGAAGCGGGTGCCGGACGCGTCGACGAGATGGGCGCCCTCTCCCCGTACCGCCTCGGACACGAGGGGCTGCTGGCCCTCGGAGCCCGGGCCCAGGTACAGGACGGTCGGGTGGAACTGGACGAATTCGAGGTCGCTCACCTCGGCGCCCGCGCGCAGGGCGAGCGCCACTCCGTCGCCGGTGGACACCGACGGATTGGTGGTGGCGGAGAAGACCTGGCCCATGCCGCCGGTCGCCAGGACCACGGCCGGCGCGTGCACGGCGCCGACGCCGTCGTGCTGTCCCTCGCCCATGACGTGCAGGGTGATGCCGGCGGTGCGGCCGGCGTCGTCCGTCAGCAGGTCGAGCACCAGCGCGTGCTCGATGACGCGGATCGCGCCGTCGCGTATCGCCGTGGCCAGTGCGCGGGAGATCTCCGCGCCCGTCGCGTCGCCTCCCGCGTGGGCGATACGGCGCCGGTGGTGGCCGCCTTCGCGGGCGAGCGCGATGTCGCCCTCGGCGTCCGTGTCGAACCGGGCGCCCGTCAGGATCAGCCGTCGTACCGCGTCGGGGCCTTCGGTGACCAGCGTGCGTACGGCTTCCTCGTCGCACAGCCCGGCGCCCGCGACCAGGGTGTCGTCCAGATGCTGCCCGGGGGTGTCGCCCTCGCCGAGCGCCGCGGCGATACCGCCCTGCGCCCAGCGGGTGGAGCCGTCGTCGAGAAGTGCCTTGGTGACCACGACCGTACGGAGGCCGGCGGCCGTGCACCGCAGGGCCGCCGTCAGGCCCGCGACGCCGGAGCCGACAACCACGACGTCGGCATCGATGGCCCAGCCGGGAGCCGGAGCGTTCAGCCGTATGCCGGTGCTCGTCACACCGCTGCTCGTCGTACCGGTGCTCGTCGTACCGCTGCTCGCCGTACCGCTGCTCGTCATACCGGTGCTCATCACGAGGCAGCTCCGAAGGTCAGGGGGATGTTGTCGATCAGCCGCGTCGTGCCGACCCGCGCGGCGACGGCCATGATCGCCTCGCCGGCGTGGTCGTCGGGGACCTCGGTGAAGTCGGCCGGGTCGACCAGGGCCAGATAGTCGAGGGCGAGCGGCGGCGCCGCGTTTGCGGCCTCGTCGAGGACGGCCCGGGCCGCGGCGCGCACGGCGTCGGCACCTCCGCCGGGCTGGGCGGCGGCCACCGCGTGCGCATCGGCGGCCGCGCGGGCCTCGCCGAGCGCCGAGAGGGCGGCGGCACGCGCGGTGGACGCCGGCGCGGACTCGGCGCGAGCCCGCAGCGCCTGCTGGGCGGCGAGCCGGTCGTGGGCCGCGAAGAGGGCCCGGGAGAGCGCGAGGGAGGTATCCCGCTCCGCGGGCGACAGGTAGCGGTTGCGGCTGGAGAGCGCCAGGCCGTCCGGCTCCCGCACGGTCGGTACGCCGACGATCTCCACCGGGAAGTTCAGATCGCGGACCATGCGGCGGATCAGGGCGAGCTGCTGGGCGTCCTTCTGGCCGTACAGCGCGACATCCGGGCGGGTGAGGTGCAGCAGCTTGGCGACGACCGTGAGCATGCCGTCGAAGTGGCCGGGGCGGGAGGCGCCCTCCAGGAGCTCGCCCATGGGGCCCGCGGAGATCCGGACCTGTGGCGCTCCGCCCGGGTACACCTCGTCCGCGGACGGGGCGAACACGGCGTCGGCGCCCGCTTCTGCCGCGGTCTTCAGGTCCGCCTCAAGGGTGCGGGGGTAGCGGTCGAGGTCCTCGTGCGCCCCGAACTGCAGCGGGTTGACGAAGACCGTCACGACGACCTGGCCCATGGGACCGACGAGGGAACGGGCGGTGCGCACCAGGGTGGCGTGGCCCTCGTGAAGGGCGCCCATGGTCATGACGACGGCGCGCCGGGCGGGCGACGCCGGGGTGAGGGCGTGCAGCTCTGCGGCGGTGCGCAGCGTGTTGATCATCGGTCGTTCTCTCCGTCTGCTCCGTGCGAGCCGTCTGCTCCGTCCGCTCCGCGCGAGCCGTCTGCTCCGCGCGAGCCCTGCGAACCGTCCGCAAGGACCTCGAGGAGATCCTCGGCGAGCTCCGGCTTGAGCAGGCCGTGCGCGAGGGCACGGTCCGCGGTCGTCCGGGCCATGGCCAGATAGCCGGCGACCGTACCCGGCGCGTGCTTGCGCAGCTCCGACACGTGCGCGGCGACGGTGCCGGCGTCGCCACGGGCGACCGGCCCGGTGAGCGCGGCGTCACCGGAGCGCAGTGCGTTGTCGAGGGCGGCGCCGAGGAGCGGGCCGAGCATCCGGTCGGGGGCGGAGACCCCGGCGGTGCGGAGCAGCTCCATGGACTGGGCGACAAGGGTGACCAGGTGGTTCGCACCGAGGGCGAGGGCCGCGTGGTAGAGCGGGCGGGCCTCTTCCTCGATCCACTCGGGCTCACCGCCCATCTCGATGACCAGGGCCTCGGCGGCGAGCCGCAGCTCCTCAGGAGCGGTCACCCCGAAGGAGCAGCCGGCCAGCCGCTGGACGTCCACGGAGGTGCCCGTGAACGTCATGGCGGGATGCAGTGCGAGCGGGAGCCCGCCCGCGCGACGGGCGGGGTCGAGGACCGCCGTGCCGTACCGCCCCGAGGTGTGCACCAACAGCTGCCCCGGGCGGACCGCGCCCGTCTCGGCGAGGCCCTCGACCAGTCCGGGCAGGGCGTCGTCGGGAACGGTGAGCAGCACCAGCTCGGCCCGCGCGAGCACCTCGGCCGGGGGGACGATCGGTACGTCGGGCAGCAGCGCGGCGGCGCGGCGCACGGAGGCGTCGGAGACCCCGGAGACGGCGACCGGACGATGTCCTGCGAGCTGCAGGGACGCGGCGAGAGCGGGGCCGACGCGGCCCGCCCCGACCACACCCACGGTGAGGCGGGCCGGACGGTCCTTGGGGTCGGCCGGCTCATGGGCCGGTGGTGTTGCTGGCGGTGGTGGTGCGTTCACGCGCGGCGGCCTTCCGTTCCAGTCCGCAGGGGGTACCGGACGATTCTTCGTCATGCTACGCCAGCGTTTCGACGGACCTTCCGCTTGTCCACAGGCTGTGGAGGCGACAGCGGGTCCGGGCCGGGCGGTGCCTGTGGACAACGGCGCGTGGACGGCGGGCATGGGCGATGATCGCAGGATGGCGGAGAACGGGACGGGCAGCGCGGGGGTGAACGTGACGGGCCAGGTGGGGGTGAACGTGACGGGGAGCCCGGTGGAGGACATGGCGGGGGACGTGACGGGGCACGTGGCGGGGAACGGGACGGACGACGAGGCGGCGGAGGCGAGTGTGCCGGAGGAGAAGAGCGAGCAGGGGGAGAAGAGCGAGCAGGACGCGCGGCAGCGCAGGCTCGCCGCGTGGCGGGCCTCCGACCGGCTGTTGTGGCGCGGCTCGGCGGACGGCCGGATCGGCGAGCGTCTGGCCGCCCTGGCGGCGGAGGCCGGGACGATCCACGACCTGGACGAGGGCGTGGATTTGTACGGGGACGGTGTCGTCTCCGAGCTGGAGGGGCGGGTGGCGGCGCTGCTCGGGTTCCCGGCCGCGGCGTTCTTCCCGACCGGGACGATGGCCCAGCAGGTGGCGCTGCGGTCCTGGGCGGGGCGCACGGGGAACCGCACGGTGGCACTGCATCCGCTCGCCCATCCCGAGGTCCATGAGCGTGGCGCGCTCGGCGCGGTGAGCGGGCTGCGTACGGTCCACCCGACGCAGGAGCCGCGGCTGCCGACGGCCGCGGAGGTGCGGGCCCTCGACGAGCCGTTCGGCACGCTGATGCTGGAGCTGCCGTTGCGCGACGCGGGCTTCGTGCTGCCCGAGTGGGACGAGCTGGTGGACGTGGTGGAGGCAGCGCGCGAAATCGATGCGGTGGTGCATTTCGACGGCGCGCGGCTATGGGAGTGCGCCCCTCACTTCGGGCGCGGGCTCGAGGAGATAGCGGGGCTCGCGGACAGCGTGTACGTGTCGTTCTACAAGTCCCTGGAGGGGCTGTCCGGCGCGGTGCTGGCCGGGCCGGAGTCGCTCGTGAAGGAGGCGCGGGCGTGGCGGCACCGGTACGGCGGGCAGGTGTTCCAGCAGTACCCGGCGGTGCTGTCCGCGCTGCTCGGGCTGGAGCGCGAGCTGCCGCGGCTGCCGTCGTACGTCGGTCATGCCAAGACGGTCGCGGCGGCGCTGTCTGCCGGGTTCACGGACGCGCCGGGGGTGCCGTGGTTCCGGGTGCACCCGGAACCGCCGCACACCCACCAGTTCCAGGTCTGGCTGCCGTACGAGGCGGAGGTGCTGACCGAGGCGGGGGTCCGGCAGGCGGAGGACACCGGCGTCACCCTCTTCCGCCGCTGGTTCCCGGCGGCCGCCGGCGGCCCTCCGGGCGTCTCCGTGACGGAGGTGACGGTGTCCTCCCACGGCCTGTCGTGGACCGCCGACGACGTCCGGGCGGCGCTGGCGGACTTCATGGCGCGCGTACAGGCGGGGTAGGTGCGGGTCCGGGCTCCGGGCTCCGGGCTCCGGGCTCCGGGCTCCGGGCTCCGGGCTCCGGGCTCCGGGCTCCGGGCTCCGGGCTCCGGGCTCCGGGTCAGGCTCCCGCGCCGCCGCCCGCCCGCACCAGGCCGGTCTCGTACGCGAGGACCACGACCTGCACCCGGTCCCGCAGACTCAGCTTGGTGAGGATGCGCCCCACATGCGTCTTGACCGTGGCCTCCGACAGCACCAGCCGGGCGGCGATCTCGCCGTTCGACAGGCCCTGCGCGACGAGGAGCATGACCTCGCGCTCGCGGTCCGTGAGCCGCTCCAGCTCCTTGTGCTGGGGCTCCTTGTTGGTCGACGGAAGCAACGGCGAGAAGCGGTCCAGCAGCCGGCGCGTCGTGGACGGCGCGACCACCGCGTCACCGCTGTGCACGGAACGGATCGCGCCGAGCAGCTCACCCGGCGGCACGTCCTTCAGCATGAAGCCGCTGGCGCCCGCCTTGAGCCCCGAGAACGCGTACTCGTCGAGGTCGAAGGTGGTCAGGATCAGCACCTTGGGCGCGCCGGGCTGGGCGCAGATGCGGCTGGTCGCCTCCACCCCGTCGAGACGCGGCATGCGCACATCCATCAGCACCACGTCGACCGCCGTCGAGCGGAGGATCTCGATCGCCTCGGCCCCGTCACCGGCCTCCGCCACGACCTCCATGTCCGGCTGGGCGGCGAGCACCATCCGGAAGCCGGTGCGCAGCAGCACCTGGTCGTCGACGAGCATCACGCGGATGGTCATGTACGGAGTCCTTGTCTCGGGGGCGTGGTGAGCCGTCTCGGGGGCGTGGTCAGCCGTCTCAGTGCGTGGTGAGCCTAGTGGGCGGGCTTGAGCGGGAGCAGGGCGCTGATCCGGAATCCGCCGCCCGGCCGCGGCCCGGCGTCCAGCGTGCCGCCGACCATGCCGACGCGCTCCCGCATGCCGATGAGGCCGTGGCCCTTGCCGTCGGCGCCGCCGTCCTCGTACATCTCGTGGGCCGCACCCCTGCCGTCGTCCTCGACGAGCAGCCCGAGCCCGTCGTCGAAGTACACCAGCCGGACGCTCGCCCCGGCATCCGGACCGCCGTGCTTGCGGGTGTTGGTGAGGGCCTCCTGCACGATCCGGTACGCAGTGAGCTCCACACCGCTGGGCAGCGGGCGCGGGGTGCCCTCGATCTTGAAGTCGACCGTCAGGCCCGCGCTCCGCACCTGCTCGACCAGATCCTCGATCTGCTCGACGTCGGGCTGCGGCACGTACTCCCCGCTCTCCGGGGCGTCGCCCGTGCGCAGCACGCCCAGCAGTCGGCGCATCTCTGCGAGTGCCTGGCGGCCGGTGCTGGAGATGGTCTCCAGCGCCTGCCGGGCCTGGTCGGGCGCGGCGTCCAGAACGTACGCGGCACCGTCGGCCTGGACCACCATGACGGAGACGTTGTGCGCGACGACGTCGTGCAGCTCACGGGCGATACGGGCGCGCTCGGCGGCGACGGCGACCTTGGACTGCGCCTCACGCTCCTTCTCCAGCCGCGAGGCCCGCTCCTCGAGCTGGGCGAAGTAGGCGCGGCGGGTGCGCATCGAGTCGCCGAGCACCCAGGCCAGGGCGAACGGGACGGTCATGACGACACCGAAGAAGATCCGCCCGCCGATGCCGATGCTCTCCTCCGGCCAGCGGATCTGGGCGAGCGTGGCCGCGGACAGGCCGCCCAGCAGGGCGAGACGGGAGGCCCAGCGCGGTCCGTCGTGCGCGGCGACGGTGTAGATGATCGCCAGCATCGCGAGGTCCGCCGGGTTGGCTCTGATGTCCAGCGCGAGCTGGGCGGCGCCGAGGCCGGCCACGAGCAGCAGCGCCTTCTCGGGCATGCGGCGGCGCAGTGCGACGGCGAGGCACAGCAGCAGGACGATGGCGGCGGCCACGCCGCGCGGTTCCGCCCCGACATCCACCTGGACGACCCACAGCATGGAGAACCCGAAGAGCATCACAGCCCAGAAGCTGTCGACGCCCGTCGGGTGTCTGCGGAGGAAATCGTAGAGGCGCTGCACGTGACCCAGCGTAGGCAAGCCGGAAAGGTCCACGGGTCAACCGGAGGGTCGATCCGGTCGGGGGATGCCTACTCCCCAAGGTGGAGACTGGGCCACGTGACGTATGAGGTGGGACCACGTGACGTATGAGGTGGCGGAAGAGACGGGCCGGCCGGGCGGTGCCGAATGGATCCCGTGGCGGGAGGCGACGGAGCGCGCGCTGTACGGGCCGGCGGGCTTCTACCGGCGGCCCGAGGGGCCGGCCGGGCACTTCCGTACGTCCGTGCACGCTTCGCCGATCTACGCCGGTGCGGTCGCCCGGCTGCTGGTGGAGACCGCCGAGTCCCTGGCTCCGGGCACGGACGAGGTCGCGCTGGTCGACATGGGCGCGGGTCGCGGGGAGCTGCTGAGCGGGGTGCTCGCGGCGCTGCCCGAGGGCTTTCCGGTACGGGCGTACGCCGTCGAGCGCGCCGCCCGGCCCGACGGTCTCGACACACGCATCGAGTGGAGCGAGTGGCCCCCTTCCGGGGCGTCCGGGCTGCTTTTCGCGAACGAGTGGCTGGACAACGTCCCGGTGGACATCGCCGAGACGGACGGTTCCGGCGTCGCGCGGTACGTCCTGGTCCGCGCGGACGGCGAGGAGCGCCTCGGGGACCCGGTGACCGGGCCGGACGCCGAGTGGCTCGACCGCTGGTGGCCCATGGCCGGGCCCGGGGCGCGGGCGGAGATCGGCCGGCCGCGCGACGAGGCGTGGGCGGCCGCGGTCGCCACGCTGGACGCCGGGCTCGCGGTCGCCGTGGACTACGCGCACGACGCCGGCACCCGGCCGCCTTTCGGCACGCTGACGGGCTTCCGCTCGGGCCGCGAGACCCAGCCCGTGCCGGACGGGAGCTGCGACATCACCGCGCACGTCGCCCTGGACGCCTGCGCGGGGCCTGGCGCCGAGCTGGTGAGCCAGCGCGAGGCCCTCCACCGCCTCGGCGTCTCGGGCGGGCGTCCGCCGCTCGCCCTGGCCTCGTCGGACCCCACGGCGTACGTCCGCGCCCTGGCGTCGGCGGGCGAGGCCGCCGAGCTGACCGCACGCGGCGGCCTCGGCGACTTCACCTGGCTGCTGCAGCCGGTCCCGGCAGGGTGAGCGGAGCCCCGCCGCCGAAGCCCCCGCCCGTTCCCGTAGCTGGCCCTCCCGTTCCTGCCCCGCCCGTTCCCGTACCTGTGGGGCAAGACCTGTAGGGCAGGACGGGCCGGGCAAGACCTGTGGGGGAGGGTCCCCGGAGCCCCGTACGGCCCTTCGGCCGTGTCCTCGATCGCCGCACAGGCCGGATCCCGGAGGCGGAGCCCCGGCCGGGGCGCGTCCACCCGCTGGGCGGGGCCGCACCCACTCACCCCCGCGAGGGATACTGTCGCCCATGACGGAGACGACGTTCGGCATCGGCGGCGCGGCGGAGAGCACCGACATGGTGCTGAACATCGGGCCGCAGCATCCCTCCACGCACGGCGTGCTGCGCCTTCGTCTCGTCCTGGACGGGGAGCGCATCCAGCACGCCGAGCCGGTGATCGGCTACATGCACCGCGGTGCGGAGAAGCTCTTCGAGGCGCGCGACTACCGGCAGATCGTGATGCTGGCCAACCGCCACGACTGGCTGTCCGCGTTCTCGAACGAACTGGGCGTCGTCATGGCCGTCGAGCGCATGCTCGGCATGGAGGTCCCGGAGCGTGCGGTCTGGCTTCGTACGCTCCTGGCCGAGCTGAACCGCGTCCTCAACCACCTGATGTTCCTTGGGTCGTACCCCCTCGAACTGGGTGGAATCACCCCGATCTTCTACGCCTTCCGTGAGCGGGAGGACCTCCAGCACGTGATGGAGGAGATCTCCGGCGGCCGGATGCACTACATGTTCAACCGCGTCGGCGGCCTCAAGGAGGACCTCCCCGCCGGCTGGACCGGCCGGGCCAGGGCCGCGATCGCCGAAGTCCGTTCCCGCATGGACGTGTACGACCGGCTCGTCCTCGGCAACGAGATCTTCCGTGGCCGTACCCGCGGCATCGGCATCCTGACCCCGCAGACCGCGCACGCGTACGGAGTCTCGGGACCGATCGCGCGCGCCTCCGGCGTCGACTTCGACCTCCGGCGCGACGAGCCGTATCTGGCCTACGGCGAGCTCCAGGACACCCTGAAGGTCGCCACCCGCACCGAGGGCGACTGCCTGGCGCGCTTCGAGTGCCTGCTGGACCAGACGCACAACTCGCTGGAGCTGGCGGACGCCTGTCTGGACCGGCTGGCCGAGCTGCCGCCCGGGCCGGTCAACCAGCGGCTGCCGAAGGTGCTGAAGGCCCCCGAGGGCCATACGTACGCCTGGACCGAGAACCCCCTGGGCATCAACGGCTACTACCTCGTCTCCAAGGGCGAGAAGACGCCGTACCGCCTCAAGCTCCGCTCGGCCTCGTACAACAACATCCAGGCCCTGACCGAGCTGCTGCCGGGCACGCTGGTCGCCGACATGGTGGCGATCCTGGGATCGCTGTTCTTCGTCGTCGGCGACATCGACAAGTAGCGACCGTCAGCCGAGCGCGCTGCTGGGCCGCGCGCCGCGCAGGACATCACGGCCAGGACGGCGATGCCCTGACGTCGCCGTCAGGGCATCGCGGTCAGGACATCACCGTCAGGAAATCGCGCTGCGCAGCTCCGCCACGTCCAGCTGCTCGGTCTCGTCGTGCGCCGTCAGGTCGATGACCTTGCCCACCGCGCGGTCCTCGGTGCTCCCCATGAGCTTCGCCTGGGCGGTACCCCCGGCTTCGGCAAGGGCCTCCTCGCCCACCACGTCCGCCAGGTCCTCGTTCTGGACCGAGGCGAGCTGGGCGGGTTCGAGAGCCGCTACCGGCTTCTTCCCCGCAGAACCTGCAGAACCGTTGGTAGCGGCAGAACCTGCGGTACCGGCAGTCGCGGTGGCCTGCGCAGCCTGCTCGGCCTGCCCGGCCTGCGTGCCGAAGAAGTCGAAGCCGCCCTGGGGGCGCGGTGCCCGACGGCGCTGCGCGGAGTAGGGGACGATCGCCGCGGCGACCGGCACCCGTGTGGCGGGGACGGCGGACGACGGGCGGGCGTGCTGCTCTCCCCCGGCGACCGCCGCGTGCTTCCCCTGCGGCTCGTCCGCCTCTCGCGCCCGCTCGGCCAGATCGCGCTTGCGGGCCTCCTCGACGGTGCGCCTGGCCTCCTGGGCCGCGGCGTTGCGCGACAGGTCGTCCAGCGCCTTGGCCGCCCGCAGATACGCGGACGGCGTCGGCGTGGACCCGGCCGGGGGCAGCTCCTTGGGCGCGGCCGCTTCGAGCGCGAGCTGCCTGCGGCCTTCGAGCGCGGTGGCCCGCTCGGTCTCGGCGGTCGCGTACCGCCGCAGCAGCGCGGCGTGCTCGTTGCGCAACCCGGCCAGTTCGACCCGCTTTGAGCGGAGTTTCGCGTCGAGCTTGGCGCGCAGCTCGCGGGATTCGTCGAGGTCGGTCTCCAGCTCGGCTATTCGCTCCTCGGTCTTCCACGCGTCGCTGGCGCGGGCGCGGGTGAGCTCGGCGACGCGGCGGCCCGCGCTCCGGTCCCAACTGCGCATGAGGACAGCGCCGGTGACCGCAGCGGCGGCAGCGGCCGCGACCAGGGTGCGAAGCACGACCGGATCCGCGAGTAGCCAGGCGCCGGCGGCACAGAGCACCGAGGCTCCGGCGACCGCGGAAGGCGGCAGGAGCCTGTGCAGAGGTGGGGAATGGCGGTGGCGTCCACGTGGCATGGCCTGAAATTTACCGTGCGTAGGTGACGAATGGGGGGTCAGCCCGGCAATCTCTTCGCCACAAGGACACATCCCTTCGGCATGCCGGGCCGGCTCCCTTTGTCCGCGGCCGCCCTTCCGCTATCCGCCGCCCTTCCGCGGCTACTTCTTGATCAGGCCCTTGGACTCCAGATACTCCTTCGCGACGTCCTCGGGCTTCGCCCGCTCCGCGTCCACCTTCCGGTTCAGCTCGACGAGATCCGTCGTCGTCAGCGCCTTGGAAAGCGCGCCGAGCGCGTCGGCTATCTCCTGCGCGCCCGCGTCCTTCGCATTGACCACCGGCAGTACGTTGTCGGCGTTCTGGAGCTTCTTGTCGTCCTCCAGCAGCACCAGGCCGAAGCTCTCCAGCGTGGCGTCGGTCGTGGTGGTCAGCACCAGCTGGTCCTCACCGTCCTTGACCGCCTGCTTGGCCTGCGGCGTGCCGACGCCCTTCGGGTCCACGCCCGCCACATCGATGCCATAGGTCTTCTTCAGACCCGGTGCGCAGAACGGCCGTACCTCGCACTCGTCACCGGCCGCGATCTTGACCTTGATCTTCGACCTGCCGAGATCGGAAAGGGTCTTGAGCTTGTTCTTCTCGGCGAATTCCTTGCTCACCGCGAACGCGTTCTGGTCGACGGCCTCTCCGGCGGGCAGCACCTTCAGACCGCGCGGCGTCGCGAGCTTCTCCAGACCGGCGACGGTGGCGGCGACATCACTCGACGCGACGGGCTTCTCCTCGGGTGCCTTCGGCCCGTTCGCCTTGGCGTTGAGGAATTCCGCGATCGTCGCCGCGTATTCCGGTACGACGTCGATCTCACCCTTCTCCAGGGACGGTTCGTACAGCTCGCGGTTCTTCACGGTCGTCACCGACGCGCTGTATCCGGCGTCGCGCAGCACCTGGGCGTAGAGCTCGGCCAGCACCTTGGACTCCGTGAACGCCGCGGCGCCGACGACGAGCGAGCCCTTCTTTCCGCCGCCCGCGTCACCGCCCGAGCCTCCGGAGCTCCCCTTCTCCTGCTCCAGGCTGTCGCCGCCGCACGCGGCGAGCGAGCCGACGAGGGCCACGACGCCCAGAACCGCACCCGCGATGCGCGAGGTCTTGCTCATCAGGTCACCATCCAAGGGAGTGAGTCGTCACACGGTTTTCCGAAGGGGACTGCACAAGCGGTCCACCCCCACCAGCACGGCCTCCACCAGGAGGGCGAGCACGGCCACGAGCAGGGCGCCCGCGACCACTTGCGGAGTGTTGTACGTGTTGAACCCAGCCGTGATGATCCGGCCGAGGCCGCCCTGTCCGACCATCGCCGCGATCGTCGCGGTGGCGACGACCTGGACGGCGGCCGAGCGCAGCCCGGTCATGACCATCGGGTACGCGAGCGGCAGCTCGACCCGCACGAAGAGCTGCCGGCCCGACATCCCCATGCCCCGCGCGGCCTCCACCACCGCCCGGTCCACCCCCCGCATGCCCACGTAGGCGTTGGTGAGCAGCGGGGGCACGGCGAAGAGCACCAGCGCGGTGATCGTCGGGACATAACCGGCGCTGCGCAGCGGCGTCACCATGAAGAGCGCGAGCACCGCGAAGACGGGAATGGCCCGGCCTGCGTTCGAGATGTTCACGGCGATCGCGCCGCCGCGGCCGATGTGCCCCAGGTACAGCGCGATCGGCAGCGCGATGGCGCAGGCCAGGGCAAGGGCGGTCCCGCTGACGTACAGGTGCTCCCCGAGCCGGTGCCAGGCACCGCTCTCCCCCGACCAGTTGGCTGTCGTGGTCAGCCACGTCCAACTCTTGGCCAGTACGTCCATCAGTGGGCCCCCCGGGTCCCCGCGGCCCGTATTCGGGTCCAGGGCGTGAGCAGGCGCTGCACGCCCAGGAGCAGCAGATCGGCGGCGACGGCCAGCAGCACACAGAGCACGGAAGCGGTCAGCACCTGTGCCTTGAAGAAGCTGGGCAGCGCGTCCTCGATGAGGTTGCCCAGGCCGCCGCGGCCCACGATCGAGCCGACCGTGGTGAGCGCGATCGTCGAGACCGTGGCGATCCGCAGTCCGGCCATCAGCGCCGGCAGGGCCAGCGGAAGCTCGACCTCCCACAGCAGCCTGCCCGGCCCGTACCCCATGCCGCGAGCCGCCTCGCGCGCCTCGTCGGGCACCGCTTCCAGGCCCGCCAGGATGTTGCGTACGAGAATCGTCAGCGAATAGAGCACCAGGCCCGTGATCACCAGGGCGGCGGAGAGTCCGAAGAACGGTAGCAGCAGCGAGAACATCGCCAGCGACGGAACGGTGTAGAGCACCGTCGTCAGACCGAGGACCGGGCCCGACAGGCGCGGATGGCTGCGGGCGAGCAGCGCCAGCGGAAAAGCCACCGCCAGCCCGATCGCGACCGAGACCACGGTGATCCAGACATGCTGGACCGTCGCGTCGATCAACTCCCCGCTGCGGGAACGGAGATATTCGCCGCAGATCCAGTCGTTCGCCACCAGGCAGCCCTGACCTGCCATTTGCCCCCACCCCCGATCCGGCGTTCGACTTGTTCGACCGGATACCGACCCTATCCCCCGCCACTGACAATCGCCGAGGAGCTTCGCGTTCCAGCAACACTGCCTTCACACAAGCCCCGCCGTGACCCGTCACAATGGGGAACCATGATCCGATTCGAGCACGTCACCAAGCGGTATCCGGACGGCACCACCGCCGTGGACGACCTCTCCTTCGAGGTGGCCGCCGGCGAACTGGTCACGCTCGTCGGACCTTCCGGCTGCGGCAAGACGACCACGATGAAGATGGTCAACCGGCTCATCGAGCCGACCGAGGGGCGGATATACCTCGACGGGGACGACATATCCGATATCGACCCCGTCGAGCTGCGCCGCCGTATCGGCTATGTCATCCAGCAGGTCGGGCTCTTCCCCCACAAAACGGTCCTGGAGAACACCGCCACCGTGCCCCATCTGCTGGGCTGGAAGCGCGCCAGGGGCCGCGAGCGCGCCGCCGAACTCCTCGATCTCGTCGGCCTGGACCCCAGCGTCTACGGCGACCGCTACCCCGAGCAGCTCTCCGGCGGCCAGCGACAGCGCGTGGGCGTGGCCCGGGCGCTGGCCGCGGACCCGCCGGTCCTGCTGATGGACGAGCCCTTCGGCGCCGTCGACCCCGTCGTACGCGACCATCTGCAGAGCGAGTTCCTCAAGCTGCAGGCCGCCGTCCGCAAGACGGTCCTCTTCGTCACCCATGACATCGAGGAGGCCGTCCGGCTCGGCGACCGTATCGCCGTCTACGGGCAGGGCAGGATCGAGCAGTTCGCCGCACCTGCCGCCGTGCTCGGCGCCCCGGCCACCCCGTACGTCGCGGACTTCGTCGGCGCGGACCGCGGGCTCAAGCGGCTGTCCGTCACCCCGATCGAGGAGGGCGACCTCGAACAGCCCCCGGTGGTGCACCTCGACGACCCGCTGCCCCGCAAGCTCGGCTCCCGCTGGGCCGTCGTCCTGGACCACGAGGACAATCTGCACGGCTGGATCTCGGCCGAGCACGCCGCCCGCAGCGGTTCCGTACGCGAGCATGCCCGCCGCATGGAGGCCTGGCTGCCCGTCGGCGCCTCCCTGAAGCAGGCCTTCTCGACGATGCTGCAGCACGACGCCGGCTGGATCGCCGTCATCGACAAGGAGGAGACGGGACGTTTCCTCGGCGTCCTGACCCCGGCTCGGCTGCACGAGGCGCTGCGCCGCTCCATCGACGCCGACGCCCAGGACATCCCGCGTACCGAGGTGGAGCTGGAGACCGTGGAGACGGTGAAGGCGGTGAAGGCGGCTACACCGCGCTGAGGCGGCCGCTCATCCACACCAGGGCCGGCGGGATCTCGCGGCGCCAGGTGTTGAAGTTGTGTCCGCCGCTGTCGAGCGTGATGGACGAGACCCGCGCGGGCGCCTTCACCTTCTTGATGAAGTCGAGGGTGCCCTTGAGGTTGCCCTCGCCCTCCTTGGACGTGGTGACCAGGAACGACGAGGCGCCCTGCGGCCGGTGGTCCAGGCTCCACAGCAGATTGGCCCGGTTCCGCTCGCTCTTGTTCCCGTGGAAGAGGTTGCCGGTCGTCGGGTCCTCGGCGGCCTTGTAGTACGCGGAAAGACCCGCGCCCGCGGCGAACTGCTCGGGGTGGTGCATGGCGATCTTCAGCGCGCAGTAGCCGCCCGTCGAGTTGCCGATGAAGCCCCAGTTACGCGGCTTGGTGCCGACGCGGTACGACTCCGACACGGCGGCCGGCAGGTCCTTGGCGAAGAACGTCTCGGTCCGGGGTCCGTTCGGAATGTCGACGCACTCGGTGTCCCGGGGCGGCGCGACGGTCGGCCGCAGCATCACCAGGATCATCGGCTGCATCTTTCCGTCCTTGGCCTGCTGGTGAGCCGTTCTCGGGTACTTGAGGCCCTTGAGGAGGTTCTCCGCGGTGCCCGGGTAGCCGGTCAGGACCACCGCTGCGGGAAAGGTCTTCTTCGCGTACGCGGGCTGGAAGTACTCGGGCGGCAGATAGACGTACGCGGGGCTCTTGATGTCCGACTTCGCACCGTGGATCACGATCTTCTGTATCTGCCCGCCTGCGGCCGGTCGCGAGCCGCCCGGGACGTCCAGCTTCTGCTTGCCGACCACCTTGATGCGCTTGCCGCCGGCCGAGTGGTCGACGACCACGCCCATGTCCTGCTGCTGGCCGAAGAGATCGGCCCAGGAGCCGTAGAACAGGAAGGAATTGTTGGCGGCAAGGCCGACCGAGGCGAACAGTGCCAGCTGGGTCATCAGCAGCAACCCCACCCTGCCGAGCACGGCTCGCCAGCTGCGGCGGGACAGCCGCGGCCAGAGCCAGATCGTCGCGGCGAAGAGAGCAACTGCGGCCAGGACGGCCAGCGCCAGAACCTTGTTACTGGTGAGACCCATGAGGCTATCGAGCTTCTTCCGTGAGAATTTCCTGAGTGCGAGTGAACCCGCCGCCCCGAAGTCCCGTCCTAGAGAGCGCAAATTGTCCGGGCCGACTGTTCTGCGGCCGAGGACTCACGATCTCTCTCGGAGCCACGGGAAGCGATGTCTGTCACGATAGATGGGGATAAGTCGGGCTTGGTTCCGGTTGCCGTACGCCGGATCCTCAGCGGCCCGCGCGCCGAATCCGTACCTGCGCTCGTCGGCACGGCCTGCACCTTCATCGGCCTGATCGACGTCGCCGCAGGTGTCTTCCCGCGCTTCCGGCACAGCCGGATGCACGCCTTCGCCGAGGTGCTCCCGGGCGCCCTCGGCCCCTTCGCCGCCGCGCTCTCGCTCAGCGCGGGCGTCCTGCTGCTGCTGCTCGCGCACGGCCTCAAGCGGCACAAGCGGCGTGCCTGGCGCGCCGCGATCGTCCTGCTGCCGGCCGGCGCCGCCGCCCAGTTCATCTACCGGGACTCGGTCATCGGCGTCCTGCTGTCGCTGGTGCTGCTCGCCCTTCTGCTGCGCCACCGCAGCCAGTTCGCGGCGCTGCCCGACCCGAGCAGCCGCTGGCGGGCCCTCGCCAACTTCGTCCTGATGGGCGCGGGTTCGCTGGGCCTCGGTCTGGTCATCGTCAGCGCCCATCCGCGCAAGGTGATCGGCAACCCCAGCCTCATCGACCGCCTCGAGCACGTCCTGTACGGCCTCTTCGGCTTCGAAGGACCGGTGCGCTACGAGTCCGGCGTCGACTGGACCGTCGGCTACTCACTCGGCGCGCTCGGCCTGCTCACCGCCATCACCACCATCTACCTGGCCTTCCGCCCCGAGCACCCGGCCGCCCGGCTCACCGAGGACGACGAGGCAAGGCTGCGCGAACTGCTCGCCAAGCACGGCGGCCGCGACTCCCTCGGCCACTTCGCGCTCCGCCGCGACAAGGGCGTCGTCTTCTCCCCCAGCGGCAAGGCCGCCGTCACCTACCGCGTCGTCTCCGGTGTGATGCTCGCCAGCGGCGACCCGATCGGCGACGTCGAGGCCTGGCCCGGCGCCATCGAGCGCTTCATGGACGAGGCCAAGGCCCACTCCTGGACCCCTGCCGTCATGGGCTGTTCCGAGACCGGCGGAGAGGTGTGGACCCGCGAGACCGGCCTGGACGCCCTGGAGCTCGGCGACGAGGCGGTGGTGGACGTCGCGGATTTCTCGCTGACCGGGCGCGCCATGCGGAACGTGCGCCAGATGGTGAAGCGCATCGAGCGCAACGGTTACGAGACCCGCGTACGCCGCGTCCGTGACCTCTCCGAAGGAGAGCTGGAGCGGATACGCCAGGCCGCGGACGACTGGCGCGGCACCGAGACCGAGCGCGGCTTCTCCATGGCCCTCGGCCGGATCGGCGACCCCTCCGACGGCGACAGCGTGATCGCCACCGCCCACAAGCAGGACGAGGGCGAGCCGGGCCCGTACGGCGACCTGAAGGCCGTCCTCCACTTCGTCCCCTGGGGTACGGACGGCATGTCCCTGGACCTGATGCGCCGCGACCGCTCCGCCGACCCCGGCATGAACGAGTTGCTGATCGTCGCCGCGCTGCAGGCCTCCCCCAAGCTCGGCATCGAGCGGGTCTCGCTGAACTTCGCGATGTTCCGCTCGGCGCTCGCCCGCGGCGAGAAGCTGGGCGCCGGCCCTGTGCTGCGCACCTGGCGCGGATTGCTGGTGTTCCTCTCCCGCTGGTTCCAGATCGAGTCGCTGTACAAGTTCAACGCCAAGTTCCGGCCGCGCTGGGAGCCGCGCTTCGTGGTCTTCCGCAACACCCGCGACCTGCCGCGCATCGGCTTCGCCGCGATGCAGGCGGAGGGCTTCGTGACCTTCGCCCTGCCGCGCCCGTTCCGCCGCCGCCGGCCGGCCCCCGCGCCCCGCCCCTGCGCCCACATCCGCCCGGCCACCGCCGACGGACACGAGGCCCGCGCGGCGTAGCCGCTGCGGCGGCGGCATAGGAGGCCGGCATACGGGCCTAGGCTGGTCGTATGAGTACGTTGCGCGGACGGGGCACGGCCGTGGGCCTGCCGGAGTGGGACCGCTGTGCGGTCATGGGAGTCGTCAATGTGACGCCCGACTCCTTCTCCGACGGAGGCCGCTGGTTCGACACCACGGCCGCCGTCAAGCACGGTCTCGACCTGGTCGCCGAGGGCGCCGACCTCGTGGACGTGGGCGGTGAGTCCACCCGGCCCGGCGCCACCCGGGTCGACGAGGACGAGGAGTTGCGGCGCGTCATCCCCGTCGTACGGGGTCTGGCGGCCGAGGGCGTCACCGTCTCCGTCGACACCATGCGCGCCTCGGTCGCCACGCAGGCGGTCGCGGCCGGCGCGGTGCTGGTCAACGACGTCTCCGGCGGCCTCGCCGACCCGGAGATGGTCCCGGCCGTCGCCGCCGCCGAGGTGCCCTTCGTCGTCATGCACTGGCGCGGCTTCAGCGAGGACATGAACAGCAGGGCGGTGTACGCGGACGTCGTCGCCGAGGTCGTCGCGGAGCTGCGGGAACGGATGGACGCGGTGGTCGCGGGCGGTATCGCGCCCGAACGGATCGTCGTCGACCCCGGCCTGGGCTTCGCCAAGCAGGCAGAGCACGACCTCGCGCTGGTCGCCCACCTCGCCTCGCTGCGCGAGCTCGGCCGCCCGCTGCTGGTCGCGGCTTCCCGCAAGCGGTTCCTGGGCCATGTGCTGGCCGGCGGCTCCGCGACCCCGCCGCCCGCCCGGGAGCGCGACGCGGCCACCGCCGCGGTCTCCGCGATCGCCGCCCACGAGGGCGCGTGGGCGGTCCGCGTCCACGAGGTACGGGCCACGGCGGACGCGGTACGGGTGGCCCGGGCCGTAGAGGGAGCACAGTGAGCGACGCCGGCGAGGCCACCGAGCCGCAGACAGCCGTCAAACCCGCACCTCTGCGCCGAGCCGGCGGAGAAGCGAACGGAAGAGCACAGTGAGCGACGCAGGCGAGGCCACCGAGCCGCAGACAGCCGTCAAACCCGCACCTCTGCGCCGAGCCGGCGGAGAAGCGAACGGAAGAGCACAGTGAGCGACGCAGGCGAGGCCACCGAGCCGCAGACAGCCGTCGAAGTCGCGCCTGTGTGCCTGAGGGCAGGTGGTCTGCCGCCTGCCTCCGCCGGGGGTACTCCCATCCAGACGCCGGCTCTGGGGACGATCGGAACGGCACTGTGACACCTCGTACCGACGTCGAAAAGGTCGAGGAGGCCAACACCGCCTTCTACGAGGCGATGGAGCGCGGTGACTTCGAGGAGATCTCCGCGCTCTGGCTGGACGGCGCGGGCGGCGATGACATCTCGTGCGTGCATCCCGGGTGGCCGGTGTTGTCCGGGCGCGGCGAGGTGCTCCGTTCGTACGCCCTGATCATGGCGAACACCGAGTACATCCAGTTCTTCCTGACCGATGTCCGGGTCAGTGTGGCCGGGGACACGGCCGTCGTCACCTGTACCGAGAACATCCTCAGCGGCGGGCCGGCGGAGCAGGAGGGCGAGCTCGGGCCGCTCGTCGGGCAGCTGGTCGTGGCCACGAATGTGTTCCGCCGCACACCTCACGGGTGGAGAATCTGGTCACACCACGGGTCACCCGTACTTGCCGAATCCGAGGACGAGGAGAACGACGAGTCCCCCTCCTGAGTGGGTAAACGGGCTTGTGGGGGTTCGATTCGCTCATGCGGGGTAGGCGCGGCTACCAGTCGCCAACGGTTATGTCCATAGCCCCCGTGGGCGGGCGTTGTCGGTGCTCGCAGGTAGATTCGAATCAGTGCACTGCTGCCGCCCGCACGCGGCTGCGTGCGCGCAGGACCTACGACAGCAGGAGTGATTCGCGTGGATCGTGTCGCGCTGCGCGGCCTCAAGGCCCGCGGGCACCATGGCGTCTTCCCCCGGGAGCGCGAGGAGGGCCAGACCTTCATCGTGGACCTGGTGCTCGGCCTCGACACCCGCCCCGCGGCGGCGGACGACGACCTGGCGAAGACCGTTCACTACGGCGTGGTGGCGGAGGAGGTCGTCGATGTCGTCCAGGGCGAGCCGGTGGATCTGATCGAGACGCTCGCGGAGCGCATCGCCCAGCAGTGCCTCAAGCACGCGGGCGTCCAGGAGGTCGAGGTGGTCGTGCACAAGCCGGACGCCCCGATCACCGTCCCGTTCGACGATGTGACCATCACGATCACCCGGAGCCGAGTATGAGCGATCCCACCGTGCAGCCCGTACCCGCCGCTGTGGTCGAGCAGGTCGACGCGGCGGACGTCACCCTGTCCAATCCGAAACGGGCCGTGATCGCGCTCGGCGCCAACCTGGGCAACCGGCTGGAGACGCTCCAGGGCACCATCGACGCACTGGAGGACACGCCCGGCGTGCGGGTCAAGGCGGTCTCCCCGGTGTACGAGACGGAGCCGTGGGGCGTCGAGCCCGGCTCCCAGCCGGCGTACTTCAACGCGGTGGTGCTGGTGAAGACCACCCTGCCGCCCAGCTCCCTGCTGGAGCGCGGCCAGGCCATCGAGGAGGCCTTCGACCGGGTGCGCGAGGAGCGTTGGGGGCCGCGCACGATCGACGTGGACATCGTGGCGTACGCGGATGTGGTCTCCGACGACCCGGTTCTGACCCTGCCGCACCCGCGGGCCCATGAGCGGGCCTTCGTCCTCGCCCCGTGGCACGACGTGGAGCCCGAGGCCCAGGTGCCGGGCCGCGGGCCGGTCGCCGAGCTGCTCGCGAGCGTGGGCCGGGAGGGTGTCGCGGCGCGCGCCGACCTGGAACTCCGCCTGCCCGAGTAGTCGTTAGGCTCTTGGGGTCGGCACGGTACGACCTGCCGACACGCCAAGACTCCCAAGACGAAGGACACGCGGTGAAGCAACTACGGCTCGGGGTGCTGGCCGGACTCTTCGCCGTGGCCGGGGTGCTGTCCTGGGGCGGCGCCCGCCTGTGGGACTCGATCGGCACCCTGCCGAGCGTGCCGCTGGCCGCGCCGATCGTCCTGGCGGCGATCGCCGCGGTCCTCACGGCGACCGCGATCTCGCTTCGCGCCCGTCTTCGCGCCCAGCGCGAGCGCCGTCCCGGCGCGAAGGGCGTCGAGCCCCTGATGGCGGCGCGCGCGGTGGTCTTCGGCCAGGCCAGCGCCCTCGTCGCGGCGATCGTCAGCGGTATGTACGGCGGGACGGGCGTCTTCCTTCTCGGCTCCCTGGACATCCCGGCCCGCCGGGACCAGGCGATCTACGCCGCGTTCTCGGTCCTGGCGGGCATCGCGGTGATCGCGGCGGCGTTCTTCCTGGAGCGGGTCTGCAAACTCCCCGAGGACGAGGACGAGGACAACGGCCCGGGCCACGTCCCGGCACGCTAGCGAGGGCGGCCCCCACACCCCGGCTGGGCGCCGGGGGCCTCATGAGGCTGCGCCCCCATCCGGGCTCACCACGGCTCACGGACCAGGTGCCCGTTCACGAGGAAAGTCGGGTACGGGTCGCCGGTAGCTGTAGAGGGTGAACGGCTTGACCGGAATGGCACGCTTGCGGACCTCCAGGACCTGGACCCATTGCGATTCCCGCGGCTCCAGTGGGTGGACTTCCGCCTGAAACGTCCCGCGCTTCGACCAGGCGTCCGAAACCATCAAGGCCGATGCCCGTCCGTTTGTTGTTCGGCGTGAACCGCGCTCCGATGATCCCGGCCAACTCCTCGAGGAAAGGAACGTTGGCGCTGACGATCACGCGTGCCTTCCAGCGCCTGGCTCGGAACCCGTCACCGTCCGCATAGCCGTCCAGGAACCCGTCGAAGACCTCGCGGTCCCGGAGCACGACCCGTGGAAAGCTCTGCCGCATGTGATGCGCATCGCCACCCGTGTACTGCCGCATGGCGTCGGCGAGATACGACGAGACCACTCTGACCCGGAACCCTGGGGCATCACGCTGCACCCGGACGGTCGTGTGACCGGCTCCAGGCGGGCGGGCAGCCCGGTCGCGGCATCAGGCACGCCGCGTACCGTGATGCGAACTCTTCGTCGTTCACCACGAGAGAAACGTAATTCTTGCCGACGGTGCCGTCTGCGCAGGTCGCGCCGATGAAGTACCCGAACTCGTAGCCCGGTTGGATGGTCAGCCGCTCACGGTGCAGCTTCCGCGCATGGGGCCACGCAACAACGGTCCCGGCAGCGTCCCTGGCGTGCACCCAGCCGTCGTACCCAACAGCTGCTCCGGCGCGGCAACGAACGTGGCGTGGTCCGTCACAGCCTCGACCACCTCACGCGCTTTGACGGCTGTCACCCCGGTGACAGCCGTCCGAGCCGTGCCCTCCTCGTCCAGCGTCCACAACCTGTCACCCACACGGATGTCCCGTGCACGTTGACGACCGCCGACGACGTTGACGGTCTGGCGGCTGGGAAGCCCATGCCCCATCGCGATCCCCCTTGATCAGCGATCGACTCCACCGATCGGGGACCGTAATCGGGCACCACTGACAAGCCGGCTATCGCGCCAGTATCAGGCTCATCGCCTCAGCGCGCGTCGAGGCGTCCCGCAGCTGACCGCGGACCGCCGAGGTCGTGGTCTTGGCGCCGGGCTTACGGATGCCGCGCACCGACATGCACATGTGCTCGGCCTCGATCACGACGATCGCACCCCGCGCCTCAAGGATCCGCATGAGCGAGTCGGCGATCTGCGTGGTGAGCCTTTCCTGTACCTGTGGGCGGCGGGCGAAGACGTCGACGAGCCGCGCCAGTTTGGACAGCCCCGTGATCTTGCCTGTGGTGGCCGGGATGTAGCCGACGTGCGCAACGCCGTGGAACGGCAAGAGATGATGTTCGCACAAACTTACGATTTCGATGTCCTTCACCAGGACCATCTCGTCGTGCCCCAGGTCGAACGTCGTGGTCAGGACGTCCTCGGGCTGCTGCGTCAGCCCCGCCAAGAGCTCCCTGTACGCCCGGGCCACACGCCCCGGCGTCTCCCGCAACCCCTCACGGTCTGGGTCCTCGCCAACCGCAATGAGAAGCTCCCGTACGGCGTCCTCGGCGCGCTTCTCGTCGAACTCGCCGATCGTGCCGTCGCCGTCCAGCGTCACCGGGTCGGTCATCTGTGCCTCGTTCCTGTGCTCCGACATGGCGCTTCGACAATGGCGCGAAAACGCCGCACCTCCCAGGCTAGAACCTGGGAGGTGCGGCGTTCATTCCGGTACTCGGGCCCGTAGGCACGAAAACTGCCTGGTCAGGCCTCCGGACGCTCGTCCTGGACCACCTCGGCGGCGGACTTGGTGACATCGGTCACCGTCGGGCCCCCGCCGTTCGCCGCGCCGTTCGTCAGAGCGAGCTCCTTCGGGGAGAGCACCGGCGGACGGGTGGACGGGGTGCGCCGCGCGGAGCCGGTCCACGCCGGGCGGGCCGGGCGCTTCACGATCGGGGCGAAGATCTCGGCGATCTCCTCCTTGCCGAGCGTCTCCTTCTCCAGCAGCGCGAGGACCAGGTTGTCGAGCACGTCACGGTTCTCGACGAGGATCTCCCAGGCCTCGTTGTGCGCGGTCTCGATGAGCTTCTTGACCTCTTCGTCGACCAGCGCCGCGACCTCTTCCGAGTAGTCGCGCTGGTGCGCCATCTCGCGGCCGAGGAACGGCTCCGTGTTGTCGCCGCCGAACTTGATCGCGCCGAGCCGCTCGGTCATGCCGTACTGCGTGACCATCGCGCGGGCCGTGGCCGTGGCCTTCTCGATGTCGTTCGCCGCGCCCGTGGTCGGGTCGTGGAAGACGAGCTCCTCGGCCGCGCGGCCGCCCAGCATGTACGCCAGCTGGTCGAGCATCTCGTTGCGCGTGGTCGAGTACTTGTCCTCGTCCGGAAGCACCATCGTGTAGCCGAGGGCCCGGCCGCGGGAAAGGATCGTGATCTTGTGGACCGGGTCGGAGTTCGGGGAGGCCGCCGCGACCAGGGCGTGTCCGCCCTCGTGGTACGCGGTGATCTTCTTCTCCTTGTCGGACATGATCCGGGTCCGCTTCTGCGGGCCCGCCACGACGCGGTCGATCGCCTCGTCCAGGAAGTGGTTGTCGATCAGCTTCTTGTCGCTGCGGGCCGTCAGCAGAGCGGCCTCGTTCAGCACGTTGGAGAGATCGGCACCCGTGAAGCCGGGGGTACGGCGGGCGACGGCCGAGAGGTCGACGTCCGGGGCGACCGGCTTGCCCTTCTGGTGAACCTTGAGGATCTCCAGACGGCCCTGCATGTCCGGCCGGTCGACGGCGATCTGCCGGTCGAAGCGGCCCGGGCGCAGCAGCGCCGGGTCGAGGATGTCCGGCCGGTTCGTCGCGGCGATCAGGATGACGCCGCCCTTCACGTCGAAGCCGTCCATCTCGACGAGCAGCTGGTTCAGCGTCTGCTCGCGCTCGTCGTGGCCACCGCCGAGGCCCGCACCGCGGTGCCGGCCGACGGCGTCGATCTCGTCGACGAAGACGATCGCCGGAGCGTTCGCCTTGGCCTGCTCGAAGAGGTCACGGACTCGGGAGGCACCGACACCGACGAACATCTCGACGAAGTCGGAGCCGGAGATCGAGTAGAACGGGACGCCCGCCTCGCCCGCGACGGCGCGCGCGAGCAGCGTCTTGCCCGTACCGGGCGGGCCGTACAGCAGCACACCCTTCGGGATCTTGGCGCCGACTGCCTGGAACTTCGCCGGCTCCTGCAGGAACTCCTTGATCTCGTGGAGTTCCTCGACGGCCTCGTCGGACCCGGCCACGTCGGCGAACGTCGTCTTCGGGGTGTCCTTGGTGATGAGCTTGGCCTTGGACTTCCCGAAGTTCATGACCCGGGAGCCGCCGCCCTGCATCTGGTTCATCAGGAACAGGAAGACGACGACGATGAGCACGAAGGGCAGCAGCGAGAGCAGCACCGAGAGGAACGGGGACTGCCGCTCGGGCGAGACCGTGTAGCCCTTGTCGATCTCACCGGCCTCGTACTTCTTCTGCAGGGTGTTGGCCAGCTCGACGCCCTGGTCGCCGATGTAGCTCGCCTGGACCTTGTCGCTGCCGTCGACCTTCTGGCCGTCCTTCAGCTCGATCTTGATGACCTGCTCATCGCCGGTCGTCAGCTTGGCCTGCTCGACCTGGTTCTTGGAGATCGCCTGGACAACCTCGGCGGTGTCCACCGTCTTGTAGCCGCCCGACGAGCCGACGACCTGCATCAGCACGACCACGGCGAGGACGGCCAGCACGATCCACATGACCGGCCCACGGAAGTATCGCTTCACGTCCATCCATACGGAGCGGTGTCGCTCCGTCCCTCCTGCCCGTAGGTAAATGCTGCTAGTGAGACTGCTGCTGTGAGACTTAACTGAAAAGACTGTTCTTCGGACGGTACCCCAGCATTGTCACCCGTGACCGCCTTCCCATGCTCCAACGGCGGGAAGGCGGTACGGGTTCCCGTGCTTCTGCTGCCGTCGTCAGCCGCCGTAGACGTGCGGAGCGAGTGTGCCCACGAACGGGAGGTTCCGGTACTTCTCGGCGTAATCGAGGCCGTATCCGACGACGAACTCGTTCGGGATGTCGAACCCGATCCACTTCACGTCGATCGCGACCTTCGCCGCGTCCGGCTTCCGCAGCAGCGTGCAGACCTCCAGGGAGGCCGGCTCGCGGGAGCCCAGGTTCGACAGCAGCCAGGACAGGGTCAGCCCGGAGTCGATGATGTCCTCGACGATCAGGACGTGCTTGCCCTTGATGTCGGTGTCCAGGTCCTTGAGGATGCGGACCACTCCGGAGGACTGGGTGCCCGCGCCGTACGAGGACACCGCCATCCAGTCCATCGTGACGGGGGTGGACAGCGCACGCGCCAGGTCCGCCATCACCATCACGGCGCCCTTGAGGACTCCGACGATGAGCAGGTCCTTGCCCGCGTACTCCGCATCGATCTTCGCGGCCAGCTCGGCCAGCTTCGCGTCGATCTCTTCCTTGGTGATGAGGACCGATTTGAGATCGGCGCCCATGTCCTTCTCGTTCACCCGCGTCGCTTTCTGTCTCGGCGTCCCGGCGCTCGGCCCGCTGCCGGCTCAGCCTTGCCGAATGACCAGTCTGCCACCCTGGCGGCGCGCTTCGACCCGGCCGGGCAGGTTCAGGGGCTTCTGGCCGCGCCAGCCGATGATCAGCCGCTCGACCTCCTCGACATGCCGGGCGAAGAGTGAACCCGCAGGTGAACCGGCTGCGACCAGGGCCCGGCGGAGCACCCGACGACGGACCGCGGGAGGCAGTGCGTAGAGCTTCGCGCATTCGAGCAGACCGGCGTCGTCCCGGACGGTCTCGTCCGCCTGTGCGGCCCAGGCGTCCAGGGCGTCGGCGTCGTCGCGGGAGAGCTGGGCGGTCCGGGCCAGAGCCTCGACGACACCCTTGCCGAGCGCCTTCTCCAGGGCGGGCAGGCCCTCGTGGCGCAGTCGTGAGCGGGTGTACGCCGGGTCGGCGTTCATCGGGTCGTCCCAGACGGGCAGATGCTGCACCAGGCAGGCCTTGCGGGCGGTCTGCCGGTCGAGCTTGAGGAAGGGGCGGCGGTAGCGGCCGGCTCCGGAGACGGCGGCCATGCCGGAGAGCGAGCGGATGCCGGAGCCGCGGGCGAGGCCGAGGAGGACCGTCTCGGCCTGGTCGTCGCGGGTGTGGCCGAGCAGGACGGCGGCTGCGCCATGGCGCTCGGCGGCTTCGTCCAGGGCGGCGTAGCGGGCGTCGCGGGCCGCGGCCTCGGGTCCGCCTTCGCGGCCGACGGTCACGGCGATGGCCTCGACGGGGTCGAGGTGCATGGCGGTGAGGCGGGCGGCGACTTCGGCGGCACGGAGATCGGAACCGGCCTGCAGGCCGTGGTCGACGGTGACGGCGCCTGCGCGTACGGACAGCTTGGGGGCCTCGAAGGCGAGGGCGGAGGCGAGGGCCATGGAGTCGGCCCCGCCGGAACAGGCGACCAGCACGAGGGGCTGCCGGTCCGGGCTCTGCCCGGACCCGGACCGTCCGCCGGCGGCGGTGCGGGGGAGTTCGTTCAGCTCGTTGAGTACGTCGTGGAGTACGCGGCGGACCGCCAGGCGTATCGCCGCGACCGCAGGATGGGGACCCATGTCCGGTGCCCTTCGTGAAAGTTTGGGGGGAGCCTCGATCGGAGTCGGGACGGGGGATTCGGTCACTCAGAGTGCGTCGATGGTGACAGAACCGGGCCGTTCCCCGAGCATTGCACGCCTACCCATCGCCTACGGTCCCTCGGATGGGTGATTAGGGGGGCGTCCCTCTGCCGTCGGCCGCAACGACGCTCACGGCTCTGCCCTGCGGTGCACCCTCGCGACCCAGTCCGCCGGTTTGGCGATCTCCGCCTTGGTGGGAAGGGTGTTCGGCGAGGTCCAGACCCGGTTGAAGCCGTCCATACCGACCTCCTCGACGACGGCCCGTACGAACTGCTCGCCGTCCCGGTACTGGCGAAGCTTGGCATCGAGGCCGAGCAGCCTGCGCAGCGCCATGTCGAGGCGGGAGGCGCCGCGGGCACGACGCTGCTGGAACTTCTCGCGGATCTCGCCGACGGACGGCACCACCTGGGGGCCCACGCCGTCCATCACGTAGTCCGCGTGACCTTCGAGCAGGGACATCACAGCGGTCAGCCGGCCGAGGATCTCGCGCTGTTCGGGGGTCTGCACGAGCTCGACGAGCGAGCGGCCCTCGTCCTGCTCGCCCTCGGGGCGGCCGCCGGCGAGTGTCTGGGCGGCCTCGCGCATCCGCTCCAGGACGGTCATGGGGTCGACGTCGGTCTCGGCGAGGAATGACTGGATCTCGCCCTCCAGATGGTCGCGCAGCCAGGGCACGGCGGTGAACTGGGTGCGGTGCGTCTCCTCGTGGAGGCAGACCCAGAGCCTGAAGTCGTGCGGGGCGACGTCCATCTCGCGCTCGACGTGGACGATGTTGGGGGCGACCAGAAGGAGCCTGCCGCCGCTGCCCGGCGCGCCCGGAAGCTCACGGGTGGGCGGGGCGAAGGTCTCGTACTGGCCGAGGACGCGGGACGCCAGGAACGACAGCAGCATGCCCAGCTCGACGCCGGTCACCTTGCCGCCGACGGCACCGAGCACGGCTCCGCCGGGACTGTTGGAGCGACGCTCCTGCATCTTGTCCAAGAGGGGCTTGAGCAGCTCGCGAAAGCCCGCCACGTTCGCCTTGACCCAGCCTGCCCGGTCGACGACGAGGACCGGCGTGTCCTCCGGCTCGTGCCCGTCGGGGATCATCCTGGTGAAACCCCGGACGTGCTCCTCGGAGGCCTTGGCATGCCGGCGCAGCTCGGCGACGACGGCACGTGCCTCGTCGCGGCTGACGTCCGGCCCCGGCCGTACGAGGCGGATCGCGGTCGCGACCGCGAGGTTCCAGTCGACCATCTCGGCACCACCGATGCTCGTCATGCGTCAACCGTACGTTGTCGACCCGGCACCCGGTGAGGTGTTGACCCGCGCCACGAGCCTCCGGCCGGGGTCTGCGGGATCCGGGGCCTCCCGGAACCCGGGCCTCCAGGGCCCCGGTGTCTCGGTGTCTCGTGGTCTCGCGGTCTCGTGGTCTCGCGGTCTCGTGGTCTCGCGGGTCTCGCGGGTCTCGCGGGTCTCGGAGATCCAGGGGCACGCTGAGGTGTTGGTCCGCGGCCCGTCAGGGGACGAGGGCGGCCGCGAGGCGGTCCAGGGCCGGGCGGGCTGCCTCCGCGGACGGGGTGCCGCCGGCCAGGAAGGCGAAGGCGAGCAGTCGGCCGTCGGCGGAGACGACCGTTCCGGCGAGGGTGTCCACGCCGGTGAGGGTGCCGGTCTTGGCCCGTACGAGGCCGGCGGAACCCGCCGCGGAGCGCCCGCTGAGGGTGCCGGTGAAGCCGGCGACCGGGAGACCCGTGAGGACCGGGCGGAGCTGCGGGCGGGCGGGGTCGGCGCAGCGGGCGAGGAGGGCGGTGAGGAAGGCCGCGGAGACCTTGTCCGCACGGTTGAGCCCGCTGCCGTCGGCGAACCGGGCGCCTGCCACGGGGAGTTCGAGCCGCTTGAGCCGTTCGGCGACGGCGGCCTCCGCCCCGGCGAAGCTCGCCGGGCGGCCCGCGGCGATCGCGGTCTGCCGGGCCAGGGCCTCGGCGATGTCGTTGTCGCTGTTGGTCAGCATCCGTTCGACGAGTGCGGACACCGGCGCGGAGTACGTCCTGGCCAGGGGGACGGCCTTGGCGGGGGCCTTGGCCGAGGTGGGGCCCGCCTCCGTGTTGACGCCGCGCTCGCTGAGCAGTCCGACGAACGCGACAGCGGCATCGAGCGCCGGGGCCTGGCTGCGGTCCGCGGTGCCGCTCGTCGAGTCGTCGAGCCGTCCCTCATTGAGCATCAGGGGGCTGACGGGGGCGATGTTGTCGTTGTTGCGGCCTATGGGGTGCACAGCGGGCCCCGTGTACAGCGAAATGTCGTATGCCAGTCGGATCGTGCTGACGCCCCGGTCGCGCAGGGCGCGCGCGGTGCCGTCGGCCAGGGCGCGCAGCCGGGGCATGTCGAGGGTCGGGTCGCCGCCGCCGACCAGCGTGATCCCACGGAAGTCCGGCGCGGCGACGACCGTGGTGGGGATGCGGTGACCGGGACCGGTGGCGGAGAGCGCCGCAGCCGCCGTGGCGATCTTGACGGTCGAGGCCGGCGTCATGGCAGTGCTCGTGCCTCGCCCGAACAGCTGCCTGCCCGTGGCGACGTCGACGACCGAGGCGGTGCGGACGGCACCGAGGCCCGGGGCGTCCATCAGCGGGGCGAGGGCCTCGGCGACGGACGCGGGCGGGATCGCTGGAGCCGACGCCGCGGAGAGGACGCCGGGGGCGCTCGGCGCGGGCGCGGGCCCGGGGGCCTCGGCCGCGGTCCGTGCCCGCCCCGCCGGCTGGTGATGTGCGCCACCTGTACGGCTGAGCGCAGCGGCCCGGTCCCGCTCGGCCTTACGCTGACCGTTGTCCCAGGGGCCGGCCGCGGTCACCACTGCGGCCGCGATGGCCAGGCCGACCACGGCCGCACCTGCCGTGAGCTGCCATGTTCCTCTGTCGGGCACCCTTGACCAGCCCCTTTCGCGATCACACACCTGCGTAGGGGACACTTAATCACTGCGCATAGCCGCGTCACCGACATATGTGTTGATCATGGAGGAGTGCCACCCGTGGAGTTCGACGTCACCATCGAGATCCCGAAGGGGTCGCGGAACAAGTACGAGGTGGACCACGAGACCGGCCGGATCCGTCTGGACCGGCGCCTCTTCACCTCGACCAGCTACCCCGCCGACTACGGCTTCGTCGAGAACACCCTGGGCGAGGACGGCGACCCGCTGGACGCCCTGGTCATCCTGGACGAGCCCACCTTCCCCGGCTGCCTGATCAAGTGCCGCGCCATCGGCATGTTCCGGATGACGGACGAGGCCGGCGGCGACGACAAGCTGCTGTGCGTCCCGGCTTCCGACCCGCGCGTGGAGCACCTGCGGGACATCCACCACGTGTCGGAGTTCGACCGCCTGGAGATCCAGCACTTCTTCGAGGTCTACAAGGACCTGGAGCCCGGCAAGTCCGTCGAGGGCGCCAACTGGGTCGGCCGGGCCGAGGCCGAGGCCGAGATCGAGGCCTCCTACAAGCGTCTTGAGGCGCAGGGCGGCGCGCACTGACGCGGCCCTTTTGACCTGATGGTCGGCCTGACGGGCGGTGCACCCCACACGGGGTGCACCGCCCGTCGCATACTGGCCGCACACGGGTGCGTCGGTGAGAGTCGGGAGAGAGCACGGTGGTGGCGGAGCCGGAAGGTCCTGCGGAGGACCGGAAGCCGCAGTCGGACGAGGCGCGCAGCGCCTTCGTCCCGCCGGAGGGCGTGGAGCAGCCCGGGCCGCCCGAGGAGGACCATCCGTCCTCGGAGTTCGCCGTCCCCGACGGCCTGTCGACGGAGCCCCTCGCCGAGCCCGAGGGTTCCGCGTTCGCGCCGCCGTCCACGTACCGCGCCCGGGAGTCGCCGCCCCTCTATACCCCGGCCCACGGCATGCCCGTGATCCAGCTGTCGAAGGACGCGCCGTGGCAGGACCGGATGCGCACGATGCTGCGGATCCCGGTGAGCGAGCGGCCGGTGCCGGAGCCGGTGCAGCGGCACGACGAGGCCGGGCCCGCCGTACCCCGCGTGCTCGACCTGACGCTGCGCATCGGCGAGCTGCTGCTCGCGGGCGGAGAGGGTGCCGAGGACGTCGAGGCGGCGATGCTCGCGATCACGAGCTCGTACGGGCTCGACCACTGCGAGCCCACGGTCACGTTCACGCTGCTGTCGATCACGTACCAGCCGTCGCTCGTCGACGACCCGGTGACGGCGAACCGGACGGTACGCCGCCGGGGCACCGACTACACCCGGCTGACCGCCGTCTACCAACTGGTCGCCGACATCAGCGGCGACGACCACGAGGTCAAGCTGGACGAGGCGTACCGGCGGCTCGCCGAGATCCGCCGTAACCGGCACCCGTACCCCGGCTGGGTGCTCACGCTCGCCGCGGGCATCCTGGCCGGCGCGGCGTCCGTGCTGGTGGGCGGCGGGGCGCTGGTGTTCCTGGCAGCGGCGGTCGGTGCGATGCTGGGCGACCGGCTGGCGTGGCTCTGCGCGGGGCGCGGGCTGCCGGAGTTCTACCAGTTCGTGGTGGCGGCGATGCCGCCCGCCGCGATAGGGGTGGCTCTCAGTGCGCTCCACGCGGACCTGCGGCCCTCCGCGGTGATCACGGGTGGGCTGTTCGCACTGATCCCGGGGCGGGCGCTGGTGGCGGCCGTCCAGGACGGGCTGACGGGCTTCTACATCACGGCCTCGGCCCGGCTGCTGGAGGTCGCCTACTTCTTCGTGGCGATCGTCGTCGGGGTGCTCACGGTGCTGTACGTGGGCGTGCAGTTCGAGGCGAACCTCACTCCCGAGGGGGCGCTCAGTGTCGTCGAGCGGCCCGTTGTGCAGATCCTGGCGTCGATGGTGCTGTGCCTGACCTTCGCCGTACTGCTGCAGCAGGACCGTTCCACCGTGCTGATCGCGGCGTTCAACGGCGGGGTCGCCTGGGTCGTCTACGCGGCGATCGCGGTGACGGCGGGCGGGTCCTCGGTGCTGGCGACGGCTGTCGCGGCGGGTCTGGTGGGTCTGTTCGGGCAGCTCCTGGCGCGCTACCAGCACACCTCGTCGCTGCCGTACGTGACGGCGGCGATCGGCCCGCTGCTGCCCGGTAGCGCCACGTACTTCGGGGTCCTGCACATCGCGCAGAACAACATGGACCAGGGCTTCGCGTCGCTGGCCAGGGCGGCGGCGCTGGCACTGGCCATCGCGATCGGGGTGAACCTGGGCGGTGAGATCGCCCGGATGTTCCTGCGCAGTCCGGCCGCCGCGGGCCGTCGCCGCGCGGCCAAGCGCACGCGCGGCTTCTAGCGGCCTCAGCCGGCGCCCCCCATGCGAACCGAGCCCCGAAAGAAGGTGAGCCCTCAGCGCTTGGCGTGACGGCCGCGCTGGACTCCCTGGGGGTCGGCCGACGGGTTGGCCGCGGCTTCCTTCTTGCCCTTGGAGCGGGCGCGCAGGAACTCGATCGCGATCGGGACGACCGAGATGAGCACGATGGCGATGAGGATCGCCTCGATGTTCTTGTGGACGAACTCGACGTTGCCGAGCGCGGCACCGAGGAGCGTGACTCCGGCGCCCCAGAGCACACCGCCGATGATGTTGAAGGTGAGGAACGAGCGGTAGTTCATCCGGCTCACACCGGCGATGATCGGCGTGAACGTACGGACGATCGGCACGAAGCGGGCGAGGACCAGCGACTTCGGGCCGTACTTCTCGAAGAACTCGTGCGCCTTCTCCACGTTCTCCTGCTTGAAGAGCTTGGAGTCCGGGCGCTTGAAAAGGGCGGGGCCGACCTTGCGGCCGAAGAGATAGCCGACCTGGTCGCCGATGATCGCGGCGAGCACGATGAGGGCGCAGACGATCCACAGCGGTACGTCGATCTTGTCCGCGGTCACCAGCAGACCCGTGGTGAACAGCAGCGAGTCGCCCGGCAGGAAGAACCCGATCAGCAGACCGGACTCGGCGAACACGATGACGAGTACGCCGATCAGGCCGAAGGTGGTGATCAGATAGTCCGGGTCCAGCCAGCTCGGTCCGAGCGCAAGGGTGTTCACGAGGTCCGGGCTCCTGTGTGGTTGGTCGATCGACGTGGCGAGTGCCCAAAACTATCAACGCATCCGGGTGGTGACGGGTTCCACCGGCCCTCTCCGGATGCGAGGTGAACGGACGGCCACAAAGCTGTGGCCATGAGTATTGAGGACTACGGCGGCGGGCAGCGCCCCCAGGCCGATGTGCTGGTCGTCACAACGAACGACGTCCCGGGCTTCCGGGTGGAGCAGGTGATCGGCGAGGTCTTCGGGCTGACGGTGCGTTCGCGGCACCTGGGCAGCCAGATCGGCGCGGGCCTGAAGTCGATGATCGGCGGTGAGCTCAAGGGCCTGACGAAGACCCTCGTGCAGACCCGTAACCAGGCCATGGACCGGCTGGTCGAACAGGCGCGCTCGCGGGGTGCGAACGCCGTGCTCATGTTCCGTTTCGACGTGACGGAGGCGGCGGACATGGGCACGGAGGTGTGCGCCTACGGCACGGCCGTGGTGATCGCCAGGGCGTGACGGCGCCACCGGGACCATCGGCGGTCCGCGGTCGGGCCGGGGGTGCGCACAACGGCTTCGGTCCTCACGCCACGCATGGCGCAAGCCCTTTACTTGCGCGCCTTACGGGCGATTTGTGCCGTTATCGTGAGGCCCGTGACGACGACCGAGCACGCCCCGCCGGCCACCCCGGCGCGCGATCTGCTGCCGCTGATCCTCCCCGCAGTCGTCGTCGGAGTCGCCTCGAGCCTGATCCTGCTGGGCGTGACCGAGGTCGCGGACCAGCTCAAGGACGTCCTGTGGGAGGTTCTGCCCGACGCACTCGGCATCGGCCCCTACTCGGCGCTCTGGGTGATCGCCGTGCTGACGGCGACAGGCCTGGCCGTGGGGCTCGTGGTGTGGAAGGTGCCCGGGCACGCCGGGCCCGATCCGGCCACGATGGGGCTCGTCGACCCGCCGCTGCCCGCCGCGGTGTTGCCGAGCCTGCTGCTCGCCGCAGCGCTGGGGCTGGCCGGCGGTGTCAGCCTCGGACCCGAGAACCCCATCACCGCAGCGAACATCGCGCTCGCCGCCTGGCTCGGCCGCAAGGCGATGCGGGGCTCGAGCGCGGAGCTGTGGGCGGGCCTCGGCGCCGCGGGCACGATCGGGGCGCTCTTCGGTACACCCGTGGCGGCCGCGCTCATCATCACCGAGAGCATGGCGTCGCGCCCGGCGCCCGGCGCGCTCTGGGACAAGCTGTTCGCCCCGCTCATCGCGGGCGGGGCCGGCTCGCTGACCACCGTACTGATCGCGCACCCGACGTTCGATCTCGCGCTGCCCGAGCTGAGGGGGTCGCGCTGGGGCGATGTGCCGGCGGCGATGGCGGTCTCCTCGCTGGGCGCGCTGGTCGGTATGGCGGCCGTGTGCGCGTTCCCGCGCGTCCATGCCGTGTTCCGGAAACTCCGGCACCCCGTACTGATGACCGGCGCGGGCGGACTGGTGCTCGGGCTGCTCGGGGCGCTGGGCGGGAGTCTGACGCTCTTCAAGGGCCTGGACGAGATGAAGGTGCTGGCCTCGGATCCCACGGGCTGGTCGTCCCGGCAGTTCGCGCTGATGGCGGTGGTCAAGCTGGCCGCGCTCACGGTCGCGGCGGCGTGCGGGTTCCGGGGCGGACGGATCTTTCCCTCGGTGTTCGTCGGGGTCGCGCTCGGGCTGGGCGTCAGCGCGCTCGTACCCGAGGTGCATCCGACGCTCGGCGTGGTCTGCGCGGTGCTCGGCGTCCTGCTGGCGGTCACCCGGCAGGGCTGGCTGAGCCTGTTCACCGCGGCCGTTCTCGCCGCCGACTCGCACGTTTTCCCGCTGCTGTGCGTCGCCGTGCTGCCCGCCTGGCTGCTGGTGACCGGACGGCCGCAGATGCAACTCCACGACGACGGAACATCACTGCGTTGAAAGGCGACCGGACATGGCACTGCACAAGGGCGGAACGGGCCGCGAGGAAAGCCCGGAGCGGCGCAGGCTCTCGCTCAACCCGTTCTACGGGGAGGCCGATCCGACCGGGTCGATGACCTCGGCGCCGCCCAAGCACCAGCTTCCGGACGGGCCGATGGCGCCCGCGACGGCCTATCAGCTGGTCCATGACGAGCTGATGCTGGACGGCAACTCGCGGCTGAATCTGGCCACGTTCGTGACGACGTGGATGGAGCCGGAGGCCGGGGTGCTGATGGCGGAGTGCCGCGACAAGAACATGATCGACAAGGACGAGTACCCGCGGACGGCCGAACTGGAGCGGCGGTGTGTGGCGATGCTCGCCGATCTCTGGCACGCGCCGGCCCCGGAGACGACGGTCGGCTGCTCGACGACCGGGTCGAGCGAGGCGTGCATGCTCGCCGGGATGGCGCTGAAGCGCCGGTGGGCGAAGCGCAACGCGGACCGCTATCCCGGCGCCCGGCCGAATCTCGTCATGGGCGTCAATGTGCAGGTCTGCTGGGACAAGTTCTGCAACTTCTGGGAGGTGGAGCCGCGGCTGATCCCGATGGAGGGCGACCGCTTCCACATCGACCCGCAGGCGGCGGCCGAGCTGTGCGACGAGAACACGATCGGAGTGGTCGCGATCCTGGGCTCCACCTTCGACGGGTCGTACGAGCCCGTCGGGGAGGTCTGCGCGGCACTGGACGCACTGCAGGAACGTACGGGACTGGACATCCCGGTCCATGTGGACGGGGCATCGGGAGCGATGGTGGCGCCCTTCGTGGACGAGGACCTGGTCTGGGACTTCCGGCTGCCGCGGGTGTCCTCGATCAACACCTCCGGGCACAAGTACGGGCTCGTCTACCCGGGCGTGGGATGGGCGCTGTGGCGCTCGCCGGAGGACCTTCCCGAGGAACTGGTCTTCCGGGTCAACTACCTGGGCGGCGACATGCCGACGTTCGCGCTCAACTTCTCGCGGCCGGGAGCCCAGGTCGTGGCGCAGTACTACACGTTTCTGCGGCTCGGCCGCGAAGGGTACCGGGCCGTGCAGCAGACGGCCCGGGACGTCGCGCAACGCCTCGCGGATCGCATCGGGACGATCGAGGAATTCCAACTGCTCACCCGGGGCGACGAGTTGCCTGTCTTCGCCGTCACCACGGCTCCGGGCATCACGAACTTCGACGTCTTCGACGTCTCGCGCCGGCTACGGGAGAGCGGCTGGCTGGTGCCCGCTTACACCTTCCCGCCGAACCGCGAGGACCTGTCGGTCCTGCGCTTCGTGTGCCGCAACGGCTTCTCGGCGGACCTGTCGGCGCTGCTGATGGAGGACCTGACCCGCATCCTCCCCGACCTCCGCGCCCAGAGCGCCCCCCTCAGCAGGGACAAGTCGGCGGCGACGAGCTTCCACCACTGAGGGGGCGGGGCCGGGGGGTACCACCCCCCGGCCACGGAGAAGTCAGCGGCTCAGCCGCGCGAAGCGCCGTACCGCCAGGGGGAGGAAGACCGCGACCAGGAGCACTGGTCAAGCTTGATTACTCTCGATCGCCCTCGTGCGGGACGCCCGTCGCATAGGGGTTCTCCTGCCCCTCCGCGAGCACCCCCACAAACGGCTCGCCTTCCCCCGCGAAGGTGTACGCCCCACCCTCGATCCGCTCGATCAGACCGCGCGTCCACGCCGCTCCGGCGTCCGCCGAGTGGACCCACATGTTCATGATCTCGCCGATGTGGCCGAGCTGTCCGGGCCCGTCCTCGGGGGTGTAGTACTCGGTGACCGTCGCGCGCCACTCCTCGATCCCGCGCACCCGCTCCTGGAGCAGCTCCACGGCCTCGTGCCGCTCCAGGTCGACGATGAAGCCGACCCCCGCCGAGAGCACGTCCATCTTCTGGTCGTACGAGGTCAGCGCCTCGCGCAGGAGCGCGAAGAACTCCTTGGTGCCGCTCTCGGTGATCTCGTACTCGGTGCGCGGCGGGCCGCCGGCCGTGGACGGCGCGATCTCATGGGGGTGCAGCAGTCCCTGCTTCGCCATCTGCTTGAGCGCGTGATAGATCGAGCCGGGCTTGGCGTTCGACCATTCGTGCGCCCCCCAGTACTCCAGGTCGTTGCGGACCTGATAGCCGTGCGCCCGGCCGTGCTGCCGCACGGCCCCGAGGACCAGAAGCCGGATCGCTGACATGTAACGCGCACCCTTTCTATTCAACTTTGACTAGGGTACGCGCGCTAGGGAACCCACTTGTACTTGCCGCCGCCGACCCATCTCACGTACGCGGGGTCGTCCAGATCGACGTGCTCCAGTCCCGCGTCGTGCGCCAGCTTGATCACGTCCAGCATGTCGCGCGCGGTCCCCGCCGCGACCCCGTTGATCTCCACCATACGGAACGGCGGATCACCCGGGATGACACGGAGGACGACCACCGGGGCCACTGCTCCTTCTTCGCTCATGCTTCAAGCGTGGGGCAGAGCCAGGGCGCACGCATGAGGGAGGGGTACGGCGAGCGCCGTGTCCGGGCCCGGGCCACGGCCCCGGCTCGGGGTCGGGGTCGGGGTCGGGGTCGACGGCCCGGGCAAGATCCGAACGACAGGCCCTAGCCCCAGCTCCGGCCGCTCTCCAGCGCCACCAGCTCGAACGAGTTCTTCCCGTCCAGCGACTCGCGGACGATGTCCGCGTGGCCCGCGTGCCGGCCGATCTCCTCGACCAGATGCAGCATCAGCCAGCGCATGGACACCCGGCCCTCCTTCGGGAACCACGGCGCCTCGGGCAGCGGGAAGGTGTCGTCCAGGCTCGGCACGGAGCGGATGAACTCCTCGGTCTCCTTGGCCACACCGTCCCAGAAGGCCAGCGTGTCCGGGATCGTCTCGCCGTCGACGAGCCGGAAGCTGTCCCCCCAGGTCTCCTCGGTCCGCTGCCTCTCGTTCGGCCGCTGCTGCGCCATCCGCAGCCAGTTCAGCTCGGTCTCGGCGACATGCTTGAGCAGACCGGAGAGCGACAGCTCGCTGGCGCTGGGGCGGCTCGCCGCCTGCTCCTCGGTCAGGCCGAACACGGACCGGCGGATCGCACCGCGCTGCGCCTCCACAAAGCCGAGCAGCGCGCCGCGCTCGTCGCCCTGGGCCTCTGCGGGAACGTGAGTGACCATGATGTCCGCCTTCGCGTGGGAGCTGGTGCGGCCGCTGCCGCGGCCGCCCTGACAACTCCCAAGCTACGGACCCTTGCGGTCAGCTTCTGTCCGCAAGTCTCCTGCGGGGGCGCGAATCTCAGAACGGGAAGACGGAACGTCCCCGCTGCACCGAGATCCACTTCTGGGTGGTGAACACCTCGACCATCGCCTCACCGTTCAGCCGCCCCAGGCCGGAGGCCTTTTCGCCGCCGAAGGGGACGATCGGCTCGTCGTGGACGGTCGAGTCGTTGATGTGGATCATTCCGGTGTGGATCCGCTGGGCGAGGGCCACCCCGCGCTCGATGTCCCCGGTGTGCACGGCCCCGCTGAGCCCGTACGGCGTGTCGTTGGCGATCCGGATCGCCTCCTCCTCGCCGTCGAACGGTACGAGGAGCACCACCGGGCCGAAGATCTCCTGCGACAGGACGGGCGAGTCGGCCGCCAGGCCGGTCAGCACGGACGGGGAGACCACATTGCCCTCGGTCCGGCCGCGGAGCAGGGCCGTCGCGCCCGCCTCGACGGACTGCTCGACCAGGTTCGACACCGCCTCGGCCTGCAGGGAGTTGATGAGGGGGCCGATGTGGGTCTGCGGGTCGGCCGGGTCGCCGACCTTGAGCGTCTTGACCTTGGCGACCAGCTTCTCGGTGAACTCCTGCTCCACCTTGCGGTCGACCAGGATGCGGTTGGCCGCCATGCAGACCTGGCCCTGGTGCACGTAACGGCTGAAGACGGCCGCGTCGACGGCGTAGTCGATGTCGGCGTCGTCGAGCACGATGAAGGCGCTGTTGCCGCCCAGTTCGAGGACGGCGTGCTTGAAGTTCGCCGCGCAGACGGTCGCGACGTGGCGGCCCACCCGGTCGGAGCCGGTGAAGGAGATGACCTTCGGAACGGGGTGCTCTATCAGCGCGTCGCCGATCTCGGCTATGTCCGTGATCACGACATTCAGCAGTCCGGCGGGCAGGCCCGCGTCCTCGAACACCTTGGCCACCAGGGATCCGCCGCAGATCGGCGTGTTCTGATGCGGCTTGAGGACCACGGCGTTGCCGAGAGCCAGTGCCGGCGCGACCGACTTGATCGACAGGAGGAAGGGGAAGTTGAACGGGCTGATGACGCCGACGACTCCGACGGGGAGCCGGTAGACGCGGTTCTCCTTGCCGTCGACCGGCGAGGGCAGGATGCGGCCCTCGGGGCGCAGCGACAGCTGGATCGCCTCGCGCAGGAACTCCTTGGCGAGGTGCAGTTCGAACCCCGCCTTCAGCCGGGTCCCGCCCAGCTCGGCGACGATCGCGTCGGAGATCTCCTCCTCGCGGTCCTCTATGACCCTCAGGGCACGCTCGAAGACCCCACGGCGGGAGTACGGGTTGGTGGCCGCCCATTCCTTCTGCGCGCGCTCCGCGGCCCGGTAGGCCTGATCCACCTCGTGCGCCGTGGCGACGGTGATGGAGGCCAGCTTCTCCTCGTTGTACGGGTTGAAGTCGATGATGTCCCAGGAGCCGCTGCCCGGGCGCCATTCACCATCGATGTACTGGAGTGCCAGATCGCTGAAGAAGGAGGACATGAGATCCCTTACCGCCGCGGAAGCAGATGAAGATGCAGGTGCAGATGGAGATGCAGTTACCAGTTCGCCTGATGCCACGTCATCGTACTGGCCAGTCAGGTGAGTTGGAGGAGACCACGGAGAAGGTCCCGGCTCTCGGCCGGACCCGGACTGTCCTGCCGGAGGCGCTCCATCACCCGTTCGTACTGCGCGACCTCCTCGCGCTTGTCGAGATACAGCGCGCTGGTCAGCTGCTCCAGATAGACGATGTCGGAGAGGTCCGACTCCGGGAAGCGCAGCATCGTGAAGGCCCCGGATTCACCCGCGTGGCCGCCGAAGCTGAAGGGCATGACCTGAAGGGTGATGTTCGACTGCTCGGAGACCTCGATCAGATGCCGCAGCTGGCCCTGCATCACGGCCCGGTCGCCGTAGGGACGGCGCAGGGCGGCCTCGTCCAGGACGGCGTGGAAGCGGGGTGCGCGCTCGGAGACGAGTGCCTTCTGACGCTCCAGCCGCAGCGCGACCCGGCGGTCGATCTCGGCGCTCGGCGCGCCGGGCATACCGCGCGCGACGACCGCATGGGCGTACGCCTCGGTCTGCAGCAGGCCGTGGACGAACTGGACCTCGTAGATCCGGATGACCGAGGCGGCGCCCTCCAGGCCGATGTACGTCTGGAACCAGCCGGGCAGCACATCGCCGTAGCTGTGCCACCAGCCCGCGACATTGGCCTCCTTGGCCAGGCCGAGCAGTGAGGCGCGCTCCGCCTCGTCGGTGACGCCGTAGAGCGTGAGGAGGTCCTCGACGTCCCTGGCCTTGAAGCTCACCCTTCCCAACTCCATACGGCTGATCTTGGATTCGGATGCGCGGATCGAGTAGCCCGCGGCCTCACGGGTGATGCCGCGCGACTCACGGAGCCGCCTCAGCTGCGAACCAAGCAGGATGCGGCGCACCACAGACCCTCCGCCAGGACCATCGGCCCGGGGGTAGCCCCACGACTCCACTGCAGTCACGTCTCCAACCCTCCCCTTCGCCATCGCTGTCTCGGGGCACCCCCGAACCCCGAGTCCCGGATTCTGCCACCAAAACGCTTCACCCCGTACTCATTCGATTACGGAAATGAGACGCCTTTGGGAAGGGGGCGAAAGAAGCGCAGGGAAGATATGAGCGTGAACCGGCATGGGTTCGGACAGGACGGGCGCGTGCACGTGCATCTGCCCTTGCATCTGATGTACGCATTCGGAACCATGGACCCGCGCACCTGCGTACTCGTTCGTGCTCGTTCGTGTTGTAGCGTCACAGCCGCGATTCCCGGGAGTGCCTCGCATGGGAACGAATGGATCGACCATGCTCGAGCCGTTACGGCAGGGGCTTCCGCCGATCGATCCCGCGGCCGTCTCCAGCTCCGCCTCCTGCGCCCTTCCCGCCCGGTACGAAGCCGTGCGCGGCGCCCGGAAGTTCACGCGCAGAACACTCACCCAGTGGGAGCTGAACGAACGCTTCGACGATGTCGCTCTCGTCGTCTCCGAACTCGTCACCAACGCACTGCGGCACGCCCTGCCCTCGGACACTCCGCGCGATCAGGAGCCGCCCGTGCGGCTGCATTTGATGCGGTGGACGAGCCGGCTGGTGTGCGCGGTGCGCGACCCCAGCAAGGAAAGCCCCGTCGCGGGCGAGGCGGAGGACTCCGCCGAATGCGGCCGGGGGCTCTTTCTGGTCGATTCCTTCAGCGACAGCTGGGGCTGGCACCCGCTGGCCGGGCCACTGACCGGAAAGGTCGTCTGGGCGCTGTTCCGCCTGTCCGCGGAGTGAGCGGCGGGCGTGGCCGCGCGCACGCGGATGTGGGTATGGACGCAGCTGCAGACGTGTACGAGCGGCTTGGGATCGTGCGGCGTGAGCGGCCCGCCCCCTGAGGGGCCGGCCGCCTAGGCCCTGTCCGGGCGGACAGGGCCTAGCCGACGAGGTGGTCGAACTCCCCGTCCTTCACTCCCAGCAACAGGGCCTCTATTTCGGCCGGCGTATAAACGAGCGCCGGCCCTTCCGGGAAGTTCGAGTTGCGTACCGCGACGTTCCCGCCGGGCAGTTTCGCGAACTCCACGCAGGACCCCTGGGAGTTGCTGTGCCTGCTCTTCTGCCAGACGACTCCGTGAAGCTCTGTGGCCGCCATGCCGTTGTACACGTCGTGCACAGGACGCTCCCCGAGTTACAAGGTGCAGGTGTCAACTGTCTCGGATCATAGCTGTGTTCATATGCAGATGCATGAGCAGATGCACGTGCACGTGGGGTGGTCCCTCGGTTACAGCCCGGTCCGGACCTTCTCCAGGACCTCCTCGAGCGCAGCCATCACACGGCCACGCCAGCCGCCGCCCATGATCTGCCGTGCCCTCATCTGTGCAGGGTCGTCCGGGTCGAATCCCTCGTGTACGAGGAAGAGACGCGTTCCACGCCCTTCCGGCTCCAAGGTCCAGGTGATTGTCCAGTCCGCAGCGTTCTGTCCGGTGGCCGGTCCCGTGGTCTGCCCGGCAGCCTGTCCGGTGGAACGCCCGGCAGCCTGTCCGGTGGTCTGTCCGCTTTCACGCCCGGCGTCACGCACGCCCTGCTGGTCGACCCATCGGATGCGGAGCATCCGCTCCCTCTCGAAGGCCAGCACTTCGGCCTCGACCAGGCCGGAGAACCTGGTGCCGGGCCGCGGCAGCGTCCGCATCGTGTAGCGGTGGCCCACCTCGAGCCGGAAGTCCCCTGGCATCAGCCACTGGGCGATGAGCTCGGGTTCCGTCAGCGCACGCCAGACCTTGGCGGGCGGATGCGCCAGATACTGATCGACCCGGATGGTGGTGAGGTCTTCGTCACGGTCGGAGCTCATGACTCATCGTCAGGCATACGGTCCAGCAGATCGCCGAGCCCCTTCAGCCGGTCGCGCCAGAACCGCTCGTACGGATGGAGCCAGTCGTGTACGTCGGCGAGCGGGGCGGCTTCGAGGCGATAGATACGCTGCCTGCCGGAGCGCTCCTCGGACACGAGTCCAGCCTCCCGGAGCACCTTGAGGTGCTCCGAGAGGCTCGGTCGGCGCATGTCGAAGTGGTCGGCCAGGGTCTGGACGGGCTGGGGCCCGTCCTCGCGCAGCAGTCGCAGCACTTCGCGCCGGGTGGTGTTCGCGAGCGCGGCGAAGAGCCGGTCCTCGCGGACACCGGTCGCAGTCATCGGTTCAGGCTCCCTCCGCCTCACCGTTCTCCGTCAGCAGCATCAGACCATTGCCGTCGGGGTCGGCGAAGCCGGCCATCCGCCCCCAGGGGAGGTCGTCGGGCCCGTCCACCGCGACCCCGGCCGCGGCGAGCTTCGCGCAATCGGCGTCGACATCGGTCGTGACCAACATGATCCCCCGCGCGGAACCGGGCACGAAACCGCCCATGCCGGGCCCGGAGAGCGTGAAGACGGTCTGGGCGCCCTTGGGTGCGACCTGCAGCCACCGCCCGGGCGGCATCTGCAGGTCGGCGGTGACCTCGAAACCGAGGACGTCGGTGTAGAAGGCGAGCGCCCGGTCCTGGTCGGAGACGGGGAGTGTGACGAAAGAGGCGTGAGTGATGTTCATGCCCTGAACCATAGGTAGGGATCTCCCTACGCGTCAAGCGTAGGGAGATCCCTACCTGTTCGGCCGTCGCGTCAGCGTGACGACGACCCGTACGGCAGCAACGCCATCTCCCGCGCGTTCTTGATCGCGCGGGACAGCTGACGCTGCTGCTGAGCCGTCACGCGCGTGACCCGGCGGCTGCGGATCTTGCCGCGGTCGGAGATGAACTTCCGGAGCAGGTCCGTGTCCTTGTAATCGACATAGGTGATGCCCGCCGCGTCCAGGGGGTTGGCGCGGGGCTTCAGGGGCTTGCGGTCGGAGCGGCGCGGGGGCACGTCATACCTCCAGTAGGGAATCGAAAGCCGGCGGGAGGCGCTTCCACGCCTCCGGCCCGGCGGCGTACTCGGCATCGGTGAGCAGGCAGGACTCGAGGAGCTCCGCCAGCCCGTCGCGGTCGAGCCCGGGCGAGGTGAAGACCAGGTGCTGGCAGCAGTCGCCGTGCTCGGGGTGCCAGTCCAGGGCGGCCGCGGCACGGCGTACCGGCGGGACCATCTCCCAGGCGGCGTCGGGGAGCGACGCCAGCCACGGCCCCGCGCTCTCCACACAGAGCGCTCCGCCCGCCGCGTCCCACGACAGCAGCGTGTCCGGCCGGTCGGCCAGCCAGAACCGACCGCGACTGCGGGCCGCGGCGCAGGCCAGGTCCTCCAGCGCCGCGTACAGCCGCCCCGGGTGGAACGGCCTGCGCCGGTGCCAGACGTACGTGGCGACACCGCACTCGTCCGCCTCCTGCGGCAGCAGCGCGCAGGCCGGATGCTGCGCGGCGGCGGCCGCCTCCACGTCGAAGCCGGCCAGCGCGGCCTCGGCCGGCCCGCCGCCGTACACCGGCACCTGACGTGCGGTCGGATGCAGCTGGGCCAGCAGCGCCCGGTCCTCCTCGGAGGACCGATGAGGCTCCTCGCCGTCGACGAGAACGAGCACGGGCGCGTACTCCAACTGCCGCGCCCAGGTATCGCCGACCGTGCGCCGGTCGGTCGCGGCGGCGGCGAGCCCCACGTCCATCAGGTCGTCGCCGTTGGCGAGATACGGCAGCAGCAGGGCCGGATCCACGGCTGTGATCACGCCCGTCACCCGCAGCCGGTCGCCGTGGGCGGCGACGACCTCGGCCATCGACTTGGGTTCGACGGAGTCCCACAGCTCGACGATCGCGAGCCGGGTGAGCCCCCCGTCGGCGAGCCGCTCCAGCTCCGGCACGAGATCCTCGCGCAGCGCGCAGCAGGCGCAGTCGTTGACGAGCGGCGCCTCGCCGGTGGACAGGAGGCCCGTGCTGTCGCGGACGGTACGGACGACCGTGCCCTGGACGGCGGTCGAGAGGTCGTGATGGAGCGCGACACTGCCCGGCACGGTGGCCAGCAGTTCGTCGACCGTGGCCTTGCGCGCGTCGGAGTGCAGCCCGCCCACAAGGGCGACGGAAAGCATCAGCGGACCTCGCCCCGTCCGTAACGCCGCTCGAAGCGCTCCACGCGCCCGGCCGTGTCGAGCACGCGCGCCGTGCCCGTGTAGAAGGGGTGGCTCCGGGAGGAGATCTCCACGTCGACGACGGGGTACGTGTTGCCGTCCTCCCAGACGATCGTCTTCTCGCTCGTCATGGTGGAGCGGGTGAGGAACGCGAAGTCGGCGGCCCGGTCACGGAAGACGACGGGGCCGTAGGCGGGGTGGATTCCGGGCTTCATCAGGGCGGCTCCTCTTCTCCGGGTCAGCGCTCTTCGCGGAAGTCGACGTGCCGGCCGGCGACCGGGTCGTACTTGCGCAGCGTCATGCGGTCGGGGTCGTTACGGCGGTTCTTGCGGGTCACGTACGTGTAGCCGGTCCCCGCCGTGGAGCGGAGCTTGATGATCGGGCGTAGTTCGTTGCGGGCCATACGGCTAAGATAATGGAAATGGTTTCCATTTCCAAAGGAACGGAGTGTGACGTTGTCCGCACACTGCTGGCTGACCGGGGCCAAGCCCGGCTTCGGCAACACGATCAGCCACTCGCACCGGCGCACATCGCGGCGCTTCGACCCGAACATCCAGCGCAAGCGCTACTGGCTGCCGAGTGAGGGCCGGTACGTACGGCTCACGCTCAGCACGAAGGCGATCAAGACGGTGGACAGTATCGGGATCGAGGCCGCGGTGGCCCGGATCCGCGCCCGGGGGGTGAAGGTCTGATGGCGAAGAAGAGCAAGATCGCGCGCAATGAGCGGCGCAAGGCGGTCGTCGAGCGGTACGCGACGCGGCGCGCCGAGCTGAAGGAGATCATCCGGCGGCCGGACACGGGCGAGGCCGAGCGGCTCGCGGCACAGGCGGAGCTGCGGCGTCAGCCGCGCGACGCGAGCGCGACCCGGATCCGGAACCGGGACGGTGTGGACGGCCGGCCGCGGGGATACGTGGGGAAGTTCGGGCTGTCCCGGGTCCGGCTCAGGGAGCAGGCGCACGCGGGCTTCCTGCCGGGCGTGACGAAGTCCTCCTGGTAGCGGGGCGCAGGTCGCCTGCGGCGGGCCTCTCCCCACCCCGCCCGTTCCCGCGACTGGGGCTCCGCCCCGGACCCCGCGCCTCGAACTCCCCCTGCGCCCTACGGGCGTGGGGGGACCCAGCGGGGTTCATTCCGAGCACGTTGGGCGGCACACCCCCGGGCGAAGCTCCGGGGAGGTTGAGGACGGACGCATCCGCCCACTGGGCGGAGTCAGGCCCGCTCGAAACCCCCGCGGCGGGGCGCCAGGACGGGTCCACGCCCCGGCGACCGCGCGGGGCGCCCCTTGAGCCCGTTGGGGCGCCCCGGTCGACCGGACGGCGGAAGGGGCGCTTCGGAACCCGCGCCAAGGGCGCGGCGCGCTTCGCAGCGCGGCGGTGGGTTACTCCGGGAGTTCGCCGCGCCGACCGCGCGGCGGCATACGGGCCGCCTCGGCCGCGTTGGTGCCGTCCTGCCAGCCCGCCGCGTCCGTGGCGCCACGCACGCGTGTCCTGACCGTTTGCGGAAAGAGCCGGTCCGCGTGGTCCGTGACGGCGACGTCCCGGGCGGCGAGCACCGGAAGGAGGTCGCCACCGCCGGCCGCCTCCTGCGCGGCGTGGGAGGTCGCCGCGGCGAGGCGGTCACCGATGCGGTGGGCGTACGCCAGGAGGAAGGACTGGCGGAAGGTCTTGGTCCGTTTGCGGCCGCCCGCCCGCTGGGACGCCTCCGCGCGGGTCATCGCCGCCGTGCCCTGCACCAGGAGCGACGTGTACAGCAACTCGACCGCGTCCAGGTCGGGTTCGAAACCGACCACCGTGGAGAAACCGAGGCCGCTGTTCCAGACCGCGCGGCAGCGGTTCGCCGAGGCTACGGCGTCGAGCAGGATCGCCTTGGCCGTCTCGTAGGGCGCGTCCACACCGATGCGACAGGCTCCGGGCACGTCCGCGCGGTGGGTGCGGGCCGCGAGCACCGCCTCGTCGATGCTGTACCGCGCCATCAGCTCCTGCGCCTTCGCGGTGAGCGCCTCCGCCTCCTCCGGGAAGCCCGTGGCCTCCGCCTTGGCGAGGAGGCCACGGATCCGGGTGAGCATGCGCGGCTCGTCGTGCGGTGCGGCGGGCGGCAGGTGCGCCGGGGCACCCGGCACCGGTCCCACCGGCTCGATCGCGGGCAGCCGTACGAGCAGCCGGAACAGTTCCAGCGCCGCCGTCGCGTACGAGAACCGGTCCGCGGGCCGCTTCTCGTACCCGGCGGGGAGGTCGGCCAGCTGCGCGGCCCACCGCGGCGGCAGGTCCTTCCCGTACCGCCGGGTCTCGCCGGCGATCAGCCCGGCGACGAGACGTACGTGCGCGTCGTCGAGGTCACGGCGGACGATCCGTACGACATCGGCGGGCTGCCAGCCGCGCTCCCAGGCCCGGCGCACGAAGTCCTCGCCGCGCCGGACCAGCTCCGCGTCCGCCCCGGGATCCGCGGCGAGCAGCGACGCCCCCGTGTCGAGCGCGTCGTCGTCATCCGCGTACAGCGCCCCGCCCAGCGCCCGCTCCACCACATCCACGCCGATGGAGCCTACGTGAGCGCCGCCGTCATCCGCTCTTCGGCCGACTCGACCGGCTCGACCGAGCCCTGCGACGGGCTGTCCCGGCCGCCTTCCACAGCCTGTGGATATCGAACCTCCGGACGAGGCCCCGCCTCCTCGACCGGAAACGTACGGTGGCGCCCATGGGTGAGAACAAGCAGCGCATGCTGGCCGGGGAGTGGTACCTCCCCGACGACCCCGAGCTGGCCGCCGACACCGAGCGGCGCTTCGAGCTCTGCGCGGCGTACAACGCGAACGGCGGCGCCGCGCCCGCCGAGCGGGCCGGGATCCTGAGCGAACTCCTCGGCCGGCTGGGCGCGGACGTCCGCATCCGCCCGCCGTTCCAGTGCGACTACGGGCGCCACATCAGCATCGGTACGGGTACGTTCATCAACTTCGGCGCGGTCCTCCTCGACGCCGCGCCCATCACCATCGGCGCGCACGTCCAGATCGGGCCGAATGTCCAACTGCTCACCCCCACCCATGAGCTGGACGCGGAGCGCCGCCGAGAGGGCTGGGAGAAGGCCGAGCCGATCACGATCGGCGACAACGTATGGCTCGGCGGCGGCGTCATCGTCTGCCCCGGAGTGACGATCGGCGAGAACACGGTGGTGGGGGCGGGCGCCGTGGTCACCAAGGATCTGCCGGCGGGCGTACTGGCAGTGGGCAACCCGGCCCGGGTCGTACGGTCGCTCTCGTGATCAGGGCTTGATGATCAGGGCCTGACGATCAGGGTTGATGGTCAGGGCTTGATGATCAGCTTGCCCCGTACATGGCCCGCCTCGCTCAGCGCCTGGGCCTTCGCGGCGTCCGCGAGCGCGAACGTCTCCACGACCGGGACGCTCAACCGGCCTTCGGTGGCAAGGCGGGCGTGCTCCGCCAGGCCCGCACGGACCACCTCCGACGGAGTACCGCCCGGCGAGAACGGCACCCCGAAAGCTGCGGCGTCCGGGTCGGCGATGGTGATGATCCGGTCGGTCGTGCCGCCACGCAGCTCGATCGAGGCGGGCAGCGCGCCCTGGCCCGCCGCGTCGAACACCGCGTCCACACCCTGCGGAGCGGCGGCACGGACCCGTTCCACCAGCCCGTCCCCGTACGCCACCGGGATCGCCCCGAGCGTGCGCAGATACTCGTGGTTGCCCGGGGACGCCGTGCCCACGACCGTCGCGCCGAGCGCCACCGCGAGCTGCACGGCGACCTGGCCGACCGCGCCCGCGGCCCCGTGCAGGAGCAGCGTCTCCCCCTCCTTCAGGCCGAGTCCGTCGAGGACGCGCTGGGCGGTCTCAGCGGCGACGGGAAGGGCCGCGGCCGACTCCCAGGAGAGGCCTGCGGGCTTCGGCGCGATGTCACCGGCTATGGCGTACTCGGCGTACGCGCCCGTCCTCGTCCAGCCGAAGACCTCGTCGCCGACGGCGACACCGGTCACGCCCTCGCCCAGCGCGTCCACGACGCCGGCGAACTCCAGTCCGGGGATCGCGGGGAACGTCGTCGGGTAGAACTGCTCCACCCGGCCGTAGCGGCGCTTGTAGTCGAGTGGGTTGACGCCGATCGCCACCACTTCGACGCGGACCTCGCCCGGGGCGGGGCGGGGCTTCTCGGCCTCCGTGTGGCGGAGCACCTCGGGGCCGCCGAACTCCTCGTACACGATCGCGTTCATGGTTTCCATGCCGGTTTCCCCTCCTGCGAACTCGGAACCGCTCCGAACCCGCGACTCCTCAGAACTCGCAACTCCTGCGGCCTCGCGACTGCTGCGAACTCGGAATTGCTGATGAGTCCAGCGTTGATCAGCGAAAGGGCCCGCCCGGCCCGTCTTCGGAACAGTCCGTCCTGGCCGAAAGGCCAGCCGTCCCCTCAACACCTCTGTCTACGCTGGGCATATGGAACTGACCGGATCCGTACCCGCCCTGACCGCCGCCTACGACGTGATCCGGCAGCCGCTGGGCGAGATCCTGCCCCGGCTGTCCGCGGTGCTGGCCGGGCTCGTCCCGCACGAGGCGGCGGCGGAGCTGTCCACGCACTGCGCGCACTCGCCGTTCAAGACGTACGGGGCTCCGGCGGTGACGGACCGGCTGACCACGGCCGATCTGACTCCGCTGCTCGCCTCGGGCATCGCGGGCCGGCCGTGGCAGGGCACCGTCACCCTGGCCGGGGCGGAGCGGCCGGTGCTCGCCGTCAGGAGCGACGCGACACCCAGGGGCGCGGTGCTGGTGCTGGTACGGCCGGACGCATCCGCAGACACGCCGGTCGACGAGGCCGCGGTCGCCGTCGTACAGGCCCTGTGGGACCTGGTGACCAGCCACTTCGACCGGCTCGCGGCGGAGGCCGTGCCCGGGGCGCTGGCCCGCTCACGGACCGCGGCACAGACGCGCGCCCGGGTGATCGCGGAGCTGGGCGAGGCACACGCGGCGGCGCTGACCGGGCTGCTGGGCGTCCTGCGCAGCCGCGGCCTGGACGACGCGGCCGCCCGCGCCTCGGCGACCGACCTGGCCGTGTCCGCGCTGGTCGAACTGCGGGCCGAGGCCGACCGCGACCAGGAGATCGCGGAGGAGCCGGCCGCGCAGGCGTTCGCCCGGCTCGCCGAATCGCTGCGTCCGCTCGTGCGCTACACCCCGGTGCGGCTGGAGCTCGCGGCGCCCGGCACCGCACGGACCCTGGCGGCCGATGTGGCCCACACCGCGCGAGCTGTCGTCCGCGCGGTGCTCCTGGCGGCGCTGGAGCAGGACGGGCTCGCCCGGGTCCACGTCGGCTGGCAGATCACCGACCACGAACTCCGCGCCACCGTACGGGACGACGGCCCCGGCGATCTCACCCCGCAGGCGCTGGCCCCCGCCCGGGTCGTCGAACGCCTGGACGTCCTGGGCGGCCGCCTGGACCTGGACGCGGTCCCTGGCTGGGGCACGACGGTCACGGCGACGATCCCTCTGGAGTCGCCCGACGACCCGGCCGCCGATCCCCTCTCCGCCCTGGGCGCACGCGAGGTCGAGGTACTGACCCGGCTGGCCCTCGGGCACCGCAACCGGACGATCGCGCAGGAGCTCCACATCAGCGAGTCCACGGTGAAGTTCCACGTGGCGAACATTCTGACGAAGCTGGGCGTCGGCTCTCGTGGGGAGGCGGCGGCGCTGTTCCACGCGGCAGCGTGACGGGCCTGCCCGCCGGCATGACGGGCATTCCCGGGGTCGTGACGCACATGCCCAGGTGAGGACGGCGTGCGCCGGTGGGGAGGGCGTGCACCGGTGGGGAAGGCGTGCGCCGGTGGGTAAGGCTGCCCAGGTGAGGAGGGCATACGCGGGTGAGGACGGCGTGCCTGTCCGGTGCCCGGCCGTTGTCAGTGGCGGGTGCCACACTCGCATCCATGAGCGAACGGTGGGCCCTGGCCCCGGTCGAGGGGGGCGGAGCGCTGCTCGTACCCCTCGGCCCGGACGGGCTGCCCGCCGGAGAGGTGCGCCGGGAGGCCGATCTCGTCGAGGCCGTGCGGTCGCGGCCGGAGGTGGGGCGGTGGGTGTGGCGGTCCACCGGCGAGATCTATCCGCGGCTGCTCGCGGCCGGAGTGCGGGTCGAGCGGTGTTACGACATCGAGGACGCCGAGCTGCTGCTGCTCGGTCACGAGGGGCGGCTCGGGGAGCCCCGGTCCGCGGCGGCTGCATGGGCGCGGCTGCGGCAGGCTCCCGTACCGCCCGATCCACCGCTGCGGGCGGCGGAGCCCGGCTCGCAGTCCTCGCTGTTCGAACCGGAGCCCGTGTCCGTACCGTTCGACGGGCTGCTGGAGGTCTACGCGGACCAGCAGCGACGACATGAGGCCGCCGAGCACCCGGGTCGGATGCGGCTGCTGACCGCGGCCGAGTCGGCGGGGATGCTGGTGGCCGCGGAGATGAACCGGTCGGGGCTGCCGTGGCGCGCGGATGTGCACCGCGAGGTGCTGCACGAGCTGCTGGGCGAGCGGTACGCGGGAGGCGGCGAGCCGCGCCGCCTCGCCGAGCTGGCGGACGAGGTGTCGGCGGCGTTCGGGCACCGTGTGCGGCCCGATCTGCCGGCGGATGTGGTGAAGGCGTTCGCGCGGGCCGGGATCAAGGTGAGATCCACACGCCGCTGGGAGCTGGAGGAGATCGGCCATCCGGCGGTGGAGCCGTTGATCCGGTACAAGAAGCTGTACCGGATCTGGACGGCCCACGGCTGGAGCTGGCTGCAGGACTGGGTCAGGGACGGCCGCTTCCGGCCGGAGTACCTGCCCGGCGGCACCGTCTCCGGCCGCTGGACCACCAACGGCGGCGGGGCGCTGCAGATCCCCAAGGTGATCCGGCGCGCGGTCGTCGCGGACGACGGCTGGCGGCTCGTCGTCGCCGACGCCGACCAGATGGAGCCGCGCGTCCTCGCCGCGATCTCCCGTGACCCGGGCCTGATGGAGGTCGCGGGCCACGAGGGCGATCTGTACACGCGACTGTCCGACCGGGCCTTCTCCGGCGACCGCGACCACGCGAAGATCGCCCTGCTCGGCGCGATCTACGGCCAGACCAGCGGCGACGGCCTGAAGAACCTCGCGGCGCTGCGCCGCAGATTCCCCCTCGCCGTGGCGTATGTGGACGACGCGGCCCGCGCCGGTGAGGAGGGCCGGCTGGTGCGCACCTGGCTGGGCCGCACCAGCCCGCCCGCGGCCGGTGCGGGCGACGACGACGAGGCGGGCATCCCCCAGGGAGGCGCGGAAGAGGACTCCGCCCAGGGCGAGTTCGTCCCGGGCTACGCCTCGACCGACGCGCGGGCCCGCGGGCGGTTCACCCGTAACTTCGTCGTCCAGGGCAGCGCCGCGGACTGGGCGCTGCTGATGCTCGCCGCACTGCGCAGGGCGACGGCCGGGATGCGGGCGGAGCTGGTCTTCTTCCAGCACGACGAGGTGATCGTGCACTGTCCGGCCGACGAGGCGGCGGCGGTCGCCGAAGCGATCCGCACGGCCGGGGATCTGGCCGGGCGGATCGCGTTCGGTGAGACGCCGGTACGGTTTCCGTTCACGACGGCGGTGGTGGAGCGGTACTCCGACGCCAAGTGACGCGCGCTCCCCCGGCTACCTGGCGGCGAGCCATGTCCCGCTCGTGGCAATGGCCTTCAGCTCAGCCCGCGTTCAGACGGATTCGCCGAGGAGTGCGCGGAGTTCCGCCAGCACCTTGCTGTCCGTACCGTCGAGGGACGCGTAGGCGCGACGCCACTCGGCGAGCGCGTCGTCGTGACGGCCGTCCGCGCACAGCAGCAGGCCTTGCTCGTAGCGGGCCAGCCCTTCGGTGAAGCCGTCGCAGCGGGAGACCGCACGGTCCAGGACGACGGTGCACTCGCGGAAGGCGGCGGCACGGCGGTCGAGTGCCCGCAGGGCACGGACGATGCCGAGCCGGGACTGGGACTGGCTGTGCCAGTCGCCCTCGTCGCCGTCTCCGATGATGGCCAGGCAGTCCTCGAAGTGGCGCAGGGCGTGGTCCGGTTCGCCGAGGGTGAGGCGGGCGTACCCGATGTTGCAGTGCGCGGTGTGCCGAAGCTGCGCGCTGCCGAGCCGTACGCCGACCGCGAGGCTGCGCTCGTGGTAGGTGATGGCGAGCCGGGCGTCGGTGTGTTCGCGCAGATTTCCCAGGTGGCTGAGGACGATCCCCTCCCCGTAGTCGTCGCCGAGCTTGCGGGCCAGGCCGAGCGACTCCTCCAGGGCCTGGTCGGCCTCCTCGTACCGTTCGCGGCGTTCCAGCAGCATTCCGCGGTTGGCGAGACCGCGCTGGACCCAGCTGTCCTCGCCGAGTCCGCGCCACAGGTCGATGGCCTCGTCGTTGAGCACGAGTGAGCGCTCACTGCGGCCGAGCATGAAGTACACACCGGCGAGATCGGTGCGCGCGTGCGCCTCGGCCTCCGGGTCGCCGGCCGCACGGGCGGCGTCCAGCGCGATCTGGTTGAGGACTTCGAGCTCCTGAAGGCGCCCGCGACGCTGGAGATAGGGGAACGCGGCGCGTACGACCCGCAGGGCGGTACGCGACCTCGGCGCGTACGCCTGGATGAGCGCGACGAGATTCGACAGCTCGCGGTCCCCCCAGGCGAGCGCCTCCGCCTCCCCCGCGAAGGGAGCGGCCTCGCCGATCGGCGGCGGCACCCGGTTCCCCGCCAGATGCGCGGGTACGAGCGCAAGACCCGCCTGCCGGGCGCACTCCCCGTACCACCGCAGGGCGCGCTCGGCAGCGGCCGAGCGCTCGTCCTCGCTGTCCAGCCGTACGGCGAGTTCCCGCGCGAAGTCCCGCACCAGATCGTGCGGCGCGAAGCGGCCGTAGGCGACCTCGTCCAGCAGCGCGACATCGACGAGCCGTTCGAGCGCGGCGACCGCCCGGCGCTCGTCGACGGCCGGTGACATCAGCTGCGCGACCACCGCCGCGTCGTACTCCGGAAGGTCGACCGCGCCCAGCCGGCGCAGCGCGAGGGCCGCGTCGGGGTCGAGGGCGTCGTGGGCGACGGACAAGGAGCGGCGGACGCTGAGGTCGTCGTACTCGAGGTGGTCGAGCCGGCCGGCCTCGGCGGTGAGCAGCCCGGCGAGGGCGGTGGGGGTGAGGGCACGGCGGGCGGCGAGGCGGGCGGCGACGATGCGCAGTGCGAGGGGGAGACGGCCGCACAGTTCGACGAGACGGGCCATGTCGTCCGCGTCATCCGTGCCCTCCGTCCTGCCTGTTCCGCCCGTCCCGCTCGCCTCGGCCCCGCCGCGGCCGGAGACGGCACGCAGCAGCGCGGCACTGTCCCGGGCGGTCAGCGGGGCCAGCGCGAACCGGGCGGCTCCGTCGAGCGCGGTCAGCGGGGAGCGGCTGGTGACGACGACCGCGCAGCCCGTACCCCCGGGCAGCAGCGGCCGTACCTGCGCGGCCGACGCGGCGTCGTCGAGCACCAGCAGGGTGCGGGTGGGCGCGAGGGTGGAGCGCAGCAGTGCGGCGGCCGCGTCGGCGTGTTCGGGGATGGCCCGCGCCGGTACACCGAGGTCACGCAGCAGGGCGGTGAGGGACTGGCGGGGCGCGAGGGGGGTCATGCCGGGAGTGGCGCCGTGCAGGTGGAGATGGAGCTGTCCGTCGGGGAATTCGTCCCGGAGGGTGTGCGCGACATGGAGGGCGAGGGCGCTCTTGCCGACCCCCGCCATACCGCTGACCACGGCGACCGCGGGGCCCGCCGGGCAGGTGAGCGCGGCGCGCAGTTCGGCCGCGAGCGAGTCGCGGCCGGTGAAGTGGGCGGGCGCGGGCGGGAGCTGCGCGGGCAGCGGTGAGGAGGCGCGGGGCGCGCCGCCGCTGGGCGGCCACGGGTCCTGGAGAACCTCCTGATACGCCTGTTGGACCGCGGGACCCGGGTCGATGCCGAGCTCCTCGACAAGGGTACGGCGCAGCGACTGGTACGCGGCGAGTGCCTCGGGCTGCCGTCCGGTGCGGTGCAGCACGAGCATCAGATGCCGGTGGAAGGCTTCACGCAGCGGGTACTGGGCGGTGAGCGCGGAGAGTTCGGGCCCGAGCCCGTCCGGTCGGCCGAGCTGCAGGAACGCGTCGTAGCGCCACTCCAGGAGCAGCAGCCACGACTCACGCAGCCGCTGTACGAGGGCGGGTGTGCCGCCTTCGGGGTCGTACAGCCCGGCCAGGGGGTCCCCTCGCCACAGGTCCAGCGCGGCGCGTGAGGAGTCGAGGACGGTCTCCCAGTCCTCGCGGTCGGCGTCCGGATCGTCGCGTACGGACGTCCGGTCGGCGCCCGTGGCACGGGCGTGGGCGGCACGCGCCGTGGCGATGTGCTGCTCGAACGACTCGGTGTCCAGCTCCCCCGGCGCCACTCGCAGCAGATATCCGGGGGCCACGGCCCGCAGCCGGTCCTCCTCGGCGAGCAGCCGCCGCAGCCGGGCCACATGGTTGTGCAGGGACGCGTGCGCGGAGGCGGGAAGTTCGTCGCCCCAGAGCGCATCTTTCAGGTCCTCGACGGGTACGACGCGATTGGCGCGGAGCAGCAGCGTGCCGAGCAACGTGCGGAGTTTCGCACTGCTCACCGCGCGGACGTCACCGTCGTCGTCGTGCACGGTCAGCGGACCGAGCAGTCCGAACCGCATTGCTTTTGCCTCCTGCGCTGACCGTTGGCCACATGTTAGCGATCCGTTGGTGAAGGCTGTTTGGATCTCCTCGTCGGATCCGGTGAGACGGTGCTCGGCGTGGATGGCCACACTCGGGGGAGTGACGCCGCGTCGCCGGATCCGGAGACAGAGAAAGCCCCGGTCGCGTGGGAGTGACCGGGGCTTTCGTCGTCCGGCCGGACGATCCAGGGCCGGATGGGCCAGTCGGTCGGACCCCTTATGGACCACTCGGACAGTCCGCCTTTGGACCTGCCCAACAGACCATTGTGGCCCGCAGGATCGACGTATGACCACGGACCAGCACCCGGGCCCCTCGCACCGGAACCCGAAGCAGCACCCGAACCCGACGGACGAAGGCGGGCTGCGGTGAGCGTCGAGTTCATCCTGACGTCGCTCGTCGTCGTCATCACACCCGGTACCGGCGCCCTCTGCACCATCGCGGCCGGCCTCTCGCGCGGCGCCCGCGCAAGCTACGTCGCCGCGATCGGCTGCACCCTCGGCATCGTCCCGCACATGATCGCGGCGATCACCGGTCTGGCCGCGCTGCTGCACACCAGCGCCCTGGCCTTCCAGATCCTCAAGTACCTGGGCGTCGCCTATCTCCTCTACATGGCGTGGAGCACCCTGCGGGACAAGGACACGCTCACGGCCGCGGAGAACACCGCTCCGCAGTCCGCGGCGAAGGTGATCGTCAACGCCGTCCTGATCAACATCCTCAATCCGAAGCTCACCATCTTCTTCTTCGCGTTCCTGCCGCAGTTCGTCAGCGCCGGCGAGCCCCGCGCCCTGCTCCACATGATCGAGCTGAGCGCCGTCTTCATGCTGCTGACGCTGCTCGTGTTCGCCGCGTACGGGAGATTCGCCGCGGCGGTCCGGCACCGCGTCATCTCGCACCCGCCGGTGCTGACGTGGATGCGCCGGGTCTTCGCGGCCGCGTTCGCGGCGCTCGGGGCCAAGCTGGCGCTCACCTGACGCGGCGCCGGGTTCCGGTCCCGATGAACTGCCGGGCGAGCAGAACCTTGATCAACTTTACGTTGAATTCCCCATTCCTGACACATACGTGAATTGCTTGCGCCACACCCAACAGCTCTGTAACCTCCCGCCGAGGGCGGTCTCTTGGGGGGAGATGCAATGCTCGACTTCTTGGGTGTCGATTCACTTGCGGAACGGGTTTATCGACTACTGCTGACACACAGCGAGCTGGGCGTCAATGGAATTGCAGGCGAACTCGGGGTAAAGCCTGAAGAGGTGCGCCAGGCGCTCGACCGGCTGGCAGAGCTCACCCTGCTCCGCCCCTCCTGGGACTCGCCGGGCGGCATGCGCCCGGTCAGCCCGGAATACGGAATGCAACTCCTCCTCCAGCGCCGGGAAGCAGAACTGCTGCGCCAGCAACAGCAGTTCGCCGAGAGCCAGGTCGCCGTGGCCCAGCTCATGCAGGAATACGCGAGCCTTCGGCCCGGTGTGCCCGACAGCCACGCGGAACGGCTCATGGGCATGGACGCGATCCAGGCCCGCATCGAGCAGCTGGCCCTGCAGGCGACCGCCGAGGTCGCCAGCCTGATGCCCGGCGGGCCGCAGGATCCCGCGCGCATCGAGGCGGCGATGTCCCTCGACCGGCAGGTGCGGGAGCGCGGCATCGCGATCCGGACCGTCGGCGTGGACAGCATCCGCAAGGATCCGCCGACTCTGGCCTACGCCCGCTGGCTGACGGAGATGGGGGCCGAAGTGCGGACCCTGCCCGCGCTCCCCATACGCATGCTGATCTACGACCGCCGCGTGGCACTGGTTCCGGTGGATCCGGGCAATACGGCTCTGGGGGCCGTGCAGGTACAGGACGCCGGAACCGTCGCGGCCGTGCTGGCGCTGTTCGACCAGATCTGGTCGGCCGCGTGCCCCGTCGACCAGGCGGCCCCCTCGACGGACGAGCTCGGACTGTCCCCGCAGGAACGTGAGCTGCTGAGACTCCTGTCCACGGGCATGACCGACGAGAGGGCCGGGCATCAGCTCGGGATGTCCGCGCGGTCGGTGCGGCGGGTGATGGCCGGGCTGATGGAACGGCTCGGTGCGCGCAGCCGGTTCGAGGCAGGACTGCGGGCCTCGCAACGAGGCTGGCTCTGACGAGCCCCGGCAGACAAGTTCCTCGCCGAGCTGCCCAAGGCCGCCACAGCATTCCAGTGACGGAAGGGAATTGACGAAAGTCCCGCATATTGCGTCCGGACAATTCCACTCCATGGATTCCCATGGGCATGGATTCATACGAGTACGGATTTCAGGGTGTGCTGGACGGTCCGTGCGACGGCGGGCCAATGTGCGTCGACGAAGAAGTGGCCTCCTTCGAGGATTCGCAGACGGAACGGCCCGGTCGTGTGGGCGGCCCAGGCGCGGGCATCGGCGATCGGCGTCAAGGGGTCGGCGTCGCCGGTGAAGACGGTGACCGGGCAGGCCAGCGGAGGCCCGCCCCGGTGGCGGTACGTCTCGCTGGCGCGGTAGTCACCACGGACGACGGGCAGGACCAGCGCCCGCAGCTCCGGGTGGCCCAGCAACTCCTTGTCCGACCCGCCCAGTGAGACCACCTGCCTCAGCAGCGCGTCGTCGTCGAGCTGATGGGCGGTGGTGAGCCGGATCCGGGAGGGCGCCGGACGGCCGGAGACGAAGAGCGCACGCGGCCCGTCCTCCCCCAGCCGCCGCGCGACCTCGTACGCGACGATCGCGCCCATGCTGTGCCCGAAGAACACTCGCCGGCGGCCCGTGCCCCGGCCGGCGCCGCGCGCGGCGAGCCGGTCGGCAATCGCGTCGGCCAGCAGGTGCAGATCGGTGATCACCGGTTCGGCGAGCCGGTCCTGACGGCCCGGGTACTGGACGCCGATCACCTCCGCCTGCCCGGCGAGCGCCGCCGCGAGCGGACGGTGGGCTCCTGCCGACCCGCCGGCGTGCGGGAAGCAGACCAGTTCGGTGTGCGTGCCCATGGTGGCGGCGGGCCGGCCGAGGTGCCGTATCCAGACGTCCGTACTGGTCATGGTCGCTCTCCTGGGAAGGGCCGCCGGGCGCGCAGGGCGCCCGGCGGCAGCGAGTCGTGCGGTGGGGACGGTCAGGACGCGACGGGCTGCCGCTGCGCGAGGCGCAGGGCGATCCCGGCGTGGTGGAGGTCGTCCTCCTCCCGTGGCACGTCCAGGATCAGCGCGGTGATGCCCAGGTCGACGTACTGGCCGAGCAGCCGGCCGACCTCTTCGTAACTGCCCACGAGATAGGGGCAGAAGGTCTTGTACGCGCGGAACGGGTAGAGCCAGTAGCCGTCCCTGGGGGCATGCGAGCGCTGCGCGTCGGCGGAGAGGTTCTGGTGCCAGCGGGACTCGACCTGGCCGGCCGCCACATCGTGCAGTCCCTCGCCCAGTTCGTCGGAGGGGAAGCGCTCCTGGGCGATCTGCCAGGCCTCCTCCGCGCTGTCGCGGGCGATGATGCCGAGCCGGATGCCGTTGCCGCGCAGTGCGTCCGGCGTCCCCGCGTAGTCCGCGAACGCCCGCGGGTAGGACAGGCGGACGGCACCGAGGCTCTGCTGGGCGTCGACGCAGGCGTCCGAGGATCCCGAGAGATAGACGCGCGGGGTGAGTTCGGGCGGCAGCGGGATCGTGAGCTGCGCACTGTTCAGGCCGTAGTGGTTCCCCAGGTGGGTGACCGGCCGGACCCCGGCGAGCAGCTTGTTGATGATCCTTCCGTACTCGACGAGCCGGCCGTAGCGCTCGTCGTGGTCGAGTACGTCCCCGAGCTCGCGCATGTGGCCGGCGAACCCGCCGGTCACCAGGTTGAGGTCGACCTGGCGCCCGTACAGGAAACCGAGGGAGCTGATGGCCCTGGCCACGTCGAACGGGTGGCGGAACAGCGGCTGCACCGCCACCAGCGGCACCAGCGACTCGGTCCGCTCGATCAGCAGCTGGGCGACGGACCACGGGTCGACGAGCGTGTTGTCGGTGTAGACGAGGAGTCCGCGGTGGCCCGCGGCCTCCGTCCAGCGGGCCACGTCGACGGCCCGCTGCCGGAACTCTGCTCCGGTGACGCCGTGGGACGACGGAGCGGTGGTGTACACGGTCAGCACGGTTCAGGCCGCCTTTCCGGTCGTGGCGGCGAGCGCCGTACGCAGGCTGAGCGGACGCAGGTCCGTCCAGATCTCCGCTATGTGGGCCAGACAGGCGGCGCGGGTGCCGGTGAAGCCGGTGGCCTGCCAGCCGGCCGGGAGGGGACGCCCGGTGAACCAGACCGAGTACTGCTCCTCGATGTTGTGCACGACGGTGAACGGGGCGTCGGCGGTGGTCCCGGCGGCGACGGCTGTGGTGGTGGTCTCAACGGCCATGGAAGTACTCCTTGCGCGGTGGTGGGACGGACGGGGCTCAGGCGTCGGCATGGCCGGCGAGTTCGCGGACGAGGATCTCGGACAGCCGGCCGATTTCCTCCGGATCGAGGAAGGTGGTGGGCAGCCCGGGCAGGTCGTGCTGTACGACGGATCCGGTGATCACCTTCGACCAGCCCATGTCTGCGGGCTGGAAGCCGTCCTCGGGCAGGACGAAGACATGCGCCGGACCGTCGTACGCCGGCAGCTCCTGCGAGCTGATCGCCCTGGCGTTGGCCTGGTAGACCCGCAGCAGCCGGTGGGCGTCTTCCATGCTGCTGACGTCGTCGCGCAGCAGACCGGCCTCGCGGCTGCGGCTGAAGACGCGTTCGATCTTCTCGTCGAGCGAGTCGAGGGCCGCCAGCTCCTCGTACGTCACATCGGTGCCCTGCCCGAGCATGTGATGCACCAGGGCGGTCGGGTCCTCCAGGAGGATCCGTGGCGCCTGGTCGAAGGGGTTGGCCACGATCAGACCGAGGAAACCGACCTCCTCACCACCGGCGCGCAGCTGCCGGGCGATCTCCACGGCAACGGTGGCACCCATGCACCAGCCCGCCAGCCGGTACGGGCCCTCGGGCTGCACGGCACGCAGTTCACCGAGGTAGCGGTCGACCAGCTCCGCCATGGAGTCGAGCGGTTCCTCCCCCGGCTCCATACCGCTGGCGCGCACTCCGTGGACGGTGACCTCGCCCTCCAGGGCCCGGCCGAGCGGCCCGTAGCCGAAGATGTGGCCACCGAGCGGGTGGAAGAGGAAGAGCGGGGTGGCGCCCTGCGCGTTCAGCGGTACGACCAGCGGACGGGCGGAGTTCGTGTCCCCGCCGGCCTCCTGGTCGATGAGTGCGGCGAGCCGGCGGATCGTGGACGCCTGGAGCAGCGAGGCCACGGGCACCTCCACACCGAGCTCGTCACGGATCTTCAGTACGACGCGCAGGGCGCGCAGCGAATGACCGCCCAGGTCGAAGAAGTTGGCGTTGACGCCGATGCCCGTGATGCCGAGGACCTCGCTCCAGATCGCGGCGATCGCCCTCTCGGTGTCGCTGCCCGGGGCAGTGCTGTCGGCCGGGACGAGCGCCGCGGCGTCGCCGATGCCGGGCAGCGCCTTGCGGTCGACCTTGCCGTTCGGGGTCAGCGGCAATTCGTCGAGGAGCACCCAGGCCTGCGGGACCATGTAGTCCGGCAGGGTCTCGGCGCACCAGGAGCGCAGCTCCGTCCCGTCGACGCCGGGCGCGGCGACCGCGTAGCCGGCCAGCACGCGCTCCCCGTCGGAGCCGAGCGGGGCCGCGACGACGGCAGCGGAGACGTCCGGGTGGGCGCCGAGCCGGGCCTCGACCTCCTCCAGCTCGATGCGGTAACCGCGCACCTTCACCTGGAGGTCGACGCGCTCCAGGTACTCGAAGGTGCCGTTCTCGGCGATACGCACCAGGTCACCGGTGCGGTAGAGGCGAGCACCCGGCCGGCCGGGGCCGGCGAACGGGTCCGGGACGAACCGGTCGCCGGTCAGGTCGGGCCTGTCGTGGTACGCGCGCGCCACGCCCTCGCCTCCGATGTAGAGCTCGCCGGGCACCCCGGGGAAGACCGGGTCCATGTTCCGGTCGAGCACCCACAGCGTGGTGTTGCGGACCGGGCGGCCGATGGGGACGGTGCCGTCGCCGTCCGCCACGCGGTGCACGGCCGACCAGACGGTGGTCTCGGTGGGGCCGTACATGTTCCACACCGGCACACCGTCGCGGGTCAGCTTCTCCGCCAGGTCGCGCGGGAACGCCTCGCCGCCGCAGAGCACGGCCGCCATGCCGTACGGCCGCCAGCCGGTGTCCAGCAGCATCCGCCACATGGCGGGCGGGCCCTGGCCGATCAGGTCGGGCTCGGCCTCGATGAGGTCGCGCAGCGCGGTGCCGTCCGAGACCTGGCTGCGGGCCGCGAGGACCATCTGGGCGCCGAGCACGAGCGGCACGAACATCTCGTTCACATGGATGTCGAAGCTGATCGACGTGGTGGCGAGGTAGGTGTGCTCGTCGTCCAGCTCCAGCGCCTCGATGAGTGCGTCGAGGAAGTTCACGACCGCGCCGTGCGGCACCTGGACACCCTTGGGCAGTCCCGTGGAGCCGGAGGTGTAGATGGTGTAGGCCAGTTCGTCGCCCGACACCTCGACCGCATCGGCGCTGCGCGGGTGCGCGGCGGCCGTCTCGACGGCCAGCGGGGCCGGCTCCAGCTCGGCGGCGACCGGTGCGGACGCGGCGTCGTGGAGCACGAAGCCGGCGCCGCTGTGGGAGGCGATGTAGCGCAGCCGTTCGATCGGGTACGCGGGGTCCAGCGACACGTAGTTGGCTCCGATCCGCCAGATCGCGAGCAGGGTGGGGACGAGCAGCACCGTGCGGTTCATGCAGACGCCGACCGGGTCGCCACGGCGTACCCCGGCGTCCTGGAGATGGCCGGCGATCCGGCCCGCGGTCTGCAGCAGATCGTCGTAGTCGAGCTCGCCGTCGATCGCCCGTACGGCCGTACGGCCCGGCCTGGCCGCCCGCTCGATGCGCTGATGGACGCCACGCGGACCGTCCGAGTCCTGCCGGGGTCCGGATGCGTGCCGGGTGAGGACGGCGATGTCCTCGGTCGCGAGGGCCGGTTCCGCGAGGACCGGCGCATCGGGGTCGGCGGCGATCCGGGCGAGTACGGAGAGATAGGAGCGCGCGATGCGGGCGGTGTCGTGGTGGTCGAAGCGCCGGGCGTCGTAGCGGAACTGGAGGCGCAGTTCGGTGCCGTCCGGGTTCATGACGAACCCGGACGTGAGCGGGAAGTTGGTGTGCTCGTAGTAGGCACCGATGTCGAAGCTCAGGTCGTCCTGCTCGGTGAGTCCCTCGTAGCTGCGGAACCGCCGGAAGTCGAAGACGATGTCGAAGGGACTCCAGCCCGTCTCCTCGACCATCGCGGCCAGCGGGTAGCGCCGGTGCGGCAGGATCGCGGTCTCCTCGGCGAACACCGCGGTCACGAACTCCGCCCAGCTGCCCGCCGGGATCTCGGTGCGCAGCGGATAGGTGCTCAGGAAGAGGCCCTTGACCTGCTCGGCGTCGGTGGTCTCCGGGCGGCCGTTGCCGACGACGCCCGTGATGACGTCGGAGCGGCCCAGCAGCGCGGACAGCACCCGCAGATGCGCCGTGAGCAGCACCGTACGGACGGGGACGCGCAGGGTCGCCGCGAGGTCGTTCAGCTTTGACAGGACGGAGGAGGGAATGTCGTGCCACTCGACCTCGACGGCCGACTCCAGTTCGTCGCTGGTGCGCCGGGGCGGTACGGGAAGGGCGGCGGGCTCGGCCCCGGCGAGCCGGCCGCGCCAGAAGTCGCGCTGCCGGGGATCGTCGAGGGCGTCCAGTTCGAGGGCGATGTAGTCGCGGTAGCGGGTGCGCGGGGCGGTGAACCGCGGCGCCTCGCCCCTGCGTATCGCGGTGTATCCGGCGAACAGGTCGGTGACCGCGGAGTGCAGGCTCCAGCCGTCCATCATCGCGTGGTGGAAGGACCACCAGAAGTGGAACTGCCCGTCGTCCAGGAGGTGGACGACCATGCGGAACAAGGGCGCCTTCGCGAAGTCGAAGGGGCGGTGGGTCTCCGCGCGCCGCCACTCCTCCAGGGTGTGCTCGACGTCCGCGGCGGGCAGGCCGCGCAGGTCGGCGACCTCCAGCGGGACCTCGGCCGTGGAGTGCACCAGCTGCAGGGGCTCGCTGAACTTGGCGAGCTCGAAGGAGGTGCGCAGGGTGTCGTGGGCCGCGACGAGACCTTCGGCGGCTGCCCGGAACGCCTGCTCCTGCCACGGTCCGTGGACGCGCAGCGAGTAGATGTCGTGATAGTAGGAGGCGTCTCCTTCCAGCTCGGCGTGGTAGATCATGCCGGCCTGGAGGCGGGAGAGCGGGTAGGCGTCCGTGACGGCGCTGGTGGCTGCCCGGCGCTGTGGTGTAGCGGTGGTCATCTGTTCTCCAGAGTTCTCAGAGTCCGAGCAGCGCACGGTCGGCGGCGCTGAGCATGGTGAAGTCGGTGACGGCCGCGGCGGGTTCCTCGGCGGTGTCCGTCGGCGTCAGGGCGGCGGCGAGCTCCCGCAGGTCGCGTGCGGTGAACACCTCGTCGAGGGTGAGCCGCCATCCCCGGTCGGCCGCGGCGCCCACGACGCGTACGGCGCTGAGCGAATCGCCGCCGAGGGCGAAGAAGTTGTCTCCCGCGCCGACCGGTCCGGCCGGTTTGACGACGTCGGTCCAGATGGCGGCGAGTGCCCGCTCCTCGTCGGTCGCGGGTGCTTCGTACGCGGCGGCCTCGGGCCGCCACAGTTGCGGATCGGGCAGGGCGCGCCGGTCCACCTTGCCGGTGGCGCCGAGCGGGAACTCGTCCAGCAGCACGACCAGTGAGGGGCACATGTAGTCGGGCAGGAAGGTGCGCAGCCGCTCGACCAGCGCGGAGCCGTCGATCCGGGTGCCGGGACGCGGGGTCGCGTACCCGATCAGCTCCTTGCCGCCGCCCGGGTTCTCGTGGACCAGGACGACCGCGTCGCTGACCTCGGGCTGGGCGACGAGCCGCTCCTCGATCTCGCCGAGTTCGATGCGTACGCCCCTGATCTTCACCTGGAAGTCGGTACGGCCGAAGTACTCGAGCTCGCCGTCGGCCTGCCGTCGCACCAGGTCACCCGTGCGGTAGAGCCGGGAGCCGGGGCTGTCGGGCCCGGCGAACGGGTCCGGGACGAACCGGTCCGCGGTCAGATCGGGGCGACCGCTGTAGCCGGTCGCCAGCCCGGTGCCGCCGATGTGGAGCTCGCCGACGCCGCCCGGCGGCGTGACCCGCATGGTGTCGCGGTCCAGGACGTACAGCCGGATGTTGTCGATGGGCCGGCCGATCGGGACCGCGGCCCCGGAGTCGTCCGGTGCGGCGCTGTACCAGGAGACGTCGACGGCAGCCTCGGTCGGTCCGTACAGGTTCTCCAGCCGCGGGGTGCCGGCCGCGCCCGAAGTCACCGTGTGGAACCGGTCGCGCAGGCTGCCCTCCAGGGCCTCGCCGCTGCACACGACGAGCCGTACCGAGTCGGCGATCGAGCCGGCCTCCGGGTGTTCGAGGAGCGCGGCCAGCATCGGCGGCACGAAGTGCAGTGTCGTGACCCGCTCGCGGCGGATCTCCTCGATCAGATAGCCGGGATCGCGGTGTCCGCCGGGGCGGGCCATGACGATCCTGGCGCCCGCCAGCAGCGGCCAGAAGAACTCCCACACCGACACGTCGAAGGTGTACGGAGTCTTCTGGAGCACGGTGTCGCGGGCGTCGAGCCGGTAGGCACTCTGCATCCAGCGCAGCCGGTTGGTGATCGCGATGTGCGGTACCAGCACCCCCTTGGGGGTGCCCGTCGAACCGGAGGTGAAGATGCAGTACGCGGGTGCCTGGGGCGGCACCGCCAGGTCCAGCGGCGGCCGGGGCGGGGCGTCCAGATCGACGCAGAAAGTGTGCGTGCGGCGCAGTTCGTCCGGCACACCGCCCTCGGTGGTCAGCAGCGCCCGGACGTTCGCGGTGTCCATCATCACCCGCAGCCGCTCGGCCGGGGCACTGGTGTCCAGCGGCAGATAGGCGGCGCCGGCGGCCAGCGCGGAGAGCAGGGCCACCACCATCTCGGCGGACCGCTCCAGGTGCACGGCGACCACGTCGCCGGTGGTGATCCCGCAGGAGCGCAGCCGGTGCGCGTGCGCGTCCGCCAGACCGATCAGCTCGGCGTAGCTCAGGGTGCGGCCGGCGTAGCTGACCGCCGGGGCGTCGGGGGTACGGGCGGCCGTGCGCCGGATGCCGGTGAGCAGGTCGAGCGGTTCACCCGGGGTGAACGGCCGGTCCGGGCCCGCGGCCCGGGCCAGTTCGGCGGCCAGTTCGGCGGGCGGCAGAGCGTCGTGCCGCGCACCCGGCTGTCCCGTCACCTCCAGCAGATGGCTGATGTGGTCCAGCAGAGCGCGGACGGTGGCCGGTTCGAACAGGTCGGCGTTGTACTCCATGGTGAGCGTGGGGTGGGCGCCGTCGAGGTGGACGATCAGGCTCAGGTCGGTTTTGGCGGTCGGCCGGGCGTCGGGAACCTCCGTGACCCGCACGCCGGGCAGTTCGAGCCCGGCGGGCTCGGCCTGCTGCATCACCAGCATGGCCTGGAAGACCGGCGGGTGGTTGGCGGTGCGCTCCACATCGAGCTCGGACAGCAGCCGCTCGAAGGGGATGTCCGCGTCGGCCAGCGCACCGGCCGTCTCGGCCGCGACCGTGTCGATCAGCTCGTCGAGCAGTCCGCCGGCGGGGATGGCCAGGCGCAGCGGCACGGTGTTGATGAAGCAGCCGATGAGCTCCTGGTGGAAGGTCTCGGGCCGATTGGCCACGGCCGCGCCGAGCACCAGCTCCCGGTCGCCGCCGCGGGCCGCGACCGCCGCCGCGTAGGCCGCGGCGACCAGCGTGAAGGGGGTGACGGAGCGGCGGGCCGCCTCGGTCCGCAGCCGCTCGGCGAACCCGTCAGGCAGTACGTGCGCCTCGCGGTCGCCCCGGTAGGTCTGGCGGCGGCCGCGGGGCCGGTCGGTCGGCATGCCGTAGCGTTCGGGGGCACCGCGCAGCCGCGCGGCCACCGAGGCGAGCCGTCCGTCCGCCTCCAGGGCGGCGGTGCGCTCGCGCTGCCAGAGCGCGAAGTCGGCGTAACCGCCCTCCGGGAGCGGCGGCTCGGCCGCTCCGGGATGCCCGGCGAACACCGCGTACAGGGCGGAGAGTTCGCTCTGGAGGACCGACAGCGACCAGCCGTCGGCGGCGATGTGGTGGACGGTGCACACCAGTGCCCGGTCCTCGGGGCCGAGTTCGGCCAGCGCGAAACGGACCGCGCCGCCCGCGCGCAGATCGAGCGGCCGTGTCAGCTCCGCCCGTACGAAAGCGTCGAGGTCGTCCGGGCCTCCCAGGTTCACCGTGCGGAAGTCGAAGACGTCCGCCGCCGGGCGGGGGTGGGCCAGCAGACCCTCCGGCGTCACCTCGAAGCCGGTGCGCAGCGGCGCGTGGCGTTCGGTCAGCCGCAGCAGTGCGGCGCGCAAGGCGTCGGTGTCGAGCCGGCCGCGCAGCCGGAAGCACCATGGGATGTTGTAGACGCCCGGTTCGGTGCCAGTCATTTCCTCCAGGAAGAACATCCGCTCCTGGCCGAGCCCGGCCGGGTAGGGGCGGTCACCGGTGATACGCGGCGACGGCCGGCCGGCGTCCGGGGACTGCCGTCCGATCCAGTCGGCGAGCACGGCGGGGGTGGCCCGGTCGAGCACGACCTGGGCGGGCACCCGGACGCCGAAGCGCTTGCGCAGCCGGGCGGCGACCCGCATCGCGAGCAGTGAGTGGCCGCCCAGCGCGAGGAACTCGTCGTGCACGCTCGTCCGTGCCACGCCGAGCACCTGCTGGAAGATCTCCAGGACCGCGGCCTCGTCCGCCGTGCGCGGGGCGACGATCTCCACCTCGGGGCAGCTGTCGGAGGGCTGCGGAAGGGACCGCCTGTCCACCTTGCCGTTCGGCAGAAGCGGCATCCGGTCGAGGGTGACCAGCCGGGCGGGCACGAACGCGGGGGGCAGCAGCGCGGCGACATGACGCAGCGCCTCGGCCTCGTCCAGCAGCGTCCCGGGGGCGGGCACGACGTAGCCGACCAGCCCGTGGCCGTCGTCGCTCTTGACGACCGCCGCCTGTTCGACGCCCGGGTGGGCGCGGAGCGCGGCCGAGATCTCGGCGGGCTGGACGCGGACTCCGTGCACCTTCACCTCGTCGTCGGCGCGGCCGAGGATGTCGATGAGCCCGTCGGCGCGCAGGCGCCCCAGGTCGCCGGTGCGGTACAGCACGTCGGCCGGGTCGTCGCGGAAGGGGTTCACCGCGAACCGGTCGCCGGCGGGCCCGTCCGTCGCGCTTAGGGCCTCTCGTTCGGATCTTGCCGGGCTCGCGTGCCCTGGCACCGCACCTCGCTGCGTTGTCGTCAGTCGCCAATGCTCCGCAGTGGCTCCTTCCTCCGCCTTGCGATGCACGGCATCAAACCCCGCTCGCTGATCCGGCCTGATCCGAACGAGAGGCCCTAGGTAGCCGAGCGAGCGGTGCGGGGTGCGGATGGTGAGTTCACCGGTCTCGCCGATGCCCGCAGGGCGGCCGTCCTGGCCCAGCACGGCGACCTGTGTCTCGGGCAACGGCCGGCCGATCGGCTGCACACCGTCGGCCGGGTCGGCGGGGACCTCGTACCAGCACTTGGCGAGGGTCGTCTCGGTGGGACCGTACAGATTCACCACGCGAGCCGTCTCACCGAAGTGCCGTCGCCACCGGGTCACGGCCTGCCCGGTGAGCGGCTCACCGGCGAACAGCACGGCCCTGAGGGCCTGCGGACGGGGCGCCGCATCGGGGTCGTCCGCGTGCTCGGCGACCAGCAGGTCGGCCAGGCTGGGCGTGATGTGCAGCGTGGTGGCACCGGACGCGGCGAGCCAGCGCAGGGTGGCTGCCGGGTCGTCCAGGTCGGCCGGGTCGGGCACGACGAGTGTCGCGCCGGAGACCAGCGGTAGGAACAGATCGCGCAGCACGACGTCGAAGCCCGGGTTGGTGCGCCAGGCCACGCGGTCGCCGGGGGCGGTGGCGAGCGCGTCCCGCTCCCAGGCGAGGAAGTGGCCCAGACCGCCGTGCCGGCCGAGTACGCCCTTGGGGACACCGGTCGAGCCGGAGGTGAAGAAGATGTACGCGGGGTCGTCGGGGGCCGGCAGCGGCAGGTCACCCGCCGTCCCTGGCACGGTGCCCGACGCTTCGAGGAGCGCGCCGAGATCGCCGTCGCCGAGGTGCAGGGCGGGGCCGGCGAGGCCGAGTACCGCCTCTCGGCGAGCCTGCGGCAGATCGGGCTGTACGAGCAGGAGCACACCACCGGCCCGCAGGACGGCGAGCGCGCCCAGCACGGTCCGCAGGGAGTGGGGGGCCTCGAGCGCGACCGTGTCCCCGGCCCGTACACCCCGCTCGCGGAGCCGGGCAGCCGCCCGGTCGGCGCGGCCGGTCAGCTCGCGGTAGGTCAGCTCTTCCCCGGGGGCGCTGACGGCGAGGCCGTGCGGGTCTCGGGCGGCGGCCGCCCACACCTGCTCGACCACCGAGGAATGCGGCGACGAGACGAGCGGCGCGGACAGCGCGCGCAGGCTCTCCCCGGCCCCGTCCAGGGCGAATCCGGCGACCGGCAGCTCAGGAGCGGCGATGCCCTGCGCCAGCAGTCCGGTCAGGGAGGCGGCGAACGACGCCGCGTCGGCGGTGGTCAGCGCGGCGGTGCGGTACAGGAACTCCAGACGCAGCCCACCGTCCTGCGGCCAGCCGTAGACGCACAGGTCGGCGCGGGCCCGTACCGGGGTCTCCTCCCAGCTGAGGCGGCGAGTGGTGCAACCGGGCAGCCGGAGCTCGGCGCGCTCGCGGGGGAACAGGTTGAGCATCAGATTGCTGCGTGCCTCGGCACCGCTCTCCGCCCAGCGGGCGCGCAGCGCCTCGGCGGGGATGTCGGCGTCGTCATACGCCTCGAACGCCAGGTCCCGCACCTGGTCGACGAGTTCGGCGAAGGTGCGGCCCGCGGGCATGCCGGCCGTGAGGTAGAGGCTGTTGAGGCAGGGACCGATCACGTCGCGCGCCCACGCCGATGCCCGGTTGGCGTACGGAAGCAGTACGCCGCAGTTCTCCTGGTCGCCGAGGCGGGCGGCGGTGGCCATCAGCGCGGCAAGGATCACGATGACTTCGGACGCCCCCCGCGCGCGGCCGAACCTCCGTATCTCCGCCAGCTGTTCCGCGTCCAGCAGCACGTAGTGGCGCAGCGCCTCGGACGGATCGCCCTGCTCGCGGCGGGTGGCCGAGCGGGGCAGCGGGACGGGCTGCGGCACCGGCAGCCGGGCGGCCAGCCGCGCCACACGCTCAGCCTGACCGGGCCGGGCGAACAGCTCGCGCTGCTCCTGGGCGAAGCGCTGGTAGGGCTCCGGGGCGCCGGGGAGCTCCGTGCCCTCGGTGACATGCCGGTACGCGGCGAGCAGCTCCGCGAAGAACGACTCCTCGGAGCCGCCGTCGAAGACCAGATGGCTGATGACGAGGAGCAGCAGCGTGTCGCCGTCCGCGCCCTCGTCGCCGGCCGGCGCCCAGATGCGGGCGCGGATGAGCGGCTGCCCGGGCGGGAAGGGCCGCAGCGACTCCTCGTACGCCTCGGCGTACGCCTGCTCGTCGCCGGTGCCGTACGAGATGTCCACAGGTATGTCCTGTGTCTCGTGGCTGCGGGTCAGCAGGAGGGTGTCTCCGGCCTCGTCCCAGTCACAGCGGGAGAGCAGGACCGGGTTGCGGACGGCGACCAGACGGAGCGCCGCGCGGAATGCGCCGGGGTCGACGGGGCCGGCGATCCGCCAGGCCATGGGCAGGTTGTTGGCCACCGGGCCGGCTCCGAGCTGCTCCAGCAGCCAGAGGCCTTCCTGGGTGTAGGAGGCCGGAACCGCCGCCGTGGTGACGGTTGTCTCGGACATGCGTGTGACCTTCCGTGCGGATGCAGAACGGTGGATCGGTGGGTCGGCGGATCGGTGATCGCGCGGAGCAACGGGCGGATCAGCTCAGGGCGGATCAGCTCCGGGCGGAGAGCGTGACCGGCACGGGACCGGCGACGGCCGGGCGCACCCACACCGGGCGGGTGACGAACGAGATGGTCCCCTCGGCCACGACGAGGCCCCGGACGTACTCCTGATGCATCCGTGCGCCCTCGGGCACCTCGACGCTCACCCGGAGCTCTCCCGTGCCGTCGGCTCCGAGCTCGACGAAGCGCGGCGAGGGGAAGTCCATTCCGTTCTTGGCCGCGTTGGCCATGAAGATGCCGACCGCCACCTTCTCCGGACCGGCCCCCTTCCCCGCGACGGGCGCCAGCCGGAACCGCAGGGCGATGTCCTGGGTCTCGCCGCAGCGCCAGATCTCCGGAGTGTCGACGACCATGCCGGTGACAGGGGTACGTGCGTCGGCGTCGCGGATCATGCCGCAGCGCGGGCACACCTGGGCATCGCGGCCGATCCGGCCGATGATCGGGTGGGTCGCGCCCTGCCGCACGAGCAATCGCGCGCAGTACGGGCACTCCTCGTCGGCGAGCTCCGGCGAGTGCAGCTCCAGCGTCTCGCCCCATACGTCGTTGTAGTGCTGAAAGCTCTGGACACCGCGCTCGAACAGCGCCTCGGCCAGGGTGAGTTCGGCCCGCTCCACCCCGGTGGTGATGGCTCCGATGCGCCGCCTGATCCGCTTGATGTCCCCCATCAGCGCGGCGCCGTGCAGCGCCTGCGAGAGAGAGGCGACCTGATCGCGGACGTTGACCAGCATGTTTCCCTGGCGGGAGTACTTCAGGCCGGTGAAGGCGACGTCCTCCAGGTTGGTCATGGCGCGGCCCATCGCCTGGAGCGTCTGCTTCAGATGCGGTACGGCGGTGAGGTCCAGCCCCTCCGGCGCCTCGTCGCCGAGCACGGCCGCCCCACGCCCGGACACGTACAGCACATGGGCGCTGCTGCCGGTGGACTCCTCCGCGGCGAGGGCTACGGCGGCGGCGCGGACACCGCCTCCCTCCACGCTGGGCTCGCCCTGTGCGAGGAGGAACTCGCCCCACTGCGCCCCGGGTTCGGCGCCGCCCTCGGCGACGGTCAGCCAGGGCAGGCCGAGCAGTGTGTAGTACGGCAGGTCGACGCGCTCGTAGCGGAGGTGGTCGTTGATGAGCGTGGCGGCCTCGCCCAGCGTGCGCCCGGTGCCGCAGGCCGTGTGAAAGATGTCGTTGACCTTCAGCAGACCGTTGATGACCTGCCCGGTGGCCAGGTACGCGGCTGCCGTGCCGCGTACGAAACCGTGCGGCATCAGGTACTCCTGGGGATACAGCCCCTCGTTGACCCGCATGCCCATGCAGGAGTTGGCGAACAGCACGTCCGCCGCGATCCCGCCGGACAGGATGATGTTCTCGTTCGCGACCTCGGGCCGGTAGCAGCGGCCGGTGAAGGCACAGACCGGAGCGTGCGAGGCCGACGGCGAGCCGGGGTCGATGGTGTGCGCGCCGATCGGGCAGATCACGGTGTCGTTGAGGTGGATCACGTCGTCGCGGCCGTGTGCCACCAGGGAGACCGCCGCCGTGTGCGTGTCCAGCAGCAGCGGCCGTACGACCTCGGCCTTGGCATCGTCCTGGAGGACCCAGGTGCCGGTCCCGTAGCGCTTCGAGATCCGCTGCACGGCGGGCCACACCCGCAGATGCTGCTCGGTGGGGGTGATGCGGTGGGGCAGGGCCAGGCCCTTGGCGACGATCCAGCTGAGCTGCTCCAGGTCGGCGCCGACGACCATGCCGAGATGACCGCCCTCACCTGCGGAACGGTGCTCCCATAGGCTGTCGTGCATCCGGGTCAGCGAACGCTCGTCGATCTCGTCGGCGAGCGACACCACGAGGACGTGGCGGGCGGTGCCACTGGTCGCGCCGATGGACTCCGGCCGATCGAGCTCCTGGCCCCGGCCCTGGACGGCCTCGGTGAGTGCGGCGGCGAGTTCGGCGGCCTTGGAGCCGGCCGGCCAGACCACCAGGATCTCGCCGGGGTCGGGGGCAGGTCGCTGCGGCTCCGGCCTGCTGAGCTCGATGACGGCCTGGTGGGCGGGGCCCGGTTCGCCGAGCACGGGCACGGGCGTGCCGGGGCGGTGGTCGCGCAGGGCGGCCAGGTACGCGTCGGTGTGCGTGTGGAAGGTGAAGGGCGCGTGCGTCACTGGGAATCTCCTGCGGAGTTGGCCGCAAGGGCGGGCTCGGTCGTGGAGGTGATGGGGGTGCCGGCGGAACCGGTGGACTCAGGGATCGGCTCCGGCTCGTTGACCACCGCGTTGCGCACCAGCACCAGGCTCAGCAGACCCGGCGCGCCGGCGACGACGGCCATGGTCAGTACGAGCGCGGAGTAGTGACCCCCCGCGAGCAGCGGACCCGCGACGAACGAACCGACCGGCACCGCGCTGTGCATCAGCGTGCGCATCAGCGTCATGGTGCGGGCGCGCAGCACCTCGGGCGTGCGCTGGTAGCGGACGCTCTGCGAGGAGACCGTCATCACCATGGCCGGAATGCCGCAGATCGCCTGGCCGATCAGGATCAGCACCGGATCGGCGCCGAGCAGCAGCAGCAGACCTCCACCGGCGACGAGCTGGAGGAGCCCGATACGGACCATGGGGCGTACGGCAGGCTTGACCGCGCCGGCGATCAGGGAACCGACCATCTCGGCGCCTGCCAGCACACCGACGATCAGACCGAGCATCGTGGCGCCGCCGGGCAGCCGCTCGTGGGCCAGCCACGGCTGGGTCACGATGAGCATGCCCATCGCCATGTTGAAGGCGGTGAACGCGATGGTGATCACCAGCATCACGCGGTCACCCACCAGGAACCGGAGTACCGGTCGCCACGAACTGCGCTCGGCCTCGGTGCTCTTCCCGCTCGCTTGCCGTGTTTCGGACTCCGGCCGGTCGAGCCGGGCCTTCATGCTCATCACGAGGCCGGCGAAGACGAGATACGAGACGGCGTCCAGGCCGAGCACCCAGTGCCCGCCGATGAACGGGATCAGCAGGCCGCCGAGCGCCGGCCCGGCCAGACCGGCGGCTCCGTAGGCGACCGCCTCCAGGGCGATGGCCGTGTCGAGCTGCTTCTTGGGCACCAGATCGGGAAGGACCGCCGGGATGATGCCGATCGGCAGGATCTTGAAGAGGCCGTAGACGGCGGCGACGGCATAAAGGTGCCAGACGCTCAGGGCGTCCATGACGTACAGCAGCGGAACGGCGGCCATCGCGGCGGCGCGCACCACCGAGTCGAAGACCAGCAGCTTGCGGCGGGAGAAGCGGTCCACCACCTTGCCGGCCAGGATTCCGCCGAAGAGGACGGGCGCCGAGTAGCAGACACCGAGGACGGCCAGCGTCTTGGCGCCTCCGGTCGAAACGGCGATCCAGGCCAGCGCGGTCCAGGTCGCGCCGTCGCCGAGCAGGCTGATGACGGCGCCGATCCACAGCTTGCGGTAGTCGCGGTTGCGGAGAACCTCAAGGTAGTTGCGCACGGCTACTTCACCGGACCCTTGCCGCTGAAGGCAGCGGCCGCGGCGTCCGAGAGCGTGCCCCGGAACAGCTCGGGGAGCCCGATGGACACGCCGTGGCGATCGGCGAGCCATGCCTTGAGCTCGATGGCCATCATCGAATGGCCGCCCACGTCGAGAAAGTTGTCCTCTCCGCTGATCCACCGGTCGCCCAGCTGCTCGCGCAGTCGGCTCAGGATCGTCTCCGTCAGTTCGGAGAGCGTGATGGGGTCGCTGGTCACGGTCATGTCCGCAGGTCCATTTCCTTGGCGATCATCTGGGTGTCGGTCTTTCCGTTCACCGTCAGCGGCAGCTGCTCAAACCACTCGAAGTGGCCGGGAAGCATGTACTGGGGAACCCGGGAGCGCAGTTCGGTGCGCAGCGTCCGCAGTTCCAGGGGTTGGCCCGAGCGGGTGGTGTAGCCGCAGGCCAGTACGGGACGACCGGAAGTGCCGAGCACCACCACGGCCGCCTCGGTGACATCGGGCACGGCGGACACGGCCGCCTCCACCTCGCCCAGCTCGATGCGATGGCCGCGGATCTTCACCTGGCGGTCGGCACGGCCGAGATAGACCAGCCGCCCGCCGCCGGTGTCCTCGACCAGATCGCCGGTCCGGTAGAACAGGGCGTCGTCGAGCAGGCCCAGCGGATCGGGCCCGAAGCGCTCCGCGGTCGTCCGTGGACGGTCCAGATAGCCGGCGGCCACCTGCGGTCCCGCGACCACGAGTTGACCCCGTTCGGTGGCACGACCCGTCTCGTCCACCACGCGGGCGACGAAGCCGGGCAGCGGCCGACCGATCACGGACTCCTCCCCGGCCAGGTCCGCCTCGGTCAGGGGGTGGTACGTGGTGTGGACCGTGGCCTCGGTCAGCCCGTACATGTTGATCAGCCGCGGGCTGTCCAGGCCGAACCGGTCGCGCCAGCGGCGCAGGGCCGGCATCGACAGCCGCTCGCCGCCGAACACCACGTAACGCAGGGGGAGTCCGGCGCCCTCCGGGAGCTGGTCCATGAGGGCACGGGACATCACGGAGAAGGCGGTCGGGGTCTGGTTGAGCACCGTCACGCCCTGCTCCAGCACGATCGACGCGCAGGCCTCGGGCGACAGCTTGGTCCAGCGGTCGAGGACCACGAGCGTGCCGCCGTACAGGAGCGGGCCCCACAGCTCCCACACCGAGAAGTCGAAAGCGATCGAGTGGTACAGCAGCCATGTGTCGTCCGGGCCGAACGTGAACAGCCCGTCCGCCGCCTCGAACAGCGCCTGGACGTTGCGATGGGTGATGGGCACGCCCTTGGGCCGGCCCGTGGTCCCCGAGGTGTAGATGACGTAGCAGTCGTCTCCCGGCCGGCCGGTCGCCGCGTCGAACTGCGGCGCGTCCGCGTCTCCGGCGGTCCCGGTCACGTCGTCGGCGGTGACCGTGTACACACCGGGCGCCCCGGCCCCCGCGTCACCGATGACGGCGCGAGGCCGGCAGTCGTCGAGGATGAGGCGGTTGCGCTCGGCAGGGTTCTGCGCGTCGAGCGGTACGTACGAGGCCCCGCATCGCAGCACGGCGAGCAGACACGCGATCGCCTCGGTCGAAGGCTCCAGGCAGAGGGCCACGTGGTCACCCGCGCGGACCCCGGCGCAGTCCACGAGACGGGCGGCCAGGCGGCGCGAGGCCGCGGCCAGTTCGGCATACGTCGTCCGGTGCGCACCGGACACGACGGCGGTCGATTCCGGGTACGCCGCGGCGACGTCGTCGAATCTCTCGACAAGGGTGCGATGGGTGGCGTTCATGACACGTGGTTCCGCCTTCGGGGTCGGGAAAAGGGCATAAGGGCAGCCCGAAGCAGCCGTATCGGCAGGGAAAGGGAGAACGGAGCGCGGGAGAGGCGCTGTCAGAGTTCGTCGGTGGCGTACCGCGCCCACAGGGTGTCGAGCATCTCGACAGGAAGATCCGCGGCGTACTGGTCGATCACCCAGTCGTCGAGGGAAGGTTCGCAGGCCAGGGCTCGGCGGAGGATCACACCTGCGGTGTGCTCCGCCTGCTCCAGCGTCGGTGCGAGAAGATAGAGGACGAGTGCGCAGCCGCCCGGTGTCGACTGAATCCAGTGATGCTCCAGCCGGCCCTGCGGGCCCGCAGCCGCGCTTCGGAGCAGTTCACCGATGCGTCGCAGGTCGGCGGCATTGTCCTCTGCTCGTGGATGCAGCAGCCGTGCAGAGATGACATACATGCGGCCTGGCTCTCGTCGGATCGATGCGGCGCGGAATCCGGTCAGCCCCAGATGTTCCCGTCCTGGTTGCTCGCCGCCTCGGCAACGGGGGCGGCCTCCTCAGCGGTCTGCGCCACGCTCGGCACGGCACCGAACAGAACGAGAGCGGCAGCGGCGACAACGCGAACGATGAGCTTCATCGTGGATTCCCCCTGGTATTCGCTGCCCCGGCGTGCTTGCCCGGGCATGTCCATGAGTCTGCTCGCCCCGCAATGCGGAAGCTATGACTTCGGGGTGTCCCAAACAGGCCGCGACCCAATGCGGAGCCGACGGGCCATGTCGGCCTCAACCGGGGTGCGGATGCCCCTGGTGCGGACCTCCCGGGGCTGGAAGGTGAGCGCCGTCGACGCGCTGCAGCCGCGACGCTGTCGTTGTCAGGCCGAGAACAGGACCAGGCCGGCCGCGACCGATCCCAGGACCGCACCGCCGTAGCAGAAGAGGCTGATCGCTCTGCCGTGCGCCCTGAGCTGCAGACCGTCGTACAGCGTGTAGCGGAAGCGATGGGCCCAGTGGAAGAGGCACAGCACGCACAGCCCGAACAGGACCACGCGCGTGAGTGGGTGCCGCAGCACAGAGAGCAGATGGGCGTGGTCGGGCGGCGAGAGCCAGCCCAGGGGGAAGGCGATACCGAAGAGGAACAGCAGAACGGGGACGAGTAGGGCGGCGGCCATGCCGCCCGCGCCGAACAGCAGCCACAGCAGTGGTTCCGGCGATCTCCTGCTCATCCGCTTGCTCATTGCGCTACCCGTCCAGGATCAGCCACGCGGTGGCCGCCGACAGCAGCGCCCACAGCAGGTAATGCAGGGCCAGGATCGATCCTGGCCGGACGCGTCTGCCGCGCAGCCGCACCACCACGGCCCGTGGTGCCAGGCCGAACCAGGTGAGGGTGTGCAGCAGTACGAAGAGCAGGGCGATCGTATTCAGCAGGATCATCCACCAGTTGGCGCCCCAGTCCTGGAACCGCTTGTACTCCCCCGGCCCTTCGGCGACCGCACCGACCAGAAGAAGCAGGAACACGACGAACCAGGCGACGAAGACGCTGCTGAGCTCCCGCAGGACGAAGACGACGTAGGCGCGTCGCCCCAGCCACCAGAAGACCGGGACCGGCTTGCGGTACAGCGCCGGCCGTGGCGTCTGGCTCATCGCACCCCCCGTGGCCAGAGGAAGTCCTTGAGCGACTGCGTGGCCGCCGTGAGCTTGTAGCGCTGGATGGCACCGGCCGGGTCGACGCCTTTGGGGCACGCGCTGGTGCATTCGCCGACCAGGGTGCAGGCCCAGACGCCCTCGGCGGAGTTGAGGACGTCCCGCCGGTCGGCGGCTCCCTCATCCCGCGAGTCGAGGTTGTAGCGCTGCGCGAGAGCGATGGCCGCCGGGCCGATGAAGTCGGGATCGAGTGCGTACACCGGGCAGGCGGCGTAGCAGAGCATGCAGTTGATGCACATGCTGTACTGCTTGTATTCGTCCATCTCGTCCGGCGTCTGCAGATACTCGCCTTCGTCGGGCGGTTTGTCCTCGGCGCGGATGATCCAGGGTTTGACCTCGGCCAGCTTGTCCATGAAGTCGCCGATCTCGACGATGAGATCGCGGATGACGGGAAAGTTGCCCAGCGGTTCGATCCGCACCGGACCGGGCGCGGAGTCGGTCAGGAAGGCGGAACAGGTCAGCCGGGGCTCGCCGTCGACCGTCATGCCACAGCTGCCGCAGATGCCCATGCGGCAGGACCAGCGGTAGGACAGCGTGCCGTCGAGTTGATCCTTGATGTGATTGAGCCCGTCGAGAACCGTCCATTCCTTGCGCAGTGGCACCTCGTAGGACTGCCAGGTCGGTTCGGTCTCCTGTTCCGGCCGGTAGCGGGCGACCTGGAGCGTGATCCGGTCCGTGTCACCGTCTGTCATGACTACTGCCTTCCGTAGACGCGCTCCCCGGGTGACCAGCGGGTGACGGTGACGGGCGGGTACTCCACCCGCGCGGTGCCGTCGGGTTCACGATGGATGAGCGAATGGGCCAGGTACCGCTGGTCGTCCCGCGCAGGGAAGTCGGTGCGCTGGTGCGCGCCCCGCGACTCCTCGCGGCGCAGCGCACAGTGGACGATGCTCTCGGCCACGTCGAGCATGCACGACAGCTCCAGCAGAGAGATCAGTTCGGTGTTGAACGTCCGGCTGTGATCGTCGACGGCCGCACGGCCGAACCGCTCCCGCAGCCGCAGCATCGTCTCGGCCGCCTCGGCCAGGGAGGCCCGGTCCCGGTAGATCCCGGCGCCGCGCTCCATGGCGGTCTGCATCTCGGTACGGATGTCCGCGATGCGCTCCCGGCCCTCCGCCTGGCGCCCGGCCTCGCGCTCCAGCCTTCGGTGTTCGTCGCGGGCTTGCGCGAGGACGGCGACGCCTGGGCCGGCGCCCGCAGCTTCGCGGGCGTACTCGGCGGCGGCCCGGCCGGCGCGGGCGCCGAAGACCAGTAGCTCCGGGAGGGAGTTGGAGCCCAGCCGGTTGGCTCCGTTGATACTGACGCACGCCACCTCGCCTGCGGCGTACAGGCCGCCGAGTCCGGTGGCGCCCTCGATGTCGGTGTGGATGCCGCCCATCATGTAGTGGACCACGGGCCGCACGGGGACGAGCTCCTTGACCGGGTCGATGTTCTGGTACTTCAGGCACAGCTCCCGCACAAAGGGGAGCTTGGTGTCGATGAGCTCGGCGCCGAGATGGCGCAGGTCCAGATGGACGACCGGGCCGTGCGGCGTGGGGATGGTCCTGCCCTTGTCGAGTTCGTGCACGAACGCCTGGGACAGCCGGTCCCGCGGTCCCAGCTCCATGCTGCGCAGGACCGGCCCCGGTGCGGGCTTGCCGAGGTCGTAGTCCTGCAGATAGCGGTAGCCGTCCTTGTTGAGCAGCCTGCCGCCCTCGGCGCGTGCTGCCTCCGTGATCAGGATGCCGGTGAAGGGCAGACCGGTGGGGTGGTACTGGACGAACTCCATGTCCTTCAGCGGTGCGCCCGCCCGGTAGGCAAGGGCCATGCCGTCGCCGGTCTTGATATTGGCGTTGGTGGTGAACGGGTAGACCCGGCCACAGCCGCCCGTGCACACGATGACGGCGTTGGCGGTGATGGTCTCGACCCGGCCGGTGGCCAGCTCGACGGCCACCACGCCTCGCACTTTCCCCTCGTCGACCAGCAGAGTACTGACGAACCATTCGTCGTACCGCACGATGTCGCGGTAGGACAGCGCGGTCTGGAACAGCGTGTGCAGGAGGTGGAACCCGGTCTTGTCGGCCGCATACCAGGTGCGCATCTTCTTCATGCCGCCGAAGGCCCGTACCGCGATCCGCCCGTCCGGCCGGCGGCTCCACGGACAGCCCCAGTGCTCCAGGCGGAGCAGTTCGCGCGGGGCCTCGCGTACGAAGGCCTCGACGGTGTCCTGGTCGCACAGCCAGTCCCCGCCGGACACGGTGTCGTACGCGTGCTCGTCCAGGCTGTCGTCGTCTCCGGCGACCGCGGCGGCACCGCCCTCCGCGGAGACCGTGTGGCTGCGCATCGGATAGACCTTGGAGATGACCGCCACGCTCAGCCGGGGATCGGTCTCGGCGACGGCGATGGCCGCACGCAGTCCGGCGCCTCCGCCACCGATCACCACGACATCGAAGAAAGCGTTCATGTTCACGCCTCGTGCTCGGCGCTGCGCTCGTCCACCAGGACCTTGCCGTCGTGGTGAACGGCCTTGACGCCCACACTGCCGTCGTGGAATTCATGACGGATCAGACGGCAGCCACATGCGTAGGTCACCTCGTCGATGAACAGCCCAGCCCCGTCGTCCTCCTGGTAGCGCAGCCCGTCGACGATGCGGCCGCACAAGGCCCGCTCCTCGGTGAAATCAATGGTGTTGCCGACCACAGCCATCTCCTCGGCAGCTGTTGTCCAGCCGCCTGCGGAATCACGGTCCGCGGCCACAGAGGCATCCTCTGCAGCTGGGGTGACGCTCACTTGCGAGAGTAACGCCGGGATCCCACCCCCGCATGCGACGGGACGGCCGCCGCGACGGCAGGCAAAACGACAATATCTTGCCCGAGTCGAGGCGTTCGGCCTCCCGTCCGGCCCCCTCCTCGGAGCGCGTCCAAAAGAGTGGGGTGTCCCGGCAGGGAGTTTGTTTCTGCCGCAACGTGGTCTCCATGAGTACGTTGACCTGCTGGAACATCGCGACCAAGTCACTTTACGTGGAGATTCGTTCATGACGGAAAAGAGACGGTCCACGACCATCCGGTCCCTCGTCGCAAGTACGGTTTCCGTGATCGCATTCACAGGGTGCTCGATGAACCACAATGAGGCATCAGGCGGCGGAGCAAGCGCTGCCGCTGCACCTGCTCCCTCCCCGACGGAACAGGTCGACAAGGACGCGGCGAAGGCCCTGCGTGAGGAATTGTCGCAAGTCGGACCCGAGAAATTCACTGCAGCGGATTACAAACCGGGCGACGTTCAGCACATCGTCCTTTTCAAATTCAAGCCGGACACGCCCCCAGAGAAACAGGCCGAGACGATGAAGCGGTTCCGTTCTCTCCTGACACAGGCAACCCGCGACGGGAAGCCGTACATCACGTCCCTGGATTCAGGCATCCAGACAAGCGGTGAGGAGACTGGACAGGGCATGAAACAGGGTTACGTCCTGACGTTCGCCTCCGAAGGCGATCGGAACTATTACGTGGGAAAACCTGTCGTCACTGATCCGAAATTCTATGACCCAGCACACGAGTCGTTCAAGAGTTTCGTCCGGCCACTCCTTGACGGTGCTATCGTTTTTGATTTCAACGCGAACAAGTAATCGATCAGTATCCGGCGATCGAGGTCGGCCACCCTGGGGGTGGGCGTGCCCACCGTCATGGAGATCCTGCGGCACACCCGGATCAGCCGGACCCGCCGGTTGAGACCGCGGACAGCCGCGCGGCCCGCGCCCGCCGCCGTCGTCGCATCCACTGAACGAAGAAGCCCAGCTCAGACGGAGTCCGAGCTGGGCTTCAGTGGAGCCGCCTTCGGGATTCGAACCCGAGACCTACGCATTACGAGTGCGTTGCTCTGGCCAACTGAGCTAAGGCGGCAAGCTGCCGATATACCCGTTCCCGGCAGGAGCAGGCTCGCATCAGCAGCGGCGCTAAGTCTACAGGGTTAAACGGGGTGCCCCTGACCAGCCCCTGGGCCGGTCCGTGGGGCGGTCCCTGGGCCGGTCCGTGGGGCACCCGTCGCGGTCAGCACTTCTTGCCCGCCGGCGGCGGCGTCCCCTCCAGCAGGTAGGCGTTGATCGCCGTGTCGACGCAGTCGCTGCCGCGCCCGTACGCCGTGTGACCGTCGCCGTCGTAGGTGAGCAGGGTGCCGGAGGAGAGCTGGTCGGCGAGTGCCCGGGCCCATTTGTACGGGGTGGCCGGGTCGCGGGTCGTGCCGACGACCACGATCGGGTCGGCTCCATTCGCCTCGATGCGGTGCGGGGAGCCGGTGGCCGGGGTGGGCCAGTAGGCGCAGTTCAGGGAAGCCCAGGCGAAGCCCTCGCCGAAGACCGGGGAGGCCTTTTCGAAGTCGGCGACGGCGGACGAGACCTGGGCCGGGGTGGTGAAGGCGGGGGGCAGGTCGAGACAGTTCACGGCGGCGTTGGCGTACATCAGGTTCGAGTACGAGCCGTCTCCCGACCGCTCGTAGTACGTGTCGGACAGTGCCAGCAGCCCGGCGCCGTCGCCGTTCATGGCCTTGGTGAGGCCCTCCCGGAGCTGCGGCCAGGCTGCCTCGTCGTACATCGCGGCGATCACCCCCGTCGTGGCCAGTGACTCGGTGAGCTCGCGGCGCTCGCCGGTCCGGACCGGGGCGGCGTCGACCTTGGCGAAGAAGGCCTTCAGCCGGGCCGACGCGTCCTTTGTGGAGGCGGTGCCGAGCGGGCAGTCCGTGCGCTGGATGCAGTCGGCGGCGAAGGACTGGAACGCCGTCTCGAAACCCGCGGTCTGGTCGCGGTTCATCCGGCGGGCCGGCAGGGAGGGGTCCATCGCCCCGTCGAGGACGAGCCGGCCGACCCGGTCCGGGAACAGCTCGGCGTAGGTCGCGCCGAGGAACGTGCCGTACGACGCCCCGACGTACGACAGCTTCTCGTCGCCCAGTACGGCTCGCAGGATGTCCATGTCCCGCGCGGCCTCGACCGTCGAGACATGCGGGAGGACCGTGGCGGACCGCGACTCGCAGCCTGCCGCGAAGCCCTTGTACGCCGTGCTCAGCTTGTTGATCTCGGCTTTGTCGTCGGGAGTCTGGTCGCTCTGCGTGTACGTGTCCATCGCTTTGCCGGCGAGACATTCGACGGGTTCACTGCGGGCCACGCCCCGCGGGTCGATGGCCACCACGTCGTACCGGGCCCGGACCGGGGCGGGGTAGCCGATGCCCGCGTACCCCTGGAGGTAGCCGATCGCCGAACCGCCCGGCCCTCCTGGGTTGACCAGCAGAGAGCCGATGCGCTTGCCCGGCCCGGTGGCCTTCACCCGGGACACGGCAAGCCTGACCGAGGGGCCGTTCGGCTCGGCGTAGTCCAGCGGGGCCTTGAGCGTGGCGCACTGGAAGCCGGGCACACCACAGTCCCGCCAGCTCAGCCGCTGCTCGTAGAACGGCTTGAGCGCGGCCGTCGGCACCGGCGAGGGCGCGGCCGCTCCTGTCGCCGGCGGCTCGAACCCCTGCGAGGTGGAACTACCGCTGCTGCACCCCGATACAAGCAGCCCCAGGGCTGTGGCGAGCGCGATGGCCGAGGTCCGGAGGAACTGCCTGTTGTCCATCCTCGGAGCCTAACCGGCTGAATGCCGGAACATACCCCTTCACTCCCATATGGGTGATTCCGTGGAAGCCGGTGCGGGCACCGGCTTGGGACAGGTCAGCCCGCGCGGAGTGCCATCGTCATGGCCTCCACCGCAAGCAGCGGCGACACATTCGCGTCCAGGGCCTCACGGCAGGCCAGGATCGCTTCTATCCGGCGCAGGGTCCGCTCCGGGCTGGAGCCGCGGGCGACACGGTCGAGCGCATCCCACACGTCCTCGTTCGCGAGAGCGACCGCGGAACCCAGCTGAAGCGCGAGCACGTCCCGGTAAAAGCCGGTCAGGTCGGTGAGCGCGAGGTCGAGGCTGTCGCGCTGGGTGCGGGTCTTGCGGCGCTTCTGCCTGTCCTCCAGCTCCTTCATCGCCCCGGCCGTGCCGCGCGGCATCCGGCCGCCCGCCGCCGCGCCCAGGGCTGCCTTGAGCTCCTCGGTCTCCTTGACGTCGATCTCCTCCGAGACCTGCTTGGCGTCCTCCGCGGCGGAGTCGACCAGCTCCTGCGCGGCCCTGAGACAGCCGCCCACGTCCTCGATGCGCAGCGGGAGCTTGAGGACGACGGCGCGGCGGGCCCGGGCCCGTTCGTCCGTGGCGAGCCGTCGGGCCCGGCCGATGTGGCCCTGGGTCACCCGGGCGGCGACCGTCGCCGCCTCGGGCTCGATGCCGTCGCGCCGTATGAGGACGTCCGCGACGGCCGCGACGGGCGGGGTACGGAGCGTGAGGTGGCGGCAGCGGGACCGGATCGTCGGCAGCACATCCTCGAGGGACGGCGCGCAGAGCAGCCAGACCGTGCGCGGGGCAGGCTCCTCGACGGCTTTCAGCAGCACATTGCCCGCGCCCTCCGTGAGCCGGTCGGCGTCCTCCAGGACGATGACCTGCCAGCGGCCCACCGCGGGCGAGAGCTGCGCGCGGCGGACCAGGTCACGGGTCTCCTTCACACCGATGGAGAGCAGATCGGTGCGGACCACCTCGACGTCCGCGTGCGTACCGACCAGGCTGGTGTGGCAGCCGTCGCAGAATCCACAGCCTGGCGCGCCGCCCAGCGCGCGGTCCGGGCTGGTGCACTGCAGAGCGGCCGCGAACGCCCGCGCGGCGGTGGAGCGGCCGGATCCGGGCGGGCCGGTGAACAGCCAGGCATGGGTCATCTTGGACGCGTCGGGCGGCTGCTCGCCCGCCGCCTGCGCCGTGACGAACGCGTCGGCGTCCCGGGCAGCGGCGGCGAGCTGCGCCTGGACACGCTCCTGCCCGACCAGCTCGTCCCATACGGCCATGCAGCCGTCACCGCCTTCCGACGTCGTGCGAGGGGTTGCTGCGGATCCCTTGCGGATTCCTCTTGCGGATTCCCATTGTGGGGCAGGGGTCCGACAGCCCCCGCCACCTGTGGACAACGCGTGCACGCCCTCGACGTGGGCAGGCAAGATCCGAAAGACAGGGCCTAGCTAGCCCCGCCGCCCGTAACGGCCGTTCTCGTCGTCGTCGTGCGGGCCCAGCAGCTCGTCCGCCAGGGTCGGGAGGTCGTCCAGCGGGGTCTCCTCCGCCCAGTCGGAGCGGCGGCGCGGCCGTCCCTCGTCGTCGACCTGCGGCAGCTCACGGGTTCGGTCGGCCGCGCCCGTCGGCTGCTCGTCCCGGAAGATGCCCGGGGGCACGCGATGTGCCGGGGCGGTGTCCCGTACGGGCGGAAGCACCGCTGTCTCGTCCGCCGTGGCACCGGCTCCGGAAGCACCGGCTCCGGAGGTGCCGGCGTCCCGTACGGGCGGCAGGACCGCGGTCTCATCGGCCGCGGCCGTCGGACCCTCGTCCCGCACCGGGGGAAGCACCGTCGTCTCCGCAGCCCCCGAGACCGCCCCCGAAGCCGCGTCCGAAGCCGCGTCCGGGACCTGCGGCAGGACCGTCGTCTCCTCGTCCTGCTTCGTCATCTCGACGCGCGGGCGCGGCTCGGCGGCGGGCGGCAGCGGCGTTTCCACCGTCTGCGTCACATCGTTCGCTCCGGGCGCCACCACAGGCGTGGGCACAGTGGTCTCCGCAGCGGTCGCCGCAGTCGCGGCAGCCGCCGCCTCCGCGGCCCTGCGGGCCTCCTCCGCCCGCAGCAAAGCCTCCTCCGCCTTGCGCTGCTTCTCGCGGCGCCGCTCCTCCGCCTCCGCGCGCAGACGGGCCTCTTCCTCGGCCTGCCGACGACGACGCTCCGCCTCCTCCCGGCGGATCTTCTCCTCGGCCTCACGCCGACGCCGCTCCTCCTCGGCCAGCCGCCGCGCCTCCTCGGCGCGCTGCCTGGCCTCCTCCGCCTGCCGTTCGGCCTCGCGCTGCCGCGCCTCCTCCAGCTCGCGGCGCTTGCGCTCCTCCTCCTCGGCACGCAGCTTGGCGAGCTGCTCCTGGCGCTCGCGCTCCAGGCGCTCCTCCTCCGCCTTCCGGGCGGCCTCTTCCTCGGCCTTGCGGCGGACCTCCTCCTCGGCGGCCTTCCGCGCCTCCTCCTGGGCCTTCACCTCGGCTTCGGAGAGCGGCAGCATCTGGTCGAGCCGGTGCCGTACGACCGTGGTCACGGACTCCGGTTCCTGGCCCGCGTCCACCACCAGGTAGCGGCCCGGGTCGGCCGCGGCCAGGGTCAGGAATCCGGCCCGTACCCGCTGATGGAACTCCGCGGGCTCGGACTCCAGCCGGTCCGGCGCCTCCGTGAACCGCTCCCGGGCGGTCTCCGGGGAGACGTCGAGCAGCACCGTCAGGTGCGGAACGAGCCCGTCCGTGGCCCAGCGCGAGATCCGGGCGATCTCGGTCGGGGACAGATCGCGGCCCGCGCCCTGGTAGGCGACGGACGAGTCGATGTACCGGTCGGAGATGACGATCGCGCCGCGCTTCAGCGCCGGCCGGACGACCGTGTCGACGTGCTCGGCGCGGTCGGCAGCGTACAGCAGCGCCTCCGCGCGGTGCGACAGACCGGCCGACGAGACGTCGAGCAGGATCGAGCGGAGTCGCTTGCCGACCGGCGTCGCGCCCGGTTCGCGAGTGACGACGACCTCGTGGCCCTTGGCGCGGATCCACTCCGCGAGCGCATCCACCTGCGTGGACTTGCCCGCGCCGTCGCCACCCTCGATGGCGATGAAGAAGCCGGTGGCGGAGGGCGCCTGCGCCGGGTCCGCGCCGCGCCGGACCGCGTCGGCCAGATCGCGGCGCAGCGGCACGCCGGAGCGGTCGTCGGTCCTGGCGAGGACGATCACGGCGACCGGCAGCAGCAGCGCGCCGACCAGCATCAGGGTGAAGGCGGCGCCGCCGTGCGCGAAGACGAAGTCGCCGCTGGCGAGGCGGTGCGGGCCGATCGCGGCGGCGAGCAGCGGGGCGGCGATCGCGCCGAGAGCGATCGAGACCCGGACGACGGCCTGCAGATGCTCGGTGATCCGCGGGCGCCGGTACTCCTCGGTCTCCAGGTCGATGAGTGCGTGCCCGGTGGCCGCAGCGACTCCGGCCGCGCCGCCCGCGAGGACGGCGAGGAACAGCACGGTCGCCGTGTCCGGTACGAGTCCGAGGGCCAGCAGCGCGATACCCGCGACGGCGATGGCAAGCGCCAGCAGCCGGCGGCGCGACAGGGCGGGCAGCACGGCCTTGGCGCCGCGGATGCCCAGGCCCGTCCCGCCGGTCAGCGCGAGGACGAGCAGCGCGAAGGCGACCGGGCCGCCGCCCAGATCACGAGCGTGCAGTACGGCGACGGCCGCGGCGGAGGCGATGGCTCCGGCGACCGAGGCGCAGGCCAGGACGAGCAGCGGCACCGCGCCCGTACGGCCCTTGTCGAGTCCGCTGCCCGTGGACGGGCGGCGCAGGCCCTCAAGGGGAGAACGGGGGCGCGGAGTCTGCGCGTCCGGAAGCTCGATGGCAGACAGGACGGACAACGAAGCGGCGAAGAGCCCCGCCGCGACGTACGACCCGAGGGCCGCCTGGTGGAGCGAGAACCACTCGATGCCGGAGCCGAGCAGATTGCCGATCAGCGTGGCGACGAGCAGGACGGCGGCCCCTGCGGGGATCACCGCGAAGGCGGTACGGAGGGAGAGCCGGCGCAGCGCGTCATGGTGATCCGGAAGCGGCCGTACCGCGGCACCTTCCAGGGGCGGCGCGGGCAGCAGGGCGGGCGCCGCGCTCTCCCGGGCCACCGTCCAGAACCGCTCGGCGACACCGGCGACGAAGACCGTCGCCAGGAGATACGCGAGAGCGCTGTCCGGGGTCCAGTCGATCCACAGCGGGGCGATGACCAGCAGTGCGATGCGGACGCCGTCGGCCCCGATCATCGTCCAGCGGCGGTCGAGCGGGCCGCTGGGCGCCGTGAGTGCCGTGAGCGGACCGAGCAGCACCGCTCCGAAGAGGAGGGTGGCGAGGATACGGGCGCCGAACACGGCGGAGACGGCGAAGGCGGCACCTCGGTACCCACCGCCGAACGCGCCTTCGAAGACCGCCGCCTGAAGCGCCAGCAGGACCAGCACCAGCAGCGCCAGGGCATCACCGATGCCGCCGACGAGCTGCGCACCCCACAGGCGCCGCAGCGCGGGTACGCGCAGCAGCGCCCTGACGGCGCGCTCGCGTGAATCCGCGGCTAGGGCGTCTGCGGCAAGTGCACCGGGGTCAGAGGTGGGGCTCTGGGCCGTTGGCTGCTCGGCTCGCGTCATCCGCCCAGCCTATCCGGAGCGCATTGCTCCCCGGAGGCCCAGCCCGAACAAATGGGCGGCGATCTGGCGGTGATCCGACGGAAGAGGCGATCTGACGGAAAGAACGGAAGGGGTGCCACCCCCAGGGTGGCACCCTTCCGCTACTGCTGGTGCTCGTCCGAGGCGGACGACTCCCGCCGCTACTCCTCCGAGGCGGACGAGTTCGTGGCCGCCGTCTTCTTCGCAGCTGTCTTCGCAGCCGTCTTCGCCGTCGTCTTCTTGGCGGTCGTGGTCTTTGCGGTCGTCTTCTTCGCGGCGGTCTTCTTGGCCGTCGTCGTCTTCTTCGCAGCCGTCTTCTTGGCCGCCGTCTTCTTCGCGGGAGCCTTCTTGGCGGCCTTCTTCGCCGGTCCCTTGGCGCGCTTCTCGGCGAGCAGCTCGTAGCCGCGCTCCGGAGTGATCTCCTCCACGCTGTCGCCGGTCCGCAGGGTCGCGTTGGTCTCGCCGTCGGTGACGTACGGACCGAAGCGGCCGTCCTTCACCACGACCGGACGCTCGCTCACCGGGTCCGTGCCCAGTTCCTTCAGAGGCGGCTTGGCCGCGGCACGGCCCCGCTGCTTGGGCTGGGCGTAGATCGCCAGCGCCTCGTCCAGCGTGATGCTGAAGAGCTGGTCCTCGGTCTCCAGGGAGCGCGAGTCCGTGCCCTTCTTCAGGTACGGGCCATAGCGGCCGTTCTGGGCGGTGATCTCCACGCCTTCGGCGTCCTTGCCGACGACGCGCGGCAGCGACATCAGCCTGAGCGCGTCCTCCAGCGTCACCGTATCGAGAGACATCGACTTGAAGAGCGAGGCGGTCCGCGGCTTGACCGCGTTCTTGCCGGTCTTCGGTGTGCCCTCGGGCAGGATCTCCGTGACGTACGGGCCGTAACGGCCGTCCTTCGCGACGATCTCGTTCCCGGTGACCGGGTCCTTGCCCAGCTCGAAGTCGCCGCTCGGCTTGGCCAGCAGCTCCTCCGCCAGCTCGACGGTCAGCTCGTCGGGCGCGAGGTCGGCGGGGACGTCGGCGCGCTGGTGGCCCTCCGACTCCTTCTCGCCGCGCTCCACGTACGGGCCGTACCGGCCGACGCGCAGCACGATGTCGTTGCCGACCGGGAAGGACGAGATCTCGCGTGCGTCGATCGCACCGAGGTCGGTGACGAGCTCCTTGAGGCCACCGAGGTGGTCGCCGTCGCCGTTCCCCGCCTCGGCGGCGCCACCCTCTCCCGTGCCCTCGCCGAAGTAGAACCGCTTCAGCCACGGCACCGCCTGGGCCTCGCCCCGCGCGATGCGGTCGAGGTCGTCCTCCATCTTGGCGGTGAAGTCGTAGTCGACCAGCCGGCCGAAGTGCTTCTCCAGCAGGTTGACCACGGCGAAGGAGAGGAACGACGGCACGAGCGCCGTCCCCTTCTTGAAGACGTATCCGCGGTCGAGGATCGTGCCGATGATCGACGCGTACGTCGACGGGCGGCCGATCTCGCGCTCTTCCAGCTCCTTGACCAGGCTGGCCTCGGTGTAGCGGGCCGGCGGCTTGGTCGCGTGGCCGTCCGCCGTGATCTCCTCGGCGGTCAGCGCGTCGCCCTCGGCGACCTGCGGCAGCCGGCGCTCCCGGTCGTCCAGCTCGGCGTTGGGGTCGTCCGCGCCCTCGACGTACGCCTTCATGAAGCCGTGGAACGTGATCGTCTTGCCGGAGGCCGAGAACTCGGCGTCCCGGCCGTCGGAGCCGACGCCACCGATCTTGACGGTGACGGAGTTGCCGACCGCGTCCTTCATCTGGGAGGCAACGGTCCGCTTCCAGATGAGCTCGTAGAGCCGGAACTGGTCGCCGGTCAGCCCCGTCTCGGCCGGAGTGCGGAAACGATCGCCCGACGGACGGATCGCCTCGTGCGCCTCCTGCGCGTTCTTGACCTTTCCGGCGTACGTGCGCGGCTTCTCCGGCAGGTAGTCGCCGCCGTACAGCTGCGTGACCTGCGCCCGGGCCGCCGCGACGGCGGTGTCGGACAGCGTGGTCGAGTCCGTACGCATATAGGTGATGAAGCCGTTCTCGTACAGCTTCTGCGCGACCTGCATCGTGGCCTTGGCCCCGAAGCCCAGCTTGCGCGACGCCTCCTGCTGGAGGGTGGTCGTACGGAACGGGGCGTACGGCGAGCGGCGGTACGGCTTCGACTCGACCGAGCGGACCGAGAACGAGGCGTTCTCCAGCGCGGCCCTGAGGGCGCGCGCGTTCGCCTCGTCGAGGTGCAGCACCTGGCCGGACTTGAGCCTGCCGTCCGGGCCGAAGTCCCGGCCCTGGGCGACACGCTGCCCGTCGACGCTGCTCAGACGAGCCGTGAAGGCCGACGGGTCGGACGCTCCCCCAGCCTCCGGCCGGGGGGACCCCCATCCGGCGCGGGCGGTGGAGAACGTGCCGGTCAGGTCCCAGTACTCGGCGGAGCGGAAGGCGATGCGCTCGCGCTCGCGCTCGACGACGAGGCGGGTCGCCACGGACTGAACGCGGCCCGCCGACAGCCGCGGCATGACCTTCTTCCAGAGAACCGGCGAGACCTCGTAGCCGTAGAGGCGGTCGAGGATACGGCGTGTCTCCTGGGCGTCGACCATACGCTTGTTGAGCTCGCGCGGGTTGGCGACGGCCTCGCGGATCGCGTCCTTGGTGATCTCGTGGAAGACCATCCGGTGGACGGGGACCTTGGGCTTGAGGACTTCGAGGAGGTGCCAGGCGATGGCCTCGCCCTCGCGGTCCTCATCGGTGGCGAGGTAGAGCTCGTCGGACTCGGCGAGCTGCTCCTTGAGCTTCCTGACCTGCGCCTTCTTGTCGGCGTTGACGACATAGATCGGCTGGAAGTCGCGCTCGACGTCCACGCCGAGCCGGCGGACCTCGCCGGTGTACTTCTCGGGGACCTCGGCCGCGCCGTTCGGGAGGTCGCGGATGTGCCCGACGCTTGCCTCGACGACATAGCCGGGGCCGAGGTAGCCCTTGATCGTCTTCGCCTTGGCAGGCGACTCGACGATGACGAGTCGGCGGCCGCCCTGTGCGGTCTCGCTGGTCGGGGACAACTTCGCTCTTCTCTCCGGTCGACGCTCGGTGGTCACGTACGGCGTACAAGGCACGACGTACGGCCGCACTGCACTGCTGTCGCTGCGGAGTGTGACGGTACAACCCGCCCCCGTGTCAAACGGCAAAAGCTCGCAACGGCCACTCGAACGGTAACCCGACTCCAGGCATTCCTGCCGCCCGGACTCCCACTGTGTGCGTCAGGGCGTGCCGGGCGGGGTCCGGCCCGGAAGGCGTTCAGGCGCGGCTGAAGCACCAGACGCCGGCGACCAGGAACAGGGCCCCGAAGATCGCTGCGAGGGTGGCCGCCGTGGCGGGATTCACGCCGTGCGCGACCGGTGCGCGGTGCAGGACGCGTGCTCCCGTCCACACCAGCAGTGCGGCTCCGAACAGCGCGAACGCCGTTCCCGCGAAGATCGCCGGACCGCTCTCCATATGCGTCTCCCACTCCTCGGCCTGATCCCGGGACGCCGGGGCCGAGACTGACACCTCCGGGCGTCGCCCACGCGAATTCCGGGTGAACGCACTACGGGTTCACCCGGCCGGCGCCGCCCCGAGCCCACCCCGGAAGAACGCCTTCAGCAGGCTGCCCGCCCCAGACAGGAGGTTTTCCGGAGCCCGCCCGTCCGGGCCGGTTCCGCGCCGACGGCGAACCGGGCCGGAGCCGGTCGGGCCTCCTGGCGGTTCCCCGCCGGAGCATTGCAGCCATTGCCCGCCACGCGAACAATGGCCAATTTCGTACGAGAAATGTCGGCCGGCGGGGGGCGGGACCGACTTGCGGCGGCCGGAAGGGGCTGCTCGGGCTGCGAGCGCCCCCCTCAGTCGCCGGCGCGTGCAGACTCGTCGCCGGAGCGTGCGGGCTCCAGGAAGCCTTCCTGGACCAGGAGTCTGATCGCCTCCGGCGTACGGTCCCGCAGCATCACCGGGTCCTCGCCGACGAGCTGCGCGATGGCGTCGAGGATCCGCCCGGCGCTCAGCGTGCCGTCGCAGACGCCCGCGAAACCCGCGCCTACCGTGTCCACCTTCGTGGCACGCCGCATGCCCCGGTTCTGCCGCAGCACGACGTGCTCGGGGTCCTCGGCGCCGGGCAGCCCGACCTGCTCCTGCACCACTTCGTCCGCCAGCACGAAATGCTCGGCGAGCAGCGCCGCGTCGTCGTGCGTCCGGAGATAGTCCTGCCGCGCGAAGTGGGCCCCCACGGTCTCGCCGAGGGGCTGCTCGACGGGGTGCGGCCACTCCTCGACGACGATCGACGGCTGCTCCGCCCCGGACTTCCGGAGCGTGATCCAGCCGAAGCCGACCGCCTTGGTCCCGCGCGCCTCGAACTCGTCCAGCCACGCGTCGTACCGCGCCGTGTACTCCTCGGGAGCGGTGCGGTGGTCACCGCTGTCCCGCAGCCACAGCTCGGCGTACTGCGTCACGTCCTGCACCTCGCGCTGCACGATCCAGGCATCGCACCCGCGCGGCACCCAGGAGCGCACCCGCTCCTGCCAGTCCTCCCCTTCCACGTGCTGCCAGTTGGCGAGGAACTGCGCGAACCCCCCTTCGTTCAGCCGCTCCCCCGACTGCTGAACGAGCGAGCGGCAGAGATCGTCCCCGCCCATCCCGCCGTCCCGGTAGGTGAGCCGGGCGCCGGGAGAGATGACGAAGGGCGGATTCGACACGATCAGGTCGTACGTCTCCGACTCGACCGGCGCGAAGAGCGAGCCCTCCCGCAGATCGGCCTCGGGTGCCCCGGACAGCGCGAGGGTGAGCCGGGTGAACGCCAGCGCCCGGGGGTTCAGATCGGTGGCCGTGACGCGGGTGGCGTGCCGGGTGGCGTGCAGAGCCTGGATGCCGGAGCCCGTACCGACGTCGAGGGCGGAGGTCACGGGCGTACGCACCGTGATCCCGGCGAGCGTGGTGGACGCCCCACCGACGCCGAGCACGACGCCCTCCCCCTGGCCGCCGGCCCCGCCGGCCCCGCCGACCGCACAGCCCAGGTCGGAGACGATGAACCAGTCCTGCCCTTCGGGGCCGCCGTACGGGCGCACATCCACCGTCGCCCGGATACCGTCGCCGCCCTTGACCACCCAGCCGTCGGCGAGCGCCTCGTCCAGCGGCAGCGCGGCCCGCGCACGCTCGGGCGCCACCGTCCGTTGCAGCAGGAAGAGCCGTACGAGGGTTTCCAGAGGTGAGTCGCCTCGGGTAGCGCGCACCGCCGGCACGGTCTCGCTGCGGGCGAGCGCCGCGTATGCGGGCGCGCCGAGCAGGTCGAGCAGCCCGTCGGCGGTGAAGTCGGCGGCGAGCAGGGCGTCGCGGAGCCGGGCGGACTGGTCGGGCACGGGGAGGCCTGAGGCAAGGCTGGTCGTACTCACGCGCCCATTCTCACCCGCGGGCCACGCCGCCCGCCCCTGCCGCGCGCATCCGGAGCCCCGGGATCCGGCCGGGGGCCGGCCGCCGGACGGGCGGGGGGCGAGGCGACGGGCGGGCGACCAGGCGGCTGGGCGACCAGGGCGGCCCCGGTGCGGACCCCGGGACCGGCCGGGATCAGTCGTACACGTGCTCCCGGTCCGGTCCGGTGGCTACTTCGAGGACACTTCCTAGGACGACTTCGAGGCGCCGGCGGACTTCGACGGGCCCGTGGCGTTCGACGGCTCGGCGGCCGGCTTCGACGAACCTGATCCCGGCTTCGTGGGCTCGCTCGTCGCACCGGTCGGCTTCACCGAGGGCTTGACCTTCTGGCAGCCCGGCTGCTGCCCCATCGCCTTGCCCAAGTCACCGGACTGCAGCTTGGCCAGGGCGTCCTGGTCCATCTTCTCGATCTTCTTCAGACCGTCCGCGATGTCCTGCAGCCCGTCGGCGAACTTCTGCTGGTCCTCCGGATCGAGCGCGTCCACCTGCTTCTTGAGGTTGAGGTAGGCCGTCGACGTGGCGTTGAGTTCCTTGACGGCGTCCTCTTGCAGCTTCTCGCCGTTGTCGACCGGCGGCACGCCGGCCGCCTGCACGGCCGTGGCCAGAGCCTTGTTCGCCTCGGCGATGTCCTGGAAGGCCTTCGAGTCGGCGGTCTGAATGTCTGCGGGCTTGCCGTCCGCGGCGGTCGAGATGATCGTCTGCTGGGCGTTGGCCCTCTTCTGGATCTGCGGCTGTGCCTGGTCGCAGACCGTCTTGGCCCAGGCATTCACCTTGCCGTCGCCGTCGTCGCTCGTGCAGCCCGACAGCGCGAGCACCAGTACCGCGCCGCCGGACAGCGCGGCCGCAAGCTTCTTGTTCACCTTCACCGCATCGGTCCCTTCCAAGGCTCTCGGCCCCGGAACATACACGCCAAGTGGGCGACAGCTGCATGCTGAACGTCCGGTATTTAGACTATTGCGCCCATTTGCACCAAGAGAGACAAGGCTCACCCGGCGCACGGAAATGGGCGGACGGCGCGTCAATCCGCGCCGCCCGCCCACGCCTTGAGCAGGCGTTTCTATTGCGGTGTGAGGTTTACTACGAAACGACCGCAGGGTCCGGTGACTTCGCCGACCGTTCGGCGGCGTTGTCTTCGTCACCCATGGCGACGGAACGTCGCTTGGAGATGTACACGGCACCGATGATGACCGCGATCGCCAGCGCCGCGACCGCGGCCCGTACGCCCGCGTTGGAGTCGTCCCCGTAGCTGAACTGCACCACCGCGGGCGCGATCAGCAGTGCCACCAGGTTCATCACCTTCAGCAGCGGGTTGATCGCGGGGCCCGCGGTGTCCTTGAACGGATCGCCGACCGTGTCGCCGATGACCGTCGCGGCATGCGCCTCGCTGCCCTTGCCGCCGTGGTGGCCGTCCTCGACGAGCTTCTTGGCGTTGTCCCACGCGCCACCGGAGTTGGCGAGGAAGACGGCCATGAGCGTGCCGGTGGCGATGGCACCCGCAAGGTACGAGCCCAGAGCGCCGACTCCGAAGGTGAAGCCGACCGCGATCGGCGCCATCACGGCGAGCAGGCCGGGTGTGGCCAGTTCGCGCAGCGCGTCCTTGGTGCAGATGTCGACGACGCGTCCGTACTCCGGCTTCTCGCTGTAGTCCATGATCCCGGGATGCTCGCGGAACTGCCGCCGCACCTCGTAGACCACCGAACCGGCCGACCGGGAGACCGCGTTGATCGCCAGCCCGGAGAAGAGGAACACGACGGCCGCACCGAGGACCAGGCCCACCAGGTTGTTGGGCTGCGAGACGTCCAGGCTCAGGTTCATCTCCGCGGCCTTGGCACCCACCTCCGCGACGGAGGTGGCGATCGCATCGCGGTACGAGCCGAAGAGCGCCGCCGCGGCGAGAACGGCGGTCGCGATGGCGATGCCCTTGGTGATGGCCTTGGTGGTGTTGCCGACGGCGTCGAGGTCGGTCAGGACCTGCGCGCCCGCGCCCGTGACGTCACCCGACATCTCGGCGATGCCCTGGGCGTTGTCGGAGACCGGGCCGAAGGTGTCCATGGCGACGATGACACCGACGGTGGTGAGCAGCCCGGTACCGGCCAGCGCCACCGCGAACAGCGCGAGCATGATCGACGCACCGCCGAGCAGGAACGCCCCGTAGACGCCGAGACCGATCAACAGCGCGGTGTAGACGGCCGATTCGAGGCCGATGGAGATACCGGCGAGGACGACGGTGGCCGCGCCGGTGAGCGAGGACTTGCCGATGTCACGGACGGGACGACGGTTCGTCTCGGTGAAGTACCCCGTCAGCTGCTGGATGAGGGCGGCCAGCACAATGCCGATGGCGACGGCCACGAGCGCGAGGATGCGCGGGTCGCCGGCGTGGGCCTTGATCGCCACGTCGGTGACACCGTTCAGTTCCGCGTACGAGGACGGCAGATACACGAACACGGCCGCGGCCACCAGGACGAGCGAGATCACCGCAGAGATGAAGAATCCGCGGTTGATGGCCGTCATCCCGCTGCGGTCGGCGCGCCGCGGGGCGACCGCGAAGATACCGATCATCGCGGTGACCACGCCGATCGCCGGGACGATCAGCGGAAAGGCCAGGCCCAGATCACCGAAGGCGGCCTTGCCGAGGATGAGTGCGGCGACGAGCGTCACGGCGTACGACTCGAAGAGGTCGGCGGCCATGCCCGCGCAGTCGCCGACGTTGTCACCGACGTTGTCGGCGATGGTGGCGGCGTTGCGCGGGTCGTCCTCGGGGATGCCCTGCTCGACCTTGCCGACGAGGTCGGCGCCGACGTCCGCGGCCTTCGTGAAGATGCCGCCGCCGACACGCATGAACATGGCGATGAGCGCAGCGCCGAGGCCGAAGCCCTCGAGCACCTTGGGGGCGTCCGCGGCGTAGACGAGAACCACGCAGGAGGCACCGAGCAGGCCGAGGCCCACCGTGAACATGCCGACCACACCGCCCGTACGGAAAGCGATCTTCATGGCCTTGTGCGAGACGGCCGTCAGATCCTTTTCCGGCTCGCCCTCCGTCGGTGTCGCTTCACGCGCGGCCGCGGCCACACGGACATTGGCTCGTACGGCAAGACGCATGCCGATGTAACCGGTGACCGCCGAGAACAGCGCGCCCACCAGGAAAAATACCGAACGTCCGGCGCGCTGCGACCAGTTGTCGGCCGGCAGCAACATCAACAGGAAGAAGACCACGACGGCGAAGATGCCGAGCGTGCGCAACTGCCGTGTCAGATAGGCATTCGCGCCTTCCTGTACGGCTGCTGCGATCTTCTTCATGGAATCGGTGCCTTCACCGGCCGCCAGTACCTGGCGTACCAGCAGCTGGGCGACGATCAGCGCCGCCAGCGCCACGGCCGCGATGACAATGACGATCATCCGATTGTCATCGGTGAGCACCGCGGCTGCGAGAGAAGTGGGGTAGTCGGGCAGGTGTGGGTTGAAGAGCCCCGCCATTCGTCCTCCTTGACGTTCAGAGCTCAAGATGTGGACGGATTGTAGGGAGCGGATCCTGATCAAAACAGGGCGCGACAAATGGAATTGACCTTCAGTTGCTACTCAGCAAACTATCGCGGCTCAGGAATCCCCCCGAAAGCGGTAATGGGACAAAGGCATTGACGCTTGATCCATGATCTAGGGAAATGAAAAAGGCCCTGCTCAGCAGGGCCTCTCGAAGGAGCGGGCGAACGCGCCGACGTCAGCGTGACGCGGCCGGACGGTCATACCGTCATGGCACGATCGTGGCCGGATTCTTGGGCCAGCTCATACGGATGACGCCGCCGTGCTCCCCGGACGTCACCTCGACGTCGTCGACGAGCCCACTGATCACCGCGAGGCCCATCTGGTCATCGCCGTCACTCTCCGTGTCCCGGGCCTGCTCTGCGGAACCGGTGCCCGGACCGGTCGCGCCGGTGTTTCCCTCAGGGGGGACCTCGTCGCCGACCTCGATGGAGAAGGTCTTCTCCTCCTCGGTCAGGACGACCCGGACGGGAGCGGTGATGCCACTGCTGCGGTGCAGCCCGACGGCCCGGCTGCACGCCTCGCCGACGGCGAGGCGGACCTCGTCCAGGACGGCCTCGTCGACCCCGGCACGGCGCGCCACGGCAGCGGCCACCAGGCGGGCGGTCCTGACGTGCTCGGGCTGAGCGCTGAAGCGGAGTTCAACGGTGGCCATGCGGTCCCCCTCGGACGTACGAGCGTGCGAGCGTGCTTCTCAGGGGCCCGGGCTTTCGCCCGGAACCCTTGCTTCCTCCGGAACCCCCGGAGGTCTCCGGAATCACCCGGAGCCTCCGGAGACCCGCCGGACGACTCAGTCGGTCGCCGCGACGGCCTCGTCCACCGTGGTGTGAATGGGGAACACCTTGGTCAGACCAGTGATCCGGAAGATCTTGAGAATGCGCTCCTGGTTGCAGACCAGGCGCAGCGAGCCTTCGTGCGCACGCACACGCTTGAGACCGCCCACAAGCACGCCGAGGCCGGTCGAGTCGAGGAAGTCCACACCCTCCATGTCGACAACCAGGTGGTAGCTGCCGTCGTTCACCAACTCGACCAACTGCTCGCGCAGCTTGGGCGCGGTATACACATCAATCTCGCCACCGACCTCGACGACCGTGCGGTCGCCGCCAGGGCCGGACACATTGCGAGTCGACAGGGACAGGTCCACGGATCCTCCAGCACCTTGCTATCGAGCGGTCGCCCCTCGGGTCTCCCCGACGGAGCCAGGGGACGGATCGCCAGCCGCGATGGCATTCAATCACTTACCAGCAGCCATGCACGACGCCTTAGGACCATTGTCCGTCACGCCGGTGACACACTCGGTGCCGATGGCCATGAATCACCGTCCCAGACGTCCTTCCGAGAGCGGGGAAACCCGCCCCTCCCCCGGTACGGTCCTCGACCGGCTCACCGCGGGGGCGGGCCGGGCTGCGCGCATCACTCATACGGAGCACTTGCCCCCCAGGCCGGGCCGCCATGCAGTCTGGCCGCACCGCATCCGCGCGGAAGTGATCAGCGCCATCCAGCAGGCCGGCATCGAGCACCCCTGGGCCCACCAGGCCACCGCTGCCGAGCACGCCCTGGACGGCGAGTCGGTCGTGATCGCCACCGGCACCGCCTCGGGCAAGTCCCTGGCGTATCTCGCGCCCGTCCTGTCCACGCTCCTGGACGGTGCCGAGGCGGCCAACGGGCGGGGCACCACGGCCCTCTACCTCGCCCCCACCAAGGCCCTGGCCGCCGATCAGCGGCGCGCCGTGAAGGAGCTCGCCGCCCCGCTCGGCAACCGTGTACGACCCGCCGTGTACGACGGGGACACCCCCGTCGAGGAACGCGAATGGGTCCGCCAGTACGCGAACTACGTCCTCACCAATCCGGACATGCTGCACCGCGGGATACTCCCGTCACATCCTCGCTGGTCCTCCTTCCTGCGCTCCCTGCGCTACGTCGTCATCGACGAGTGCCACACCTACCGGGGCGTCTTCGGCTCCCACGTCGCCCAGGTGCTGCGCCGCCTCCGCCGGGTCTGCGCCCGCTACGGCGCGAACCCCGTCTTCCTCCTCGCCTCCGCTACCGCCGCGGAACCGGCCGTCGCCGCCCGGCGCCTCACCGGCCTGCCCGTCACCGAGGTCTCCGACGACGCCTCGCCCCGCGGCGAGCTCGTCTTCGCCCTGTGGGAGCCCCCGCTCACCGAATTGCACGGCGAGAAGGGCGCCCCCGTGCGCCGTACCGCCACGGCCGAGACGGCCGACCTGCTCACCGACCTGACCGTCCAGGGCGTCCGTACGGTCGCCTTCGTGCGCTCCCGGCGTGGCGCCGAGCTGATCTCCGTCATCGCCCAGGAGCGCCTGGCCGAGGTCGACCGCAGCCTCGCCCGCCGGGTCGCCGCGTACCGGGGCGGCTATCTGCCGGAGGAACGGCGCGCCCTGGAGCAGGCCCTGCACTCCGGCGAGCTGCTCGGGCTCGCCGCCACGACCGCACTGGAGCTCGGCGTCGACGTGTCGGGCCTGGACGCGGTCGTCATCGCGGGCTATCCGGGTACCCGGGCCTCGCTCTGGCAGCAGGCGGGCCGGGCAGGGCGCTCCGGGCAGGGCGCACTCGCCGTCCTGGTCGCCCGCGACGACCCGCTGGACACCTTCCTCGTCCACCACCCCGAGGCGCTGTTCCAGCAGCCGGTCGAGTCCACCGTCCTGGACCCGGACAACCCGTACGTCCTGGCCCCGCACCTCTGCGCGGCAGCAGCGGAGCTGCCCCTGACGGAGGACGACCTTGAGCTGTTCGGCCCTGCCGTGCCCGAGCTGCTGCCGCAGCTGGAGAGCGCGGCACTGCTGCGCAGGCGCACCTCCGGCTGGTACTGGACCCGCCGCGAGCGGGCCGCCGACCTCACCGACATCCGGGGCGAGGGCGGCCGCCCGGTGCAGATCGTCGAGGCCGGGACCGGCCGGCTGCTCGGCACGGTCGACGAGCCGGCCGCCCACGCCGCCGTCCACGACGGGGCCGTCCACCTCCACCAGGGCCGTACGTACCTGGTGAAGCAGCTCGACCTGGAGGATTCGGTCGCCCTCGTCGAGGAGGCGAACCCGCCGTACTCCACCACTGCCCGCGACACCACCTCCATCTCCATCCTGGACACCGACACCGAGGTCCCCTGGGGCGCGGGCCGCCTCTGCTACGGCTCCGTCGAGGTCACCAACCAGGTCGTCTCCTTCCTTCGCCGGAAGCTCATCACCGGCGAGGTGCTCGGCGAGACCAAGCTCGATCTGCCGCCTCGCACCCTGCGCACGCGGGCCGTGTGGTGGACGGTCACCGAGGACCAGATGGAGGCCGCCCGGGTGAACCCGGAACAGCTGGGCGGCGCCCTGCACGCCGCGGAGCACGCCTCCATCGGGATGCTCCCGCTCTTCGCCACCTGCGACCGCTGGGACATCGGCGGGGTCTCCGTCCCGCTGCACCCGGACACCCTGCTGCCCACCGTCTTCGTGTACGACGGCCACCCGGGCGGCGCGGGCTTCGCCGAGCGGGCCTTCCACACCGCCCGTGAGTGGCTGACCGCGACCCGTGAGGCGATCGCCTCCTGCGAGTGCGACGCGGGCTGCCCGTCCTGCATCCAGTCCCCGAAGTGCGGCAACGGCAACGAACCGCTGCACAAGCGGGCCGCCGTCCGCCTCCTGACCGTCCTCCTCAGGAAGGCCCCGGCCCCGGCCACTCCGGCTCCGGGGGCTCCGCCCGGGTCCCTCCCGTCGGGCCCGGAGGCTCCGGAGGCTGAGGCTCCTGCAACTCCTGAGGCTTCGGAGGCTGAGGCTCCTGAGACTCGTGAGCGCGGAACTTCCGAAACTTCTGAGGGGCTGCTGGGCCATCCGGGGGACCCGCGCGGGATCTGACCTCCGGGGAGTACGGGCCGAGGGCCGCCTCGGCTGTCACATCGGCCGTCTCGCCGGTCACCGCGCACCGCACCACGGCCGCCCCCTGGGCGCGGGCCACCCGTGCCGCCGCAGCGCATGCCGGCCCCGCACCCTCCAGAGCCCGGTCCGCCGCGGCGAGCGCCGCCAGGTCGGCCGCGGCGCCCGCGCGGTGTCGGGCGACAACCGCCTGGCCCATGGCGAGCACCACGGCGAAGACCGCACACATCGCGCACGCCGCCATGGCCACCCAGACAGTCGCCGAGCCCCGGTCGCGGCCCCTCATGGCGCGCTGCTCCCCACCGTGTCCTCCGCGAGAGCAGCGGCTTCCGCCGTCAGGGTCAGGGCCAGCGCTCCCGGCCCGGGACTCGCGGCCTCCACCCGCACCCGCCAGAGGTCGCCGTCCCGCCCCATCGAGACCTTGGCGTCGCGCGGGGCGGCCGACCGGGCGGCGGCGAGCGCAGCGGCCTCCGGCTCCGATCTCGCGGCCGCCCGCGCCCCGGCCCTGGCCGCGTCCACACACTGGATCTGCGCGGAAGCCGCCACCAGAGCCCACACCAGCGCCATGGCGAACACCACCAGCGCCGGAACGGCCACCGCCGCCTCCGCTGTCACGGACCCCCGGTCGGCGACCGCCCTGCCGACGGCCGCCCCACCAGGTAACGCTCTGCCGACGGCCGCCCTACGGTCAGAACTGCGCATTGAGCGCCTTGCCGATGACAGATTCGAGTGCCGTCGAGACCGTCCCGCTCGTCACCACCTTGTAGAGGACCGCGGCGAAGGCACACGCCGCGATCGTTCCCATCGCGTACTCCGATGTGGTCATCCCCGCGTCGGTACGCCCCCGCCTCTTGTCCAGCCATGCCCGGGCCCCGGTGCGCGCCCGAGTCGCCAGCTCCGTCCAGTTCTTCAGCCGTGCCATGCACTTCATGCCAACCTCCTGAGTCCGTGGGCCAGTTGTCACTCCGGCCACTTCAACCACTTCAATGACTCTGGTCATTTCAGTCATTTAAGTCATTCCAGCCGCCCGAGTTGCTTGATTCACCCGAGTTGCTTGATTCGCTCGAGCCGTTCGAGTCGTTCGAGTCGCCTGAGATCAGTTGCCGCTGCCGCGCAGCAGTCCGCTCGCCAGGCCGATCACCACCGGAGCCACTCCGATCGCCAGGAACGCAGGCAGAAAGCAGAGCCCCACCGGCGCGGTGATCAGGACCTGTGCGCGCTGGGCCCGTGAGGCGGCGGTCCTGGCCCGGTCCGCTCTGAGACCCTCGGCCAGCCGGGAGACCGGCCCCGCCGCCGGCGACCCCGAGGAACCGGCCCGCTCGAGACAGCGGGCCAGCCCCGCGGCGCCCGGTATCTCCCCGAACCGCCCCCAGGCCTGCGACGGTTCGCTGCCCAGCCGCAACTCGGCCGCGGCCTTCGCCAGTCGCCGGCCGACCGGGCCACCGAGCGACTCCCCCACCGCTTCCGCCGCCTCGCGCGGACCTGCTCCTGCCGAGACACAGGCCGCCAGAAGATCGGCGGCGAGCGGAAGCTGCTCCGCGGCCCCTTCCTCACCGGCCGCACCGGCCGCCGATCCCTCCCGCGCGCGGCCCTGCTGCCACTTCCGCAGGCCGTACGCCCCGGCAAGTCCCAGCAGGCACCCGGTGATCCCGCCGGCCAGGACACAGCCGGTGATCAGCACGGCCATCGGAGGGGCCCAGCTGCGCGCCCTCGCCATGTACGCGGGCGCCCACTTCCAGCGAGGATCGTGCTCCACCGCGAGCAGTGCGGTGATCCGCCCGCGTGCCCGCCGCTCGCGCCGCCACCCGGCCACCACGCAGCCCAGCCAGACCACGGCCGACGCCAACGGGACCGCGACCCCCAGCCTGTGGATGGACTCGGCGCTCATGACCGCTCTCCCGTCCGCACGATCCTCGCCGCCCAGTACAGACCCGCCGCTTCCAGCAGCCCGCCCACCAGCAGGCACCCCAGGCCCGCGGGGGTGTGCAGCAGCACTGTCAGCGGATCGGCGCCGAGCGCCCAGCCGAGCCCCAGCCCGACCACCGGGAGCAGCGCCAGCACGACGACCGTCGACCACGCTCCGGCCAACTGGGCTCGCAATCCTTCCCGTTGGTCCCGCTCGGCCCGGAGCGCCGCCTCCAGCCGGTCCAGCCCGGAGGCCAGCCCCGCCCCGCTGCCCACGGAGACAAGCCAGCAGGCCGCCAGGCCGGCCAGCCCGTCCGCGCCCGGCTCCCGCGCCGCCCGCCGCAGCTCCCCGGGCACATCGCCGCCGAAACGCGCGGCCGCCAGCACGGCGGCCTCCGCCCCGCCGAGCGCCCCCGTGGCCCGGCCGGCTGCCAGTAGCGCCTGTCCGGGCTGGCGGCCCGCCCGTAGCTCGCCCGCGATGGCCCCGCACAGCGCGATCACCGCGTCCGCCCTCTGCTCCCTGGCCCTCCTCCCCTCTCCTGTCCTCAGCCGCCGCCCCACCAGCGGAATCGCCACCGCACCCACGACCAGCGGAAGCACCGACTCCCCGGCGACGGCCAGTACCAATGCCAGTGGCAGGCACAGCCATTCGCGCCGCAGCCGCCCCACCGCTTGCCGCGCTTGCCGCCACCGCTGCCCGCCCCACCAGGGCACCTGCTCAACCGCGCCCCCGCCGGCGAGCATCAGTCTTGACCGCCGTGCCCTCTGGTCCCCGCCGACCGTCATCCATGCCGCGGTTCCCGCGCATACCGCCGCGTACATCGCCGTCGTCGTCACCACGCACCCCCGACCAACGACCGCAGCCGCTCCCATCCCCGCTCCCGCGCGAAGCCCGCCGCGCCCCACCGCAGCGCGGGAACGGTCACCACGAGCCCCGCCACGTCCCGCTCCAGCACATGCACCTCGGCGATCCGGCGCCGTCCGTCCCTGTCCCGCACGAGATGGACCACGACCGAGAGCGCGGCCGCCAGCTGGCTGTGCAGCGCGGCCCTGTCCAGTCCGGCCGCCGTGCCCAGGGCCTCCAGACGGGCCGGGACATCCGCGGCCGTATTCGCGTGGACCGTGCCGCAGCCTCCGTCATGCCCTGTGTTCAACGCCGCCAGAAGATCGGTTACTTCGGAGCCACGCACCTCGCCCACGACGAGTCGGTCCGGCCGCATCCGCAGCGCCTGGCGCACCAGGTCCCGCAAGGTGACCAGGCCTGCACCCTCCTGGTTGGCCGGACGGGACTCCAGCCGCACCACATGCGGATGGTCGGGCCGCAATTCCGCCGAGTCCTCGGCCAGGACGATCCGCTCGCGTTCACCGACCAGCCCCAGCAACGTCGACAGGAGCGTCGTCTTGCCCGAGCCCGTGCCCCCACTGATCAGATAGGAGACCCTGGCCTCGATCAGCGCCCGGAGCAGCCGGTCGCCGCCCGGCGGCACCGTCCCTGCCTCGACCAGCTCCCCCAGCGAGAAGGCCCTGGGGCGCACCACCCGCAGCGACAGACAGGTCGATCCGACCGCCACCGGGGGCAGCACCGCGTGCATCCGGGTGCCGTCGGGGAGCCTGGCATCCACCCAGGGGCGAGCGTCGTCCAGCCGCCGCCCCGCCACCGCCGACAGCCGCTGCGCCAGCCTGCGCACCGCCGCAGCATCGGAGAAGGTGACATCGGTGAGCTGGAGCCCGCCGCCCCGGTCCACCCACACCCGGTCGGGCGCCGACACCAGCACATCCGTCACTGCGGGGTCGTCGAGCAGCGGCTCCAGGGGCCCCGTCCCCACCAGCTCGCACCGCAACTCCTCGGCGGCGCCAAGCACTTCCGTATCGCCGAGCAGCCGCCCCTGCGCCCGCAGCGCGGCCGCCACCCTGGCCGGGGTCGGGTCGGCCCCACTCTCGGCGAGCCGCTGCCTGACGGCCTCGAGCAGAACCGACGTCATGACACCCCACCGCCCGCGAGCGCACGCTCCCAGAACGCCGAGCAGAACCGGGCCAGCGGCCCCCGCGCACCGGAGCCGGGTGGAACCCCGCCGTCTAGATCGGCGAACAGCCCTGCCTCCACCGGCAGTTCCCCCGCAAGCGGCAGCTCGAGCGCATCGGCCACCCACTGCTCGTCCAGGCCCGAGGCGTACGGCCCGCGCACCACGGCCCGCAGATCGCCCAGCACCATGCCCACCGTCGCCGCGACGCGCCTCGCGGCGGCCACCGCACGCAGCTCGCCCGGCACCACAAGGAGCCCGACATCAAGCTGCGCCAGCGCCTCCGCGACGCCCTCGTCGACGCGGCGCGGCAGGTCCACGACCACCACACCGCCACGTCTGCGCGCGGCCGCCAGCACCGAACGCATGGCCTCCGGCGGGATCACCACCGCATCGCTCCGGTCCCAGCTGAGCACCCGCAGCCCGTGCACCGACGGCAGTGACTCCTCCAGAGCGCCGCCGGCGACCCGGCCCTTGGACGCCGCGAAGTCCGGCCAGCGCCTGCCCTCCGACTGCTCCCCGCCGAGGAGTACATCGAGACCGCCGCCCAGCGGGTCGCCGTCGACGAGCATCGTGCGCCGCCCTTCGCGGGCCGCTGTCACGGCGAGCGCGCAGGCCAGCGTGGAGGCTCCCGCACCACCCCGGCCGCCGATCACACCGACGGTGAGCGCGGGCCGGCCGACGCCTTCGGCCACATCGGCGATCCGGTCCACGAGCCAGCCCTCGGCGTCGGGCAGCCGCAGCACACAGTCGGCACCGATCTCCACCGCCCGCCGCCACACCTGCGGATCGTCCTGATCACGACCGACGAGCAGCACACCCCGTCGGCGGGTGGCTCCCCTGCAGCGCGCGGCCGCATCGTCCCCGACAAGGACCAGCGGCGCGCCCTCCCAGCTCCCTCGCTCCTCGGGCACCGAGTGGTGGACCTGCGGATCGGCACCCGCCGCGGCGCACAGCCGCAGCAGATCGTCGAGCAGCGCCAGGTCCTCCGTGACGATCAGAGGCCCGGCCCGGCGCTCGCCAGGAACCGGCGGCCCGCCGGCCGCCCCGGACACACCCGAGTTACCCGATGGACCGGGCCTGCCCGGCGCACCGGACGCGCCTGATGTGATGGAACCCGCCACGATTTCTCCCCCTCTCACCGCGCTTCGCGGTGGCAGTCACGGGGGCGAGCAGACCGCCCGCACCCGTCCCGTACCGCTCTCACCACGCGGCGAGATCGAGACGGGATCTGTGATTCCTTCGGTCCGTGAACTTCGCGGACGGAATCACCGTGCAGCGCGCCGGAAAATCGTGTGGATCTTGCTCAAATACTGTGGACAACTCACCACTTGTGAATATCCCGGTAGCCCATACCAGTGACTTCCGATCCGACTTCCGGAGCGCAGCGCAACCACTACGTAGAGTGACGAACGCGGTGGCGTCGAGTGCGGCGCCGACGAAGACCCAGAGAGGGGAGAACGATCAGATGCAAGGGACGAAAACGCGTCCGGACATGCGACGACCCCCGCCGGGGGGGGAGAGCGGGGGTCGTCCCCACGGCCGACTCGGGGGGGGAGGAGTCGGACCGGGTTAGCACGGTCGCGAACGATCCGTGACTTCCATGGTGTACCCGAGAGCCTTCTCAGGCAAACCCACGCGCCCCAGCTTACGCCGAATGGTGGGCGCCTATGCTCTGCGTCGTGGAAAACCACTCCTTGCCACGCACAGCAGCCTTCTTTGACCTGGACAAGACGGTCATTGCGAAGTCGTCGACGCTGACCTTCAGCAAGTCCTTCTACCGCGGCGGACTGATCAACCGCCGCGACGTACTGCGGACTGCGTACTCCCAGTTCGTCTTCCTCGCGGGCGGCGCCGACCACGACCAGATGGAGCGGATGCGCAAGTACCTGTCCACTCTCTGCAAGGGCTGGAATGTGCAGCAGGTCAAGGAGATCGTCGCCGAGACACTGCACGACCGCATCGACCCGATCATCTACGACGAGGCCGCGTCCCTCATCGAGGAGCACCACGCCGAGGGCCGCGATGTCGTCATCGTGTCGACTTCCGGCGCCGAGGTCGTCGAGCCGATCGGCGAGTTGCTCGGCGCCGACCGCGTCGTCGCCACCCGCATGGTCGTCGGCGACGACGGCTGCTTCACCGGAGAGGTGGAGTACTACGCGTACGGTCCGACCAAGGCCGAGGCGGTCAAGGAACTCGCCGAGTCCGAGGGGTACGACCTGGGGCGCTGTTATGCGTACAGCGACTCGATCACCGACATCCCCATGCTGGCGTCCGTTGGGCACCCGTTCGTGGTCAATCCGGACCGGACCCTGCGCCGCGAGGCCGCGTCCCGTGGCTGGCCGGTCCTCATCTTCAACCGTCCGGTACGACTGAAGCAGCGCCTTCCCGCGTTCACGATGCCGGCGCGTCCCACGCTCGTCGCGGCGGCCGCGGTCGGTGCGGCAGTGGCAACCGCGGGCCTCGTCTGGTACGCCAGCCGACGCAGAAGTGCCTTTGCCCGCATTTGAGAACAAAAGTAAAAAAAGCAGCCAGGGGTTCCGCTTGCCGGGCCTCTGGAGTACAAAGGACTTAACGGCCCGCGAGACCTGGGACATCCGAGAGGATCACCAATCACGCAACAAAGGCCCCACGGACCGAAGCATGGACGCCGAGCACCCACGCGACGTCGACCCGTCGATTACGGGCCAGCCGCACCAGGTGACGGGCAAAGTTCCCGACCTGATGGGCAACATATCGAGGACGCTTGGTAACTGGGCCGACATGCCAGCGGCGGTACCACCCGGTACCGCCGCAACCCTTTTGTCCGGGTCCTTTCTGCGTTCTTTCTGCCCCTTCGGGCTTCTTGCACCCGCGGACCTGCTTGCGCCTGCGGCGCGTTTACGCCGCGCCGCGCTGCAGGGCCTCACACACGGCCGTCGACTCCCGTACGCCCAGTTCAACCGCGCGGCCGCAGTGGGTGATCCAGGCCGCCATGCCCTCCGCAGTCCCGGACAGATAGCCGTCGAAGGCTTCGACGTACGCCGCACTGCCGAGTTCGGCGTGCCCGACCTCCGCCGGGCAGATCGACTTCGGGTCGAGTCCGCTGCCGACCAGGACGATACGTTCCGCCGCCCGGGCGACCAGGCCGTTGGACGACGAGAAGGGGCGCAGGGCGAGCAGTTCGCCGTGCACCACTGCGGCCATCACCAGAGCGGGAGCCGAACTGCCCGCGATGATGAGCCCGGAGAGCCCCTCCAGACGCCCGGCCACCTCGTCCGCATCCGGAAGAGGCGCCTCGATGAGCGGCTCGTCGACCGCCTCCCCGGCGAGCCGGGGCCTGCCGACCGTCTCGTCGGGCGCGGCGCCGCCCTCCGCGACCAGATGCAGCCGGGCCAGCACCCGCAGCGGCGACTGCCGCCAGATGGACAGCAGCTGGCCCGCTTCAGCGGTCAGCCGGAGCGCCGCTCCGACGGTACGGGCCTCCTCCTCGCTCCCGAAGTCTGTGCGCCTGCGCACTTCCTCCAGCGCCCAGTCGGCGCCCGAGAGCGCCGCGGAGGCGCGGGCTCCGCGTAGCGCGGCCTCCGAGGTGACCTCGGTGCTGCGGCGCCGCATGACGCGGTGCCCGTAGACCCGGTCCACGGCCTTGCGCACGGCGTCCACGGCATCCGCGACCCCGGGAAGAGCACCCAGCGCGGCCAAGGGGTCAGAGGCGTTCGTACTCATAAGTAGGGAGGCTACGCGCACCCGGCACCCGCCCCACCTTGGAGTGGTCTTCTTCACCCACTGCGGACACGGCACGCGATCGATCCACTACCGTTGGTGAACATGAAGATCGCTTTCGTAGGGAAGGGCGGCAGCGGCAAGACCACGCTGTCCTCGCTCTTCATCCGCCACCTCGCCGCGCGGCAGGCCCCTGTCGTCGCGGTGGACGCCGACATCAACCAGCATCTGGGCGTGGCGCTCGGTCTCGACGAGGACGAGGCCGCGGCGCTGCCCGCGATGGGCGCGCAGCTGCTGCTCATCAAGGACTATCTGCGCGGCAGCAATCCGCGCATCGCCTCCGCCGAGACGATGATCAAGACGACGCCTCCCGGCGAGGGCTCGCGGCTGCTGCGGGTACGTGAGGAGAATCCGGTCTACGAGGCCTGCGCGCGGAGCGTACGGCTGGACGACGGCGGGATCCGGCTGATGGCGACCGGCCCGTTCACCGAGTCGGATCTCGGAGTGGCCTGCTACCACTCGAAGGTCGGGGCGGTTGAACTCTGCCTCAACCATCTCGTCGACGGGGCGGACGAGTACGTCGTGGTCGACATGACAGCCGGCTCGGACTCCTTCGCCTCCGGGATGTTCACCCGCTTCGACATGACGTTTCTCGTCGCCGAGCCGACACGCAAGGGCGTTTCCGTCTACCGCCAGTACAAGGAGTACGCACGGGACTTCGGCGTCGCGCTGAAGGTCGTCGGCAACAAGGTGCAGGGCCCGGACGATCTGGACTTCCTGCGCGCCGAAGTGGGCGACGACCTGCTCGTCAGCGTCGGGCACTCCGACTGGGTGCGGGCGTTGGAGAAAGGCCGTCCACTCCGCTTCGAGCATCTTGAAGAGCCCAACCAGGCCGCACTGCACACGCTGCGGCAGGCGGCGGACGCGTCGTACGCCCGCCGCGACTGGGAGCGCTACACGCGCCAGATGGTGCACTTCCATCTGAAGAACGCGGAGAGTTGGGGCAATGCGAAAACGGGGGCCGATCTGGCCGCGCAGATCGACCCCGCCTTCGTGCTCGGGGAACAGGCCGCGAAGATCAGCGCCCCGCAGCCGGCCTGATCACGGCCGGTCCGTCCAGCGCCGGAGCCAGGGGTCCAGCCCTGTCCCGCTCAGCCCGTTCCCTTCCACTGCCGGCCGGTTCAGCCCTGTCCCGTCGCGGACCGGCCACACCAGGCGCGGGCTGCTCGCTGCCGCCTCGCCCGGGCCCGTCACGCCGGCCCGGGCGGACCCGGCCGACCCGGCGGACCCGGCGGTTTTGGGAGACTTGGCGAGTTTGGTGCGCTCGGCGGCCATGAAGGCCTTCCAGTCGCGCTTCAGCGCCTCGCCGACCTTCAGGGTGCGCAGCTTGGCCAGGACCTTCGGGTCCTGTGCGTCCAGCCAGTCGGCGAGCTGCCGGAACGACACACATCGAACGCCCCGCTTCACGCACACCGTTGCGATCGTCTCCTCGACGGCACGCATGTACGTGCCGCCGTTCCACGACGCGAAGTGGTTGCCGATGAAGAGCGGGGCACGGTTGCCCCGTCGTCGTCATGCCGTACCGCCTGCCGACCTTGCGGAAGTGGGAGAAGTGCTTCCGACTGTCCTCTCCCGCGCCGCACCAGGAGAACACGACGAACTGCGGGGGCTTCTGGCCGGGCTTCAGACGCGAATGATTAATCACCAACACGGGTGAATGAGTGCCCCATTTGCCCCGAAAATCATGCCGCTCTCTTTACTCTGCATTACGATCCATTTACCGAGCGTTGAGACTACGGAGCTGAGCCCGCGCCGAGTCCAGGCTCCGAACTCGAGAATCCCGCCGCAGTACGCCGTGACCCACGGCCGCGTCCCCCACATTCCGCGACCGCGCTGCCCCGGAGGAGACGGGAATCATGTCCGCCTGCGACTTTCCCTGCACGCCACCGACGCCCCCCACGACACCCTCGACACCCTCGACCGGCTCGAGCCGGATGGGCCGCGTGACCCGCACCGTCCGCACCGTCCGCGCCATCCGCACGACCCGTACAACCGGCACCACACGTCTCCAGCGCCCCCACAGCCCGCCGCGGCCGGCGGAGCCCGCGGCCGGCGGTCACCGGCCCCGGCGCGGCCCCACCAGAGGTTTCCGGATCGCGCCCGCCGATCTGTCCGCCTCGATCAGCGTCTTCCTCATCGCGCTGCCGCTCTCCCTCGGCATCGCCCTGGCCACCGGCGCACCGCTCCAGGCGGGCCTCGTGGCAGCCGCCGTCGGCGGGATCGTCGTGGGACTGTTCGGCGGGTCCCCGCTCCAGGTCAGCGGCCCCGCTGCCGGGCTCACCGTGGTCACGGCCGAGGTGATCCAGCAGTACGGCTGGCGCACCACCTGTGCCATCACCGTGCTGGCCGGGCTCGCCCAACTCGCCCTTTCCGCTCTCCGGGTGGCCCGCTCGGCCCTCGCCGTCAGCCCGGCGATCGTGCACGGCATGCTGGCCGGCATCGGCATCACGATCGCGCTGGCACAGCTACACATCGTTCTCGGCGGCACCCCCCAGAGTTCCGCGGTCGCCAACGTCCTGGGCCTTCCGGGCCAGCTGGCCGCGCTCCATCCCGCCGCGCTCTCGGTCAGCGTCCTGACCATCGCCGTGCTGCTCGCGTGGCCACGCATCCCGGGGCGCACCGGCCGGATCGTACGGAAGATCCCGGCAGCACTCGCCTCGGTCGTCGCCGCGACCGCTCTGGCCGCGCTCGCCGGGCTGACCCTCGCCCGTGTCGATCTGCCGTCCTGGCGCAGCCACGCCCTGCCCGAGCTGCCCGACGGGCCGGTGCTCGGCCTCCTCGCCGCCGTCCTGACCATCACCCTGGTGGGGAGCGTCGAGTCGCTGCTCTCCGCCGTCGCCGTCGACAAGCTGGTCGCTGCCCGCAAGAATCCCAAGGTCCGTGTCCCGCGCGCCAACCTCGACCGGGAGCTGACCGGCCAGGGCGCGGCGAACGTGGTCTCCGGCGCGCTCGGTGGGCTGCCGGTCACCGGTGTCGCCGTGCGCAGCGCCGCCAATGTGTCGGCCGGTGGCGTGAGCCGTCACTCCACCATGCTCCACGGCCTGTGGATCGCGGTCGCCGCGCTGTTGCTCGTGCCCGTACTCGATCTGATCCCGCTGGCCGCGCTCGCCGCGCTGGTGATGGTCGTCGGCGTCCAGATGGTCAACATCACGCACCTGCGCAGCGTGCGCCGGAACCGCGAAATGCTGGTGTACGTGGCGACGATGACCGCCGTCGTACTCACCGGCGTGCTGGAGGGCGTGGCCATCGGGATCGCGGTGGCGGTCGCGGTCGCACTGCACCGGCTGACCAGGACCCGGATCACGATGGAGGAGCGCGAAGGGGTGCACCGGTTGCGGGTGCGGGGCCAGTTGACGTTCCTGGCCGTGCCGCGGCTGAGCCGGATGCTGGGTCAGGTACCCCATGACGCCGACACCGTCGTGGAGCTGGACGGCTCGTTCATGGACCACGCCGCCTACGAAGCGCTGCACGACTGGCAGGCGGCTCATGAAGCACAGGGCGGCACGGTGGAGTTCACGGGCCGCTCCGGAGGCCGGATCGCCGAGCCCGCATCGGAATCGCACGCCTGCTGCCGACCCTGGACGGCCTGGCGCAACCACCACTGCGGCGAGCACCCCGCCGCGGGGCCCGAGCAGCGGCCCGGGGTGCACGGGCACCAACTGGCCAGCGGACTCAGCTCCTTCCAGCGCAATACGGCGCCGCTGGTGCGCGACGAACTCGCGCGGCTCGCCCGGGAAGGCCAGAGCCCGTCCCAGCTCTTTCTGACCTGTGCGGACTCCCGGCTCGTCACGAGCATGATCACGGCGAGTGGTCCGGGAGACCTGTTCACCGTACGGAACGTGGGCAATCTGGTGCCCCTGCCGGGCGAGGAGAGCGGGGACGACTCCGTCGCAGCGGCGATCGACTACGCAGTGAACATCCTCCAGGTGGAGTCGATCACGATCTGCGGCCACTCCGGCTGCGGCGCGATGCAGGCCCTGCTGACCGGCCCGCCCGACGACAACGACGCACAGACCCCGCTGGGGCGCTGGCTGCGGCACGGCCGGCCCAGTCTTGAGCGGATGAGGTCCCGGCACCACTCCTGGGCCAGGATCTCCGGGCGGCTGCCCGCCGATGCGGTGGAGCAGCTGTGTCTCACCAATGTGGTCCAGCAGTTGGAGCATCTTCGAGCGCACGAGGCGGTGGCGCGGCGGCTCGCCGAGGGCACGCTGCAGTTGCACGGGATGTACTTCCACGTCGGCGAGGCCCAGGCGTATCTGCTGGCGGACGGCGACGGGGCCGACCGTATCGACGAGGTCTTCGACCGGGTCACCCCCGGCCCGCCGGATGCGAAGCACACACCCGCCCGGACGGGCGCGGCCTGAACCGACCGGCCGCGGCATACGTGAAAAAGTGTGGCCCCTTCTCCCCACCGCCCGGGGAGAGGGGGCCGCTGTCCCGTAGCGCAGCCGGGCCGACCCGGCCGACCGCGCCCCGCTGCCATCGCCCTGCCCCCGCACCTCACCCCCCGCACCTCGCCCTCGCACCTCGCCAAGACAGGCCGCATGTACAGACCCTGAACCACATAGGTCTAAACCAATTTTCTGAAGACTCTTGTCACCCGGCCTTCTGGCTGATGAGCTATGGCCTGGGACACATAGGCACATAGGACGCCCTGGGAAAGGGAGATGTCGTGAGCAACGAAAGCCTGGCCAACCTCTTGAAGGAAGAGCGGCGGTTCGCGCCGCCGGCCGAGCTGGCCGCGCACGCCAATGTCACGGCTGCGGCGTACGAGCAGGCCGAGGCGGACAGGCTTGGCTTCTGGGCCGAGCAGGCGCGGCGCCTGACCTGGGCCACCGAGCCGACCGAGACCCTGGACTGGTCGAACCCGCCGTTCGCGAAGTGGTTCGCCGACGGCACGCTCAACGTCGCGTACAACTGCGTGGACCGGCACGTCGAGGCGGGCCTCGGCGACCGCGTCGCCATTCACTTCGAGGGCGAGCCGGGCGACAGCCGGGCCCTGACCTATGCCGAGCTGAAGGACGAGGTCTCCAGGGCGGCCAACGCGCTGACCGAGCTGGGCGTCACCAAGGGCGACCGGGTGGCCGTGTACCTGCCCATGATCCCCGAGGCTGTCATCGCGATGCTCGCCTGCGCCCGGATCGGCGCCGCGCACTCGGTGGTCTTCGGCGGCTTCTCCGCCGACGCCATCGCCACGCGCATCGAGGACGCCGACGCCAAGCTCGTCATCACCGCCGACGGCGGCTACCGACGCGGCAAGCCGTCCGCACTCAAGCCCGCCGTCGACGAGGCCATCAACCGCGTCGACCGCGTGCAGCATGTACTCGTCGTGCGCCGCACGGGTCAGGACGTGGCCTGGACCGAGGGCCGGGATGTGTGGTGGGACGACATCGTCTCCCGCCAGCCGGCCGAGCACACCCCCGAGGCGTTCGAGGCCGAGCACCCGCTCTTCATCCTCTACACCTCCGGCACGACGGGTAAGCCGAAGGGCATCCTGCACACCTCGGGCGGCTACCTCACCCAGGCCGCCTACACCCACCACGCCGTCTTCGACCTCAAGCCCGCCACCGACGTCTACTGGTGCACCGCCGACATCGGCTGGGTGACCGGCCACTCCTACATCACCTACGGACCCCTGGCCAACGGCGCGACCCAGGTGATGTACGAGGGCACCCCCGACACTCCGCACCAGGGCCGGTTCTGGGAGATCGTGCAGAAGTACGGCGTCACCATCCTCTACACCGCACCGACCGCGATCCGCACCTTCATGAAGTGGGGAGACGACATCCCCGCCAAGTTCGACCTGACGAGCCTGCGCCTGCTCGGCTCGGTCGGTGAGCCGATCAACCCCGAAGCCTGGATCTGGTACCGGGACCACATCGGCGCCGGCAATACCCCGATCGTCGACACCTGGTGGCAGACCGAGACCGGCGCGATGATGATCTCACCACTGCCCGGCGTCACCGAGACCAAGCCCGGCTCCGCCCAGCGCCCCCTGCCCGGCATCTCCGCAACCGTCGTCGACGACGAAGCACACGAGGTACCCAACGGCGGCGGAGGCTACCTCGTCCTGACCGAGCCCTGGCCCTCGATGCTGCGCACCATCTGGGGCGACGACCAGCGCTTCATCGACACCTACTGGTCCCGCTTCGAAGGCAAGTACTTCGCGGGCGACGGCGCCAAGAAGGACGACGACGGCGACATCTGGCTCCTCGGCCGCGTCGACGACGTCATGCTCGTCTCCGGGCACAACATCTCCACCACCGAAGTCGAGTCCGCACTCGTCTCCCACCCCAAGGTCGCCGAAGCAGCCGTCGTCGGCGCCGCCGACGAGACAACCGGCCAGGCCATCGTCGCCTTCGTGATCCTGCGCGGCACAGCAGCAGCCGACGCCGAGGACTCGACCCTCGTCACAGAGCTGCGCAACCACGTCGCCGCCACCCTCGGACCCATCGCCAAACCCAAGCGGATCCTCCCGGTGGCCGAACTGCCCAAGACCCGCTCCGGCAAGATCATGCGCCGCCTGCTCCGCGACGTCGCGGAGAACCGCCAGCTCGGCGACGTCACCACCCTCACCGACTCCTCCGTCATGGACCTCATCCAGTCCAAACTCCCGACGGCGGCCTCGGAGGACTGAGGTCCGCTCCCGTCGGAGGACTGAGGCCGTCCTCGTCGGAGGACTGAGGTCCGCTTCGGCACACTGCCTGGGGCACCCGGAAGCAACGCGCCGGGTGCCCCTTTTACGCATAATCTGAAGATCGCCGGATACCCCGTTGCGCGCCTGGGCATGTTCTTAGGTAAAGTAATTACTCGCATCAATGACACGACAAGGACGCGACAAGAAAACCTAGGTGTGCCGGGAAGTCTGGTCGGCATGTGCTCAGTCATGCCCACCCGACCGGAGGTCCCCGCTCGTGGCCGCGCCCACCACTCCCCGCAAGTTCCTCGGACGCCTCTCACTCCCCGAGCGGACGTTCGTGGCGGACGCCCTGCGCACCGAGACCGTCGGCGGCATCCTGCTGCTCGTCGCCACAGTCGCCGCACTCATCTGGGCGAACACGCCCCTGGGTCGCAGCTACGAGGCCGTGAGCGACTTCCACATCGGCCCCGCATCGCTCGGCCTCGACCTGTCCGTTCAGCACTGGGCGGCCGACGGACTGCTCGCCATCTTCTTCTTCGTCGCAGGCATCGAGCTCAAGCGTGAGCTGGTCGCGGGCGAGCTGCGCGACCCCAAGGCAGCGGCCCTGCCGGTCATCGCCGCGATCTGCGGCATGGCCGCGCCCGCCATCGTCTACACGCTGGTCAACGTCGCAGGCGGCGGCTCCCTGGCCGGCTGGGCGGTGCCCACCGCCACCGACATTGCCTTCGCACTCGCCGTCCTCGCGGTGATCGGGACCTCGCTGCCGTCCGCGATACGCGCGTTCCTGCTCACCCTCGCGGTCGTCGACGACCTGTTCGCGATCCTGATCATCGCGGTCTTCTTCACCAGCGACCTGAACTTCGCCGCGCTCGGCGGCGCGGTCGTCGGACTCGGCGTCTTCTGGCTGCTGCTGCGCAAGCGCGTACGCGGCTGGTACGTGTACATCCCGCTGGCCCTCGTCATCTGGGGCCTGATGTACAACAGCGGCGTCCACGCCACCATCGCCGGTGTCGCGATGGGCCTGATGCTGCGCTGCCACCATGAAGAGGGCGAGGAGCACTCCCCCGGCGAGCACATCGAGCATCTCGTACGGCCCATCTCCGCCGGTCTCGCCGTGCCGCTGTTCGCCCTGTTCTCGGCCGGAGTGAGCGTTTCCAGCAGCGCCCTCCAGGACGTCTTCACCAAGCCCGAGACCCTGGGTGTCGTGCTCGGCCTGGTGGTCGGCAAGGCGGTCGGCATCTTCGGCGGCACCTGGCTCGCCGCGCGCTTCACCAGGGCCGAGCTCAACGAGGATCTGGCCTGGCCGGACGTCTTCGCCGTGGCCGCGCTCGCCGGGATCGGCTTCACTGTCTCCCTGCTCATCGGCGAGCTTGCCTTCGCGGGGAACGCGACGCTGACAGACGAGGTCAAGGCCGCGGTACTGCTGGGCTCGTTCATCGCCGCCGTGCTCGCCGCCGTGCTGCTGAAACTCCGGGTACGCACGTACCAGGCGCTGTACGAGGAGGAGGAGCGCGACGACGACCGCGACGGCATTCCCGACGTGTACGAGGAGCACAACCCGGAGTACCACCTCCGGATGGCCGCGATCTACGAGGAGAAGGCCGCGGAGCATCGACGCAAGGCGGAAGTCGCGGGGGCGTCGCGCAGTGACGGCGACAGTCCGGCATGATCTGACAACGGATCCGAAGCAGAGATGAGGGAGTCACCGATGAGCGACCCCGGCAGCAGCGCAGCCACCGCCTTCGAAGCCGCGGGTGACGCGGTCGGGCCGGTCCGGCTGGCGGGCGCCGACCGGACCGTCGGACAGCTGGTCGCGACGGCGACCGCCGAGATGTCCGCACTGGTGCACGACGAGATCGCACTCGCCAAGGCCGAGATCCGGCAGGACGTGAAGCGCGGCGTCACGGGCGGCGCGGCCATAAGCGTAGCGGGCGTCCTGGCGCTGTTCTCGCTGCCGGTGCTGAGCTTCGCCGCCGCCTACGGGATCCACAATCTGGGCCTCGGGCTCGCCTGGTCGTTCCTGATCGTGGGCGCGGCGTTCCTGCTGCTCGCGGGGCTGCTCGCGCTGATCGCCCGGTCCAAGTTCAAGAACGTCAAGCCGCCGGAGAGGTCCATCGCCTCGGCCAAGCAGACCGCCGCCGTGCTGCAGAACGTGAAGCCGCACCCTCGTAAGGCCGAGGACTCGGCCGCTCCTGTGGCACGCTCATCCGCATGACGGCCTCTGATACGCCATCTGTCCGCAACGGAAACGGCAGCGGAAACGGCAACAGCAACGGCAGCCCCGTCCGCATCGACGGTCCCTGGACCCACCGCGACGTGGCGGCCAATGGTGCGCGCTTCCATATCGCGGAGATGGGCGACGGGCCGCTGGTACTGCTGCTGCACGGCTTTCCGCAGTTCTGGTGGACGTGGCGGCACCAGCTGACCGCGCTCGCCGACGCGGGGTTCCGCGCGGTGGCGATGGATCTGCGGGGCGTGGGCGGCAGCGACCGTACGCCCCGGGGCTACGACCCCGCGAACCTCGCGCTCGACATCACCGGCGTCGTACGGTCCCTCGGCGAGCCGGACGCGGCGCTCGTCGGCCACGACCTGGGCGGGTACCTCGCCTGGACCGCGGCGGTGATGCGCCCCAAGCTGGTGCGCCGGCTCGCGGTCTCCTCTATGCCGCATCCTCGCCGCTGGCGGTCGTCGATGCTCGGCGACTTCGCGCAGAGCCGCGCCGGGTCGTACGTCTGGAGCTTCCAGCGACCGTGGCTGCCGGAGCGTCAGCTGGTCGCTGACGACGCGGCCTTGGTGGGCCGGCTGATCCAGGAATGGTCGGGTCCGCGGCCGCCCGAGGAGAAGGCGCTGGACGTGTACCGGCGGGCCATGAGCATCCCGTCGACGGCGCACTGCTCGATCGAGCCGTACCGGTGGATGGTGCGGTCGATGGCCCGTCCGGACGGCATCCAGTTCAACCGCCGCATGAAGCGGCCGGTACGGGTACCGACGCTCCATCTGCACGGCTCACTGGACCCGGCGATGCGCACCCGCAGCGCGGCGGGCTCGGGCGAGTACGTCGAAGCGCCCTACCGCTGGCGCCTCTTCGACGGCCTGGGGCACTTCCCTCATGAGGAGGACCCGGTGGCGTTCTCGAACGAGCTCATCAGCTGGCTCAAAGACCCCGAACCAGACCGATAGACCACCCAGAACCGGAACAAGCAACACCAGGCACCACACCGCCACGGCCGGGGGTCCGGGGGTCGACCCCCGGGACAACACAGCCCACTGCCGGGGGCCCGGGGTCGACCCCTGGGAACGGGTGTGCGGCGAACGGGGATTGCCCGGCGCATAGGCCAATTGGCGGGCCCCGATGCGGTTACCGACCTTGGGGCACGGGCACACGTCGGGGTATGGGCTGGACGTACGACTACGGTGACACAGCACGCAACTCACGCTCGGCCGCAGCGCCGATCACATACGAGAGGGGTGGCCCGCAAGGGCGGGGCCATGATCCCCGGCTCGGGATCCCCCGTATCCTCCGCCGCCGGGCCCGCTGGGTCTCGGCACGGCTGCGCCATCCTCGCGGCTGACGTCCCGCTACGGCGTCACAGCGCGCATCCCTGACTGTCGACCTCCTGGTTCGCAGCGCGACCCTGCGTGATGTCGTCGCGGATCTCATCCGCCGTCAGCGCATAACCCGTGCTGGCGTCGTCCAGCGACCGGGCGAAGATCACGCCGTACACCCGGCCGTCGGTGGTGAGGAGCGGGCCGCCGGAATTGCCCTGGCGGACCGTCGCGAACAGCGAGTACACATCGCGGCGCACCTCACCGCGGCGGTAGATGTCGGGGCCGTTGGCGTCGATACGGCCGCGGACGCGCGCGGAGCGTACGTCGTACGAGCCGTTCTCCGGGAAGCCGGCGACGATCGCGCTGTCGCCGGTGCGGGCATCGGTCTCGGTGAACTGGAGCGGCGTTGCCTGGAGGTCCGGGACGTCCAGTACGGCGATGTCGCGCTGCCAGTCGTAGAGGACGACCTTGGCGTCGTACAGCCGGCCCTGGCCGCCTATCTGCACGGTCGGCTCGTCGACACCGCCGACCACGTGCGCGTTGGTCATGACGCGGCGCGGTGCGAAGACGAAGCCGGTGCCTTCCAGGACCTTGTTGCAGCTCGGGGCCGTGCCGACGACCTTGACGATGGACCGCTGTGCGCGGGCCGCGACCGGGCTGTTGACGAGCGCCGGGTCGGGGGCGCTGACCTCGGTGATGGGTTCGTTGGCGAAGGGGCTGAAGACCTGCGGGAAGCCGTTCTGCGCGAGGATCGCGGAGAAGTCGGTGAACCACGTGGACGCCTGACTCGGCATCACCCGCGACACTCCGAGGAGCACCTTGGAGTTACGGACTTCCTTGCCGAGCGTCGGCAGCGACGTGCCCGCGAGAGCGGAGCCGATCAGCCACGCGACGAGCAGCATCGCGACGACGTTGACGAGCGCGCCGCCCGTGGCGTCGAGGGCGCGCGCCGGTGACCACGTGATGTAGCGCCTGAGCTTGTTGCCCAGGTGGGTGGTGAAGGCCTGCCCGACGGAGGCGAAGACGATCACGACCACGACGAAGACGATCACGGCCGTCGTGGAGGCCTCGCTCTCGCCCGTCATCCGGTCCCAGAGGAACGGGAGCAGATAGACGGCGACGAGTCCGCCGCCGAGGAAGCCGATCACCGACAGGATGCCGACGACGAAGCCCTGGCGATAGCCGACGATCGCGAACCACACGGCGGCGACCAGCAACAGGATGTCCAGCACGTTCACCGTCGTTAGCCTCGCAGATTCGTCGTCCGGCACTCCGTCCGGCTGGGGGTATCGGGGGTCCCGGATTCACACTCCGGGGGAACGGAGCACGTGAGCCACGGTCTCATGCGCGCCAGTCGAGCGGGACCTGCTTCGCCCGGTCCCATGGTCGCTCCCAGCCCGCGAAGTGGAGGATGCGGTCGATCACACCGGCGGTAAAACCCCAGACCAGGGCCGATTCGACCAGAAATGCCGGACCACGGTGGCCGCTGGGATGGACGGTCGTCGCACGGTTGGCCGGATCCGTGAGATCCGCCACGGGGACCGTGAAGACCCGGGCGGTCTCGGCGGGGTCGACCGCGGCGACGGGGCTCGGATCGCGCCACCAGCCGAGGACGGGGGTCACGACGAAGCCGCTCACGGGGATGTAGAGCCGGGGCAGCACCCCGAAGATCTGGACGCCTGCCGGGTCCAGGCCGGTCTCCTCCTGGGCCTCGCGGAGGGCGGCCCGGAGCGGACCGGTGGTGGCGGGGTCGCCGTCCTCGGGGTCGAGGGCGCCGCCGGGGAAGGAAGGCTGCCCGGCGTGCGACCGGAGGCTGCCGGCTCGCTCCATGAGCAGCAGCTCGGGGCCTTGGGCACCGTCCCCGAAGAGGATGAGCACGGCGGACTGGCGGCCTCCGCCGCTCGCGGGCGGCAGGAACCGGCTGAGCTGCTCGGGGGCGACGGTCCTGGCGGCCCGCTCGACCGGCGCCAGCCACTCGGGCAGCCCGTCGCCGGTCACGGCCATGTCGCCGTCGTACGTCTCATCCGTGCGTGTCATGGGCACCCCCGTCGTGTGCAACGCCTGCGGTGGTCGCGATCGTTCCACCCGTCGCGGAAAAGATCGCGGGACCGGCCGTCCCGCCTTCGCCCCTGCCCCTGCCGCAGAGGCGGGGGCAGGGCGGCAGCGGCCCACCGCGGGAGCGCGTCATGAGGCGCCCAGCGGCGGCGCCGGCTTGCCCGGGTAGTCGGGTGGTGGGTTCAGGCGCTGGCCCGGATAGCCGCCGAGCTCGTACTTGAGGAGCTTCCGGGCCTTCTCCGGGTCGGTCTCGCCCTCGCCGTACGCAGGGCAGAGGTGCGTGATCGGGCAGGCGCCGCAGGCGGGCTTGCGGGCGTGGCAGATACGGCGGCCGTGGAAGATCACCCGGTGGGAGAGCATCGTCCACTCGCTCTTGGGGAAGATCTCGGCGATCTCCGCCTCGATCTTGACCGGGTCGTCCTGGTCCGTCCATTTCCAGCGCCGAGCGAGCCGCATGAAGTGGGTGTCCACGGTGATCCCCGGCACCCCGAACGCGTTGCCGAGCACCACGAAGGCCGTCTTGCGGCCCACGCCGGGCAGCGTGACCAGGTCCTTCAGCCGGCCCGGGACCTCGCCGCCGAAGTTGTCCCGGAGGGCCGTGGAGAGGCCGATCAGGGACTTCGCCTTGGCCCGGAAGAAGCCGGTGGGCCGGATGATCTCTTCGAGCTCCTCCGGCACGGCCGCGGCCATGTCCTCGGGCGTCGGGTACTTCGCGAACAGCGCGGGCGTCGTCTGGTTGACCCGCAGATCGGTCGTCTGGGCGGAGAGGACGGTCGCGACGAGCAGCTGGAAGGGGTTCTGGAAGTCGAGCTCCGGGTGGGCGTACGGATACACCTCGGCCAGCTCACGGTTGATCCGGCGGGCGCGGCGCACCATCGCCAGCCGCGACTCCGGCTTCGCCGCCTTCGCCCCGGACCGCGTGGAACCCGCCGGCGCCTTCACCGCAGGCTTCGCCGAGGTCTTCGAGGCCTTCGAGGTCTTCGCGACCTCCGAAGCCGTCCTATTTGTCGCTTTTGTTACTTTTGTCGGCTCAGGCGAATCGTGTTCGCCCACAGCGGAATTCTGCTCCCCTGACACTCTCCCGGCCCCCTTGGCCTGTGCTCTCACCGGCGAATTGGACACCCGGCCAGCCTAAAGGTCACCGCTGACATCCGCCCCGGCCATGGCCGATCGCCACCCGAATCGGCCCCTGCCGCACAGCCGTACACGGCGGTGCGTCAGACTTGTGTTGGACCCTTGTGATCGATCGCACTGTTTTGGTGTGCGGCATCATGGGGACCACCGTCCCCTGAGCAGGTCGACAAGGAGAGAACTCGTGGACGACGTTCTGCGGCGCGCCCCGCTCTTCGCGGCGCTCGATGACGAGCAGGCCGCGGAGCTCCGCGCCTCGATGAGTGAAGTGACGCTCGCCCGCGGCGACGCGCTCTTCCACGAGGGTGACCCCGGCGACCGCCTGTACGTGGTCACCGAGGGCAAGGTCAAGCTTCACCGCACCTCCCCCGACGGCCGCGAGAACATGCTGGCGGTGCTCGGCCCCGGCGAGCTGATCGGCGAGCTGTCCCTCTTCGACCCGGGCCCGCGCACGGCGACCGCCACCGCGCTCACCGAGGTCAAGCTGCTGGGCCTGGGTCACGGCGACCTCCAGCCCTGGCTGAACGCGCGCCCCGAGGTGGCCACCGCCCTGCTGCGCGCGGTCGCCCGCCGGCTCCGCAAGACCAACGACCAGATGTCCGACCTGGTCTTCTCCGACGTACCGGGCCGTGTCGCCCGCGCGCTCCTCGACCTGTCGCGCCGCTTCGGCGTGCAGTCGGAGGAGGGCATCCACGTCGTGCACGACCTGACCCAGGAGGAGCTGGCCCAGCTGGTCGGCGCCTCCCGCGAGACCGTCAACAAGGCGCTCGCCGACTTCGCGCAGCGCGGCTGGCTGCGGCTGGAGGCTCGGGCCGTGATCCTGCTGGACGTGGAGCGGCTCGCCAAGCGTTCGCGCTAGTCGTACGCGTGCGAAGGGGCCGTCCGGCGATCCGCCGTGCGGCCCCTTCGCGTACGTACGGCCCTGCCTCGTGCGGCCCTATCTCGTACGTGCGGCCCTACCTCGTACGCACCGTCAGTTCTTCGTGCCGTCCACGATCAGCGGGTTCCCGCTGCCGCCGCCGCACGGAACCGCGTACACCGGGTGCTTGGCCGACGCGTCCTTGAAGGCGTCGATGCACTGGTTCATCAGGACCTTGTCGCTGAGCGAGTTGTTCAGGATCTTGTTGGCGCGGGCGATGCCCTCCGCCTCGATACGGCGCCGCTCGGCCTCCGCCTTCGCCGTACGCGCGGCCTCGGTCGCCCGCTCCGTCGCCTGCTGCTGCTGGATCTTGCGGTCGATCTGGTCCTGCAGCCGGTCCGACGGCTTCACATTGCGCAGGTTGACCGTGGTCACATCGATGCCGCGCGGGGCCAGCCGCTCCTTGATGAGCAGGCCGATCTCGGTGTTGATCTTCTCGCGGGCCGAGGCGTAGCCCTGCTCGCTCGTGTAGCGGGCGAAGACATTGCGGATGATCTCCCGGCTGTCCGGGTAGACGAGGCGCTGCTGGATGGCGTCCTCACTGCCCGCCAGCTTGTAGAGCTCCACCGCCTTCGCCGGGGTCACGGCCCACTTCACGGTGACCTCCGCGTACATCACACCGCCCTGGCTGGAGCGCACCTCGACCACGTCCTTGTCGGAGAGGTTGAGGTCGACCGGGCGGGTCGAGAACGTCGTGACGTTCGTGAACGGCGACTTGACGTGCATGCCGGACGTCATGGGCGCGCCGACCTTGCCGAACGCGACCGGGACGCCGACCTCGTACGCGCTGACGACGTACACCATGCTGGCGATGCCCGCGAAGAGACCGGCGATCAGCGCGCCGACGGCGCCGAACATGAGTCCGCGCTTGTCGCTCGCGCGCGCGACGAAGAACATCACCACCGCGGCGATGACAAGCAGGATGGACAGGACGAACACGGCTTCCCCCCAAGTACGAAACGCTGCAAGTAAGCGGAGCGTAAGGCACACGGGTGGTACCGCCCGGACCGGGTCCCGGCCCGTGGTCCGGACCGGGTCCCGGCCCGTGGTGCAGGCTCCCAGGTGTATCGATCACGAGCGTCGCCGGCACTCGTGATCAATACACCTAGATCAGGCCGTGCTCCCGCAGATACTCCAGCTGCGCCCTGACGGAGAGCTCCGCCGCGGGCCACAGGGACCGGTCCACGTCCGCGTACACATGCGCCACCACGTCGGCCGCCGTGCTGTGGCCGTTCTCGACGGCCGTCTCGACCTGGGCGAGGCGGTTCGCACGGTGGGCGAGGTAGAACTCGACGGCGCCCTGGGCGTCCTCCAGGACCGGTCCATGGCCCGGAAGCACCATGTGCACCCCGTCGTCGACCGTCAGCGAGCGGAGCCGGCGCAGCGAGTCGAGATAGTCGCCGAGGCGGCCGTCGGGATGCGCGACGACCGTCGTACCGCGGCCGAGGATCGTGTCGCCGGTGAGTACGGCCCCGTCGGCCGGCAGATGGAAGCAGAGCGAGTCGGCGGTGTGGCCGGGGGTGGGAACGACCCGCAGCTCGAGCCCGCCGGTACGGATGACCTCGCCCGCCGCGAGCCCCTCGTCGCCGAGGCGCAGCGCAGGGTCGAGGGCGCGCACCTTGGTGCGCGTCAGCTCGGCGAACCGTCCCGCCCCCTCCGCGTGGTCCGGGTGCCCGTGGGTGAGCAGGGTCAGGGCGATACGCTTCCCGGCCTTCTCGGCGGTCGCGACGACGTTCTGCAGGTGTATGTCGTCCAGGGGCCCCGGGTCGATGACGACGGCGAGTTCGGAGTCCGGCTCGGAGACGATCCAGGTGTTGGTGCCGTCCAGGGTCATCGCCGACGCGTTGGGGGCCAGCACGTTGACCGCCCGCACTGTCGCCGGGCCGGACACGACCGCGTCGCGCGGCTGCCCCGGCAGCGCCGATGCGTTCGTCATGCGGAGCCTCCCGTGGATCCCGTCGGGATGTGCTTGGTGAATTCGTCGTGGCCGGGCCAGCTCAGGATCAGCTCGTCGCCCTCCAAGCGTGCCTGAGCGAGGATCGGAGTGAGATCCTGCTCGGCGGCCGCCGCGAGGGCGTCGCCGGCGGCCGCGTACCGGCCGAGCACCCGCAGCGTGGCGATCGTCGGCGGCATCATCAGCAGCTCGCCCTTGTCGTACCCCGCGGCGGCCTCCTCAGGCCTGATCCACACCGTACGGTCGGCCTCCGTGGAGGCGTTCCTGGTCCGCTGGCCCTCCGGGAGGGCCGCGACGAAGAACCAGGTGTCGAAGCGCCGCGGCTCGAATTCCGGGGTGATCCAGCGGGCCCACGCGCCCAGCAGATCCGAGCGCAGCACCAGACCCCGGCGGTCCAGGAACTCCGCGAACGACAGCTCCCGGTCGACGAGTGCCGCCCGGTCCGCCTCCCAGTCGTCGCCCGTGGTGTCGCCGACGACCGAGTCCGCGGTCTCACCGGCGAGCAGGACGCCCGCCTCCTCGTACGTCTCACGGACCGCCGCACACACGATGGCCTGCGCGGACGGCTCGTCCTCGACGCCGAGCCGGTCCTTCCACTCCGCGAGGGCGGGACCCGCCCACCGGACCGGCCTGGAGTCCCGCTCGTCCACGCCGCCGCCGGGGTACACGTACGCGCCTCCGGCGAAGGCCATGGAAGCGCGGCGGCGCAGCATGTGGACGTGTACGCCCTCGGGGCTGTCCTTGAGCAGCATCACGGTCGCCGCCCGTCTCGGGGTGACGGCGGCGAGCGCGCCCTCGGCGAGCGCCCGGATCCGGTCGGGCCATTCCGGTGGGTACCACTGACCATTGGACATGGGCGGATGCTATGCGCTCACGCCCGGATGTTCGAGGGGTGACCGGCCCGCCGCACCGCGGGCCGGTCACCGCCCGGTCACCTCACGCAGCGGCGTCGGAGTTACCGCGGAGCTTCACGTTCGCGGTGCTCGCGTTCCTGATCGCCGTCTCGATCTGAGCCATCGTCGACCCGGAGCCGATCCCCGGCACGGTGGCCGTGTTCAGCGCGTACAGCGTGAAGGTGTACGGATGGGTCGAGCCGCCGGGGCAGGGGCCGAAGTACTTCTTCGAGTTTCCCCCGCTGCCCATGGCCTTCTGTTTCGCCGGGCTCTGGCCCGGGACGTCGAATCCCGAACCGAGCCCCTCCGGCAGGGAGAGCCTGGCCGCGGGGATGTCCCAGATCGCCCAGTGGAGCTTGTTGCCGCCGTTCGCGACATCGGCGAAGACGATCGCGTACGCCTTGGCCGCGGTCGTCCCCGCGCCCCACGCCAGTGGCGGCGAGGCGTCCTGGCCCGCGGTGCCGTCCCCGGCGCAGGTGTACTTCGCCGGGATGGACGCGTTGTCGTTGAAGGCGCCGCTGGTCAGCTTGAACTCACCAGGCGTCGTGCCGCCCGAGTGGACGATGTCGATCCGCAGGATCCGGTCGTTCCCGGCCGTACCGTCCTTGTCGGTGGACGTGGTCAGCCAGATGTCGCCGTCGTGGTCGACCTCGACCGTGCGCAGCCGGTCGTACGTCCCCTGGAAGTACGTCTTCTGCTCGACCAGGCCGGCGGAGGAGTCGATCCGCATCCGGTAGACCCGCTCGCCGCGCGTCGTGGCGACGAAGACATGGTCGTTGATGATCGTCAGGCCACTGGGCGAGGCCGAGGAGACCGGCCAGGTCTTCTTCGGCGCGATGTAGCCGGAGCAGCTGCCCGACGTGCCCTCGCAGTTGGGCCAGCCGTAGTTGCCGCCCTTCTGGATGAGGTTGACCTCGTCCATGGTTCCGTCGCCGAACTCCGCCTGCCACAGCCGGCCCTTGGAGTCGAAGTCCAGGCCCTGCGGATTGCGGTGGCCCTTCGACCAGACGGCGTTGCCGAAGGGGTTGTCGGACGGGACGGAGCCGTCGGGGTTGATCCGCAGGATCTTGCCGTTGAGCGAGGTGTTGTCCTGCGCCCGCGACTCGGTCTGGGCATCACCCATCGACGCGTACAGCTTGCCGTCAGGGCCGAAGCGCAGCCGGCCGCCGTTGTGGAACCTGCTCTTCTCCATGCCCTGCAGCAGCACCTTGTAGCCGCTGAGGGTGTTCTTCTCCAGGGTCATCCGCGCGATGCGGTTGCCCTCGGAGGAGGTGTGGAGGAAGTAGAGGTAGTGGTCGGTGGTGAACGTCGGGCTGATCTCGATGCCCATCAGGCCGCCTTCGCCGCCCGTGGTCTGGGAGTTGGGCACCTTGCCGACCAGCGTCTTCGTACCGGACTTGGTCAGCTTGTAGACGTTGAAGGTGTTGCGCTCGGTGTAGATGCCGGTGCCGTCGGGAAGGAAGCCGAGGCCCCAGGCGACGTCCACGCCGCTCGCGAGGGTGGAGACCGCGCCCGGGTCGGGGGTGCCGCCCGGCCGGCTGTCGGCGGTCGTGACGGTGATCTCCGGGCTGAAGCCGGACTTGTTGCCCTTCGCGTCGTACGCCCTGACCTTGAACGTGTAGGCGGTTTCGGCGGTCAGGCCCGCGACGCTGGTGCCGGTCGTGTCGGAGGTGCCCGACAGAACTCCGTCGCGGTGGATCTCGTACCCGGTGACCTTCACATTGTCGGTCGAGGCGTCCCAGGCGAGGTCGACGGTGGTCGCGGTCTTCGCCGGGGAGCGCAGGTTCGCGGGGGCCGTCGGTGCCTGGTCGTCCGGCGGGGCGGGCAGGGTGGCGATGGTGACGGCGTTGCTCGCGACGGAGGCGTTGCCGGCCGCGTCGCGGGCGAAGACGGTCCAGTCGTACGTCGTCCCGGGGTCGAGGTTCTCGACGGTCGCCGCGAGCGTCGTACCGCTGACCTTCTTCATCAGCTGGCCGTGCTGGTAGATGTCGTAGCCGGTGACGCCGACGTTGTCGGTGGCGGCGTCCCAGGCGAGCGAGACGGTGGTGGCCGTCGGCTCCTTGTCCTTGCGCAGATTCGGCGGCGCGGTGGGCCGCTCGGTGTCGGCGGGGCCTGTCGCGGTCACGGTCAGCTTGTCGAGGTTCGGCCCGTCGACGCCCGAGGTCGTGGCGCGGATCTTGTTGCTGCCCGCCTTCAGCACGGCGTTGACGGAGACGGTCTGCCAGGTCGTCCAGGCGCCGGTGGCCGGGAACGACCGGTCGTCGGCGACGGTGACGCCGCCCACGGCGATGTCCAGCGGACGGTCGGCGGTGGCGCTGGCGTAGCGGAAGTCCAGCTTCGCGTCGGCAGCCTGCGCCGAGTCGACGGTGAACTCGACGTACGCGCCGCTGACGGCCGAGAAGTTGACGAAACCGGTGCCGGAGTGGCCAGCGTGGTTGGACTCGACGGCGCCCTGCGAGATCGTCGCGGACTCGGCCTCGTACCGTACGACGGTGGCGGCCGCGGGCTGGGCGGCCGAGCTCGGACTCGGCAGCGCCACGGCTGACGCCGCGGTGGCCGCGGCCACGAGGGCACCGACCGCTCGGCGCGGTCTGCGGGGGATTGGTGCCACGGGATCCTCCCGATTCAGATGGATAGGAAAGGTTCCTAACCACGAACAGGGCACACCCGTGGGCATGGCCACGTCAAGGGATGATGCAAGGGATTGCCGAAAACGCGAGTGCGGCCCCGAGCCCGCCGGGAAACGGGGCTCAGGGCCGCATACGTACTGACCGGCGATTCAGTCCTGGACGAGCTCCACCTGGATCTCGATCTCGACCGGGGCGTCCAGCGGCAGCACCGCGACACCCACGGCGCTGCGCGCGTGCACGCCCTTGTCGCCGAGCACCGCACCGAGCAGCTCGCTCGCGCCGTTGATGACGCCCGGCTGCCCGGTGAAGTCGGAGGCGGAGGCGACAAAGCCGACGACCTTCACGACACGGGCGATACGGTCCAGGTCACCGGCTACCGACTTCACGGCGGCCAGCGCGTTCAGCGCACAGGTGGCGGCCAGCTCCTTGGCCTCCTCCGCGGTGACCTCGGCGCCTACCTTGCCGGTGACCGGAAGCTTGCCCTCCACCATCGGGAGCTGACCCGCGGTGTAGACGTACGGGCCGGACTGCACGGCCGGCTGGTACGCGGCCAGCGGCGGTACGACCTCCGGCAGCGTCAGGCCGAGCTCGGCGAGCTTCGCCTCGACGGCGCTCACCGCGGCCATCAGGCCTTCTCCCGCTTCAGGTAGGCCACGAGCTGCTCGGGGTTGTTCGGCCCGGGAACGACCTGGACGAGCTCCCAGCCGTCCTCGCCCCAGGTGTCCAGGATCTGCTTGGTCGCGTGCACGAGAAGGGGCACGGTCGCGTATTCCCACTTGGTCATGGTGCCGACTGTAGCCGCACGGGCGGGCAGCCTCGTGACGCAGCCCGGCCGGGTCCCGTGCCGCAGCCCGGCCGACCCGTCGACGCGGCCCGGCCGGTCCAGTGGCGCAGCCCGTGGGCAGCCTCACCCACACAAGCCGACCCGGGGTCGCTTAGGCGGCGGGGCGACTGGTTAGGCTCGAAGGCGTGAGCAGGCTTCAGGTCGTCAGCGGCAAGGGCGGTACCGGTAAGACGACGGTCGCCGCGGCCCTCGCGCTCGCCCTCGCGACCGAGGGAAAGCGCACCCTCCTCGTCGAGGTCGAGGGCAGGCAAGGCATCGCGCAGCTCTTCGAGACGGAGGCGCTGCCCTACGAGGAACGGAAGATCGCCGTCGCCCCTGGCGGCGGCGAGGTCTTCGCGCTGGCCATCGACGCCGAGCGGGCCCTCCTCGACTACCTCCAGATGTTCTACAAGCTGGGCTCGGCGGGCCGCGCCCTGAAGAAGCTCGGCGCCATCGACTTCGCGACGACGATCGCCCCGGGCGTCCGGGACGTGCTGCTGACCGGCAAGGCGTGCGAGGCCGTGCGCCGTCGGGACAAGAAGGGGCAGTACGCCTACGACCACGTCGTCATGGACGCCCCGCCCACCGGCCGCATCACCCGCTTCCTGAACGTCAACGACGAGGTGGCGGGCCTCGCGAAGATCGGCCCGATACACAATCAGGCGCAGGCCGTGATGCGGGTCCTCAAGTCGGCGGAGACGGCGGTGCACTTGGTGACGCTGCTGGAGGAGATGCCGGTCCAGGAGACCGCGGACGGCGTCGCCGAGCTGCACGACGCGAGCCTCCCCACCGGCAAGGTGATCGTCAACATGGTGCGGCCGCACATCCTCGACGAGGAGGCGGTGCGGACCGCCGCGACCACGAGCCGCCGCAAGGACATCGCCGCATCGCTCACCGCGGCGGGTGTCAGCGGCGCGGCCAGACTGGTCACGCCGCTGCTGGAGCAGGCCGCCGAGCACGCGCAGCGCGTCGAGCTGGAGCGCGAGCAGCGCGGCGTGCTGAGCGCGCTCGATCTGCCGACGTACGAACTTCCCCTGCTGAGCGAGGGGGTCGATCTGGCCGGGCTGTACCAGCTGGCGGCCGAACTGCGGAAGCTCGGTGTGAACGGGGAGAACGGATAACGCATGACGCCGTCCATGACGCATGGCATCGCGCTGCAGGACACGCCGCTGCTCGACATCGATCCGCTGCTGGCCGACCCGGGGACCCGCATCATCGTGTGCTGCGGCGCGGGCGGGGTCGGCAAGACGACGACCGCGGCAGCCCTGGGCGTACGGGCGGCGGAGCGCGGCCGCAAGGTGGTCGTCCTCACCATCGACCCGGCCCGTCGGCTGGCCCAGTCGATGGGGATCGATCTGCTCGACAACACCCCGCGCCGGGTGGAGGGCATCAAGGGCTCCGGGGAACTGCACGCCATGATGCTCGACATGAAGCGCACCTTCGACGAGATCGTCGAGGCGCACGCGGACCCGGCACGGGCCCGCGCCATCCTGGAGAACCCCTTCTACCAGTCCCTGTCGGCCGGCTTCGCGGGCACACAGGAGTACATGGCGATGGAGAAGCTGGGGCAGCTGCGGGCGCGCGACGAGTGGGACCTGATCGTGGTCGACACTCCGCCGTCGCGCTCGGCGCTGGACTTCCTGGACGCACCGAAGCGGCTCGGCTCCTTCCTGGACGGCAAGTTCATCCGGCTGTTGATGGCCCCGGCGAAGATGGGCGGCCGGGCCGGGATGAAGTTCCTCAATGTCGGTATGTCGATGATGACCGGAACGCTCGGCAAGTTGCTGGGCGGTCAGCTCCTGCGCGACGTACAGACCTTCGTGGCCGCGATGGACACCATGTTCGGCGGGTTCCGTACCCGCGCGGATGCCACATACCGGCTGCTGCAGGCGCCCGGCACGGCGTTCCTCGTGGTCGCCGCCCCGGAGCGGGACGCGCTGCGCGAGGCGGCGTACTTCGTGGAGCGCCTGGCGGCGGAGGAAATGCCACTGGCCGGACTGGTGCTCAATCGGGTCCATGGCAGCGGCGCCGCCCGGCTGTCGGCCGAGCGGGCGCTCGCCGCCGCAGAAAATCTTGATGAGGGCCGCATTGTGGATCAGGGGGCCGGGAAGGCTGGTGTTCGTGACACCACGGACCCCTCTCCCGCCGTGGAGTCGGCGCCCGAGCCCTCCTCATCGCAGGCGACCCCCGAGCTGACCGCAGGTCTGCTGCGCCTGCATGCCGAACGGATGCAGGTGCTCGCGCGTGAACAGCGAACGCGCGACCGCTTCACCGCACTCCATCCCGAGGTGCCCGTGGCCGAGGTGGCCGCCCTGCCGGGGGATGTGCACGACCTCGCAGGACTTCGGGCCATCGGTGACCGGCTCGCGACCGGTGGGTCTCCGGCCGGAGCTGCGTAACGGCACATCCGTACCGGCGGACAGGCCCTAGCCCACAGCCGCGTACGTCTCGTAGGTCTCGTCGTCCTCCAGGCCCACGGGCAGGATGCCCGCGCTCCGCTCGTACTCGGTACGTGCGGTCTCGAGCAGCCGGCGCCAGGAGGTCACTGTGGGGCGCCTGCGCAGCAATGCGCGCCGCTCCCGCTCGGTCATGCCACCCCATACGCCGAACTCGACACGATTGTCGAGCGCGTCGGCCAGGCACTCGGTCCGCACCGGGCATCCGGTGCACACCGCCTTGGCCCTGTTCTGCGCCGCTCCTTGTACGAACAGTTCATCCGGATCGGTAGTGCGGCAGGCTGCCTGCGCACTCCAGTCGGTTACCCAGCCCATGCCGGCGCCGTCCTCTCCCGAATCGAGGCTCCCCCACGGCGGCAGAGGCATATTCACCGCTGCCAGTTGAGGACGTTACGGAAGGTGGGCACAGCGCAACACCCCCTTCGGGCCCAATCTTGAATGGCCCGAACGGACTATGCGTACGCGGCAGATCACCCAGGGGAGTGAGCTGAGGGTATACGTAACAATTCCGACAATCCCGGGCAGTTGAGTCCTGGCGACAGGGGAGGTCGTCGCCTCGGGGCAGCCGGGGGGTTGGGCGAAGATGGGTGGGGGTGTCGCGGGGTATTGATACGCAACCGCACTGCTGTGACAGTTGAGAGCAGCTTAGGCCAAGGCCTATACGCGTGTCCGGCGAATGAGAACGTAGGCTGCCCCCATGGCAAACAAGCGCTCGGGCGGAGGTCTGACCGGGACCCAGCAGGCCGCCAAGTTCCTCGGTGTCAGTGTGCTCTCCGGAGCGGTGCTGGCAGGCATCGCCCTGCCCGCCGCCGGCGCGCTGGGGCTCGCGGCCAAGGGCACGGTCGAGGGGTTCGACGAGATCCCCGCCAACCTCAAGACTCCCCCGCTGAGTCAGCGCACGACCATCCTGGACTCCAAGGGCGGCCAGATCGCCACGGTCTACTCGCGCGACCGCACGGTCGTCCCGCTCAAGGACATCTCGCCGTACATGCAGAAGGCGATCGTCGCGATCGAGGACGCGCGCTTCTACGAGCACGGGGCGATCGACCTCAAGGGCGTGCTGCGCGCGGTCAACCGCAACGCGCAGGAGGGCGGCGCCGCCCAGGGCGCCTCGACCCTCACCCAGCAGTACGTCAAGAACGTCTTCGTCGAGGAGGCCGGTGACGACCCGGACAAGGTCGCCCAGGCCAACCAGAAGACCATCGGCCGCAAGGTCCGCGAGCTCAAGTACGCGATCCAGGTCGAGGAGGAGCTCGGGAAGAAGAAGATCCTCGAGAACTACCTCAACATCACCTTCTTCGGCCAGCAGGCCTACGGCATCGAGGCGGCGTCCAAGCGCTACTTCTCCAAGTCCGCGAAGAACCTGAAGCTGGAGGAGGCGGCGATGCTCGCCGGCATCGTCCAGTCGCCGAGCCGCTACGACCCGGTCAACGACGAGAAGGAAGCCACCATGCGGCGCAACACCGTGCTGCAGCGGATGGCCGACATCGGTGACATCTCCCAGGCCGAGGCCGACAAGGCCAAGGAGGCCCCGGTCAAGCTGAAGGTCAGCAAGCCGAAGAACGGCTGCATCACGGCCGTCAACGGCTCGGGCTTCTTCTGCGACTACGTCCGTGAGGTCTTCCTCTCCGACCCCGTCTTCGGCAAGACGAGGGAGGACCGGGCGAAGATCTGGAACCAGGGCGGCCTGACGATCCGCACGACCCTGGACCCGCAGGCGCAGCGGTCGGCGCAGGACTCCCTGAAGGATCACGTCTACCAGGGCGACAAGGTCGCGGCGGCGGTCACGATGGTCGAGCCGGGCACCGGCAAGATCGTCGCGATGGGCCAGTCCAAGCCGTACGGCTTCGGTACGAACGAGACGCAGATCAACTACTCGGTCAACCAGAAGATGGGCGGCTCGAACTTCGGCTTCCCGGTGGGCTCGACGTTCAAGCCGTTCGTGGCCGCGGCCGCGCTCGAGCAGGGCAGGCCGCCGACGCAGACGTACCCGGCCCCGTACCAGATGCCGTACCCGGACTCGATCTCGACCTGCACCGACAAGCCGTGGCGGAACCAGGGCTTCTCACTGGAGAACGAGAACGAGAAGGAGGTCGGCCCCTACGCCCTCAAGGAAGCGATGGCGAAGTCGGTCAACACCTACTTCGTGCAGATGATCGCGGACATAGGGCTCTGCCCGGTCGTGGAGATGACCGACAAGCTGGGTGTGGTGCAGGGCAACGGCGCCAAGCTGCCCGTGTCGCCGTCACCGCTGACCCTCGGCTCCACCGGTATCGCGCCGCTGACGATGGCCAACGCGTACGCGACGTTCGCGAACCGCGGTACGTACTGCACGCCGACCGCGATCGAGTCGATCAGGACGGCCGACGGCAAGAGCCTCAAGGTGCCGCGGTCCGAGTGCGGCCAGGTGATGTCGGAGCGGACCGCGGACACCGTCAACACGCTGCTGCGCGGTGTGGTCGACTCCGGCACCGGCCAGCAGGCCGGGCTGACCGACCGGGACAACGCGGGCAAGACGGGTACGACGGACGAGCGGCGGAACGCCTGGTTCGTCGGCTACACCCCGAACCTGGCGGGTGCGGTCTGGGTCGGCAGCGCCAGCCAGAAGGTGCAGATGGTGAACATCACCATCGGCGGGCAGTACCACGACAAGGTCTTCGGTGGTCAGGTCCCCGGTCCGATCTGGAAGGACGCGATGTCGGGTGCGCTGGAGGGCAAGGAGGCCCCCGGCTTCAACACGGTCGACATCCCGGACCCGCAGAAGGACAAGGACGAGGAAGGTCCCGACGGCAGGCCCGGTAAGCCGGGCAAGCCCGCCAAGCCCGGCGACCAGAAGCCACCCGTCATCGTCCTCCCCCCGGACCTGATCGACGGCACCGATACCCGCAGTCGGACGGGCGGGGGCACGAGCAGCGGCCAGCCGCGGCGCTGACGCGCGTGCGCTGAGAAGGGCCCCGGTGCTTGGCACCGGGGCCCTTCGTCATGCGGATGAGCGACCGCCGACGAGGCGGGGGGCCCAACGTCAGCCCGCGAGCAGCTTCTTGACCGCCGCGGCTACGCGGCCGCCCTCCGCGCGGCCCGCCACCTTCGGGTTCACGATCTTCATGACCGCGCCCATCGCGCGCGGCCCCTCGGCGCCGGCGGCCTTCGCCTCCTCGACCGCCTGGGCCACGATGCCGCTGAGCTCGTCGTCCGTCAGCTGCTTCGGCAGGTAGGCGTCGAGGATCTCGCCCTCCGCCGTCTCCCGGTCGGCCTGCTCGGCGCGACCGCCCTGGGCGAAGGCCTCGGCCGCCTCGCGCCGCTTCTTCGCCTCCTTGGCGATCACCTTCTGCACCTCGTCGTCGGAGAGCTCACGCGCCTCCTTGCCCGCGACCTCCTCCTTGGTGATCGCGGAGAGGGTCAGCCGGAGCGTCGAGGAGCGCAGCTCGTCTCGTGCCCTGATCGCCTCGGTGAGGTCTTCCTGCAGCTTGGACTTGAGCGTGGTCATGATTCCTTCATAGCCTTTTCACCTGGACCCGGTCAATTGAGTTTTCGCAGGTCAGCGGCGACTCGACACGGCTCCGCACGTTGGCTCGGACGACTGAGGCTCCGCGAGCCAGGCGCGGGCGTACCGACTGGACAGGGGAACGGCAGCGATCTACTGCCGGATCTCACACGTCGACGACGACGAACGAACGGGCGTGGACCGGCAAGAGCGTATCTGCCGGCAAGGGCGTTCGGACTCCCAGCGCTGCTACAGGGCAGCAAGCGCCGCGCCGCTGGACGAGTTTGTCGGTGACGCCGCGATCAAGCTTCTGGAGCGCGTGGACGTACCCACGAATTTTCTGGGAGAAGGCTTCGCTCTTCTCGATGGAAACGCCGGCCCCCAGGATTCGGTCGGTCTGCGATGCCGAACCGTCCTCTTTCCTTCGCCACGAGATCAGCTCGAAGTGGCGAAGGAAAGAGGACGGGACCAGGTCAGGCCCAGCTGCCCTTTCCTCCTCCGGTTCCCAGGACGGTGGAGACAGCCCCGGCTTCGAAGTGACCCAGGAGTTTATGATCCTTGTTGAAGAAGTTGACGTTCACGTACAACGCGGTGGCGTTGTACTGGAAGGAGACGGTGTCGCGGTAAAGCGCGTTTATGTCGTCCGTGTAGACGTCGCCAAACAGGGCGCCGCCACCGGCGCTGCCTATACCGCCTGCGTTGCCGGTGAAGGTTTTCCCGTTCTTGACGGTGACGCCCCATCGTGTGTAGAAGATGGCGCTGGCGACCTTGCCCGTTGCGGGGTACCTCGTCGCGAGGGACAGCAGAGCCTCCACGGCGGCGTCGATCTCGCGCTGCTCCATAATGCCGTGCATGGAGGTCGCGAAATCATTGGCAATAATGTCGGGGCTCACTGCCCTCTGTGTCTTTTGCTCCGTCATTTTGCCCTCCTGATGCTTTTTCGGGATGAGTGCCGCCGCTGCGGAGGCACTTTTTCAAAACTAAGTCGTTGATCATCGCCATGCGCGGCACGCTAGACCAAACGGGTGATGCACGTTGTGATGCACGTTTACGACGGCTCGTAACCGCTGCGGTATTCCAGACGCAAAAGCCATGTGCCGTGTGTGGGCCTGCCGCCAAGGAGTGATCGCCTGCGGCCGGCAGCGGCATGACCTCGCACGCTGCCCGGGGCGATCCCCCGCCCGCCCTCCGCCCGTAAGCCGACGGACACATCGTGGCCGTTCCCGGGTGGGGCGGGCGTCGGTTCCTGGCCACCGGCCGTTGACAGGCTGCCCGCATGCCCGACATCCGCCTCCCCGTCGACACACGCCGCTGCCAGTTGCTGGGGCTGACCGGCTCGGCGGCTCTGGCGGCGGGCGGCGTGGCCGTCGGCGCCGTCCCCGTACGGGAGGTGCTCGCGCCGCAGTCGGGGCCCGCCGCGCTGGGTCTGGCCGCGGCGTACTTCGGGCTGGTGCTGCTGATCGCCGCCTGGGCGCTGCTCGGACGGGCGGTTCGCGGGCCCGAGCCGCCGTCCCCCCGCACCCTGCTGCTCACCCTCGCCCTGTGGGCGGCGCCGCTGTTCGTCGCGCCACCGCTGTTCAGCCGGGACGTGTACAGCTATCTCGCGCAGGGAGCGATGGTCGACGCGCAGATCGATGTGTACACGCACGGCCCGTCCCGGCTCGGCGGCCCCCTGACCGCCGAGGTCGCACCGATCTGGCAGCACACCCCGACCCCGTACGGCCCCGTCTTCCTCGGCTGCGCCGCCGCGATAGCCGGGTTCGCCCGCACCGAGGTGTCCACCGGCGTCCTCGCCATGCGACTGGTGGCCCTTCTCGGGGTGGCGCTGATGGTGCTCTGTCTGCCTGCGCTCGCGCGGCACTGCGGCGCCGACCCGCGCACCGCGCTCTGGCTCGGCGCGCTGAACCCGCTCCTGCTGCTGCACCTCGTGGGCGGCGCCCACAACGACGCCGTCATGCTGGGCCTGATGGGCGCGGGCCTGGTCGCGGCACTCGGCCGCTGGCCGGTCGTCGGCGCCGTACTCGTCACCCTCGCCGCGCTGGTGAAGGCCCCGGCCGCGCTGGGTCTGCTCGCCGTCGCCCTGCTCTGGGCCCGACGGCTGGACGGCCGGTACCCGCGGCTCCGGGCCCTCCTGGCCGTCGGCGGCACCTCCGCCGCAACCACCGCCGCGACGACCGCCCTGACCGGCACCGGCTACGGCTGGATCGCCGCCCTCGACACGCCCGTCTCACCGCAGAACTGGTCGCTGACCTCCTCGCTCGGCAGGATGACCGGGGCCGTACTGACCGGCGCGGGCAGCGGCCTCGCCGAATTCGCGGTGCCCGCCTGGCACCTGGCCGGTCTCGCCGCCACCGCGCTCGCCGTGCTCGCGTTCTGGAAGCGGCACCATCTGCGCCGCCCGGTCTACGCGCTGGGACTCAGCCTGATGGCCATCGCCCTTCTGGGGCCGGCGATCCGCCCGTGGTACGTACTGTGGGGACTGTTCCTGATAGCCGCCGCGGCGCCCACCGGCTCGGTGCGCCTGCGACGGGCCGCGGCGGTGGCGAGTGGCATTCTTGCCCTCGCGGTACTGCCCAGCGGCTTCGCACCGGACAATAATCAGCTTCTGATCGCGGTTGGTGGAAGCACTCTGGGGGTAGCGGCGCTGTGGTGCGCATACAAGCTGACGGTGCGGGCAGCCAGGAAAGCTCCGCTGAACACGCCGGGCGACGGCCCGACACGCGATACGCATCCGCTGGGCAGCACGGCATGAGGCTCCCCACGACCACCCGCAGCCGCGTCCTCGTCGCCCTGGCCATGTCGGCCGTGGTCACGTTCTTCCTGGCGACCGTGCCCTTCCACCGGAACTGGTTCGACCTCCACGTCTATTACGGAGCCGTCGACCACTGGATCGGCGGCGGGCCGATCTACGACTACCTCAAGCCGGGCACGCACTACGGCTTCACGTACCCGCCCTTCGCGGCCCTGTGCATGCTGCCGATGACCCTGGTCGGCTGGGACGGCGCCCTGGCGATCAGCCAGCTGATGAACCTCGCGGCGGGCGCCCTCATCCTCTATGTCTGCGCCGACGCGACGATCCGCCGGGAGAGCCGTCACCGGTGGTTCGCCTACTCCGTGGCGGCCTGCGCGTTCGCCCTGCTGGAACCGGTCCGCGACACGGTCAGCTTCGGCCAGGTCAATCTGCTTCTGCTGGCGCTGGTCCTGGCCGACTGCTGGCTGCTGACGGCCGGGCGGGAACGCTTCCCCGCGCTCGGCCGGCTGGCCGGAGTCGGCATCGGACTCGCCGCCGCGATCAAGCTCACTCCGGCGATCTTCATCTGCTATCTCCTGGTCACCCGGCGGTACCGGGCGGCCGGTGTGGCCACGGCGGTCGCGGGCGGGGCCACCGCGCTGGCCGCGTGGGTCGCGCCGACCGCGTCGCGTACGTACTGGACCGAGGCGATGTGGAACACCGACCGCGTCGGCTCACTCGCCTATGTCTCCAACCAGTCCTGGCAGGGCATGCTGGCCCGGCTCACCGAGCCCATCGCCGAGCCCAGCCGGGCGGTCTGGGCCATCGGCGTACTGCTCCTGCTGTGGCTGTGGGCCCGTCGTGCCCGGCAGGCCGTCGCCGCCGGCGACGAGCTGGCCGGCTTCGCCCTCACCGGCATCGCCGCCTGCCTGGTGAGCCCCGTCACCTGGGTGCACCACCTGGTCTGGCTCATCCCCGCCCTGGCCGTCCTCACCGACGCGGGACTGCGCGCGGCCCCGGGCGGGCCCCGCCGCCGCCGGCTGCTGACCTGGGCTCTGGCGAGCTACGCCATCCTGTGCAGCAGCATGGTCTGGCTGTGGCGCTGGAACGACGGCGGCGTGCCCGGTTTCTTCGGCAGCAACGCGTACGTCTGGATATCGCTGATCCTGCTGCTCCTGCTTCCGCTCGGCCGGGCAGCGCGCGGGGACGGGCCGTACGACGGCGGCGACCCGTCTGCAACGATGGGCGCATGCGCGCACGCCACGGGATCCCCCTCAAAATCGGTGCCGGCATCGCGGCAGCCGGCGCAGCCGGCATCGCCTACGCCGCCGGGTTCGAAGCCCGTTCCTTCCGGCTCAGGCGGGTGACGGTACCCGTCCTGCCGCGCGGGATGCGCCCGCTGCGCGTACTCCAGGTCTCCGACATCCACATGGTGAGCGGACAGCGCAAGAAGCGCGCCTGGCTCCAGTCCCTGGCGGGCCTGCGCCCCGACTTCGTCGTGAACACCGGCGACAACCTGTCTGATCCGAACGGCGTCCCCGAGGTGCTCGACGCCCTGGGTCCCCTGATGGACCTGCCCGGCGTCTATGTCTTCGGCTCCAACGACTACTACGGCCCGACGCTGCGCAACCCGGCCCGCTACCTGCTCGAGAGGGTCCAGGGCCGCCACGGCCTCAACGGCAACGCCCCGGCGGTCGGCGTCGTCCACAACCCGTGGGAGGACATCCGGGACGCCTTCGACGCGGCGGGCTGGGTCGGCCTCAACAACGCCCGCGGCCGGCTCAAGCTCGAGGGCGGCCTGGAGCTGGCCTTCACCGGCCTGGACGACCCCCACATCAAGCGTGACCGCTACGAATCGGTCGCCGGCGGCCCGGAACCGGACGCCGACTTCTCCCTCGCCGTCGTCCACGCCCCCTACCTGCGCTCCCTCGACGCCTTCACCACCGAGGGCTACCCCCTGATCCTGGCGGGCCACACCCACGGCGGCCAGCTGTGCATCCCCTTCTACGGCGCCCTGGTCACCAACTGCGACCTCGACACGGACCGCGTGAAGGGCCTCTCCACCCACGAGGTGGCGGACCAGCTCTCCTACCTCCACGTCTCGGCGGGCTGCGGCACCAGCCGCTACACCCCGGTACGATTCGCCTGCCCACCGGAGGCGACACTGCTGACCCTGACCGCGCGCGGCTGAACAGGGGCCGATCGCGGTCGGCCCTGGTGAGGCCCCCGAAAAACCGGATTTCGTCTCCGGGCGCGGGTGGGCTAAAGTAAACGACGTCGCCGCGAGAGCGAGCGACATCGGGGTGTAGCGCAGCTTGGCAGCGCGCTTCGTTCGGGACGAAGAGGTCGTGGGTTCAAATCCCGCCACCCCGACAGTGAAACACCAGGTCAGGCCCGGTGCTGAGAGATCAGCACCGGGCCTGACTTGTTCTCCAGAGGCTCTCTGGAGAAATCCTGGAGAAGATCTTGGAATTCCGTCTCCAGACCAGTGCCCTACCGGCGAGCCTTCAGTAACGCGTCGAGGGCAGCCACGGGCGAGCCGGGGCTCATTGCCCGGCGTGCGTCCAGCGCTTCCTCCCACATCCCGGTGAGCGCGATCATCAGCGTCTGCCGCATCCCGGACGTGATGTGGTCATAGCGGGACTGCACGGAACCGTCCTCGTGGCCCATGCGTTCGTCCATGAGCTTCGGCGGAGTTCCCACTTCTCTCATAAGGGTCTTGTGCGTATGGCGCAGCCCGTGCGGTGTCAGCCCCGGAGCGATCGGCACCCAGCACGCCTCAGCCCGCTTGGAGGCTCCTCGCCCGCGGGCCGGAATCCCGGGCCACGGCTCAGCGACCACGGGCACCGGGTGCTCCTCCTGATTGCCGCGCCCGGGGTACCGCCCCGTGGCAGCCGGCCGAAAAAGCCAGGTGGCGAATCCGGAGCGTCGCCAATGTGCGGCCAACTCCCCCGATCCCGCGTTACGGACGTACCCGAGATCGGTCACGGCCTCCAGCACCTTTAGCCGCGTCGGCTCCGCCACAGCGTCTGGGCGGTTGAGGACGTTGGAAACGGTGCCGGTCGAGACGCCGGCACGGCGAGCCACGTCAGCGACCTTCGCTCCCGGACGGGTGACAGAACCGTTTGCGGTGCCGTGACTGCGGAAGACGTAGGCCAGTCCGTGGCACTCACACGGCTTCGGCTTCGTCTGGGCAATGTGGCCTGCAAGAAGCGAGGCAAGGAAATCCGGCGTATCGATGTCCCGGTAGGAGTCATCCTTGGGCGGGCAGCGGTGCAGTTCACCGGTATCCAGCTCGTAGAGCTGCCACTCCACGCGAATGCTCTTCGGCCGGACGAACTCGGTCTCAAGGCCCACGACTTCACCCCAGCGCATGCCTGTGTAGCCCTTGACGATGCAGCCAACGAACTCATCGTCGCGGCCGGACAGCAGCGCCATCCGCTCCGCGAGCATCAGAATCCCGATTGCCGTCGTGACCGCCTTCTCCGGGCCACGGTTGCGTGAGCGACCGGCGCGTTTTCCCCTTCCGCGCCGCTTGGTTGCCGGGTTGGAATCGCGCAGCCCCTCGTCGACGGCATCGGCAAGGATCAGGTGCAGCGTCGCTCGCCATGTCTTGACGCTGGCAGCCGCGTAGGGCACGGCGCGTTCGCGCTTCTCCCACGCAGCAATGTCGGTGTTCAGGATGTCGGCGATGGCGAAGTCCTCGAATGCAGGGAGCAGATGCTCTTCGATGTGCCGCCGGTAGTTCTGCATGGTGGACGCCGCCAAGTCCTGCGCGGCGTACCAGCGGCTCACGTAGGTACCGAAAGTGATCCGCTCCGGAGGCGCCTTCTTCGTTCCCGCCAGCAGCTTCGCCTCTTCGGCATCCGCCGCCTTCTTAGCGGCAGCCTTGGTCCGGAAGCGGATGGCATCACCATCTGCATCGCGGACCGTTGCGTACTTGCCGGGCGCGAGCTTGTACCGGCCGCGCCAGTAGCTGCCGAGGTTCTCGGCATAACCCAACTTGGTCTCCTCATAGACGGGTGTGCCGCCCGGTGGACCACCGGGCGGCACACGGGATCAGGCTGCGCTGGACTGCGATTGGCTGTGTCGCGCCCTGCGCGGTGTCCTTGCCTTCAGGGAGGCGACGGGCACCGGCGTTGTGGCCGCCCGACGACGCGGTGCAGGTGCGGCTGGGGCAGCGGCGCTATTGGTCTGGGCGGGACGGCTCTCGAAGATGCGCATGATCTCTGCGAAGTGCTCGGCCGTGAACCGGTAGCTGCCGGCGGGCTTCGTAAAGGGGATGCGTCCCCGGCGCGCCTGCTCCTTCACCCACCACTCGGAGCAGCCAAGGGCTTGGGCGACATCCGCAGCGGAGTGGAGCTGAGGCAGGCCAGTGATCTTCTGACTCACTTTCGCGTCTCCTCTGGAGTTCACTTCGGGTCTTCTCAGAACCCGGACCTGTCCGAGGTTCGAATTTCTGCGTCACCGCGTCACCAGCGTCATTCACGCTCCTGACCTGCGGTTATCGGTGACGGAGAGCGGGAGGGCGTGCGTCACTGGGGTGGCTGTGTGCGTCACGGCGTGACGCAGGTGACGCAGGATGACGCAGGCGGGCCGGTTCTGCGTCACGCCTGTTCCGGCAGGTCAGGGGCCGGTTTCCGGCGCGTGTGACGCAGGTGACGCAGCGTTCCCCTACGTAGGAAAAAGGGAGGGGTGGTGTCTGTTGTTGTGCGTGGCTCAGGACGTGAAGAAGGAGCCGCTGCGCGGCGCGTCCTTGGGGCGGTGCTGCGCACCGAACAGCAAGAGGAGCACGCCTGGCGCGTTGGGCCGGGTGCTCTTCTTGCTGTTGTGCGGTGACCTTGGTTCAGAACGCGGCTTCCTGCTGAGGCTCGGGCGCTCCCACAGGATCGGAGAGCTCGATGTAGCGGGCCTCGCGGGTGCGCCCCCAGTCGACGACGAGGCCGCGGGCGGCGAGGGTGGGCTGGAGGCGCTTGAGCCGGTCGGAGAGCACCTTGCCGGTGGTCGGCCACCCCTTGGGCAGGGGCCGGCAGTCCTCGCCGCTGTACAGACTGGTGAGGCGGTGCAGCCACTCCGCGGACGTCATCCGCTCCTGCGCCCCGGCCTGCATGCCGGCCGCGTACTGCAGCACGGTCTGCGCGAGCAGATCCCCCTCGATCACGTCGTCGTTCAGGTCGTCCAGCCCGGCACGATAGGCCGCCAGCGCGCCGAGACCGGTTGCTGCGTCGAGCTGCGCGCACAGGTGGGCGAAGTCCGCCATGCGCAGGTCCGTCGGCGTCTCGGCGGTGGCAGCACGGACCTTGACGGTCAGGTCCAGCAGGGAGCCGAGCACGATGGGCAGGACGTCCGCGTACTCCGCCCACAGCTCCGCTTCGGTGCGCCGCACCTTCGGCCGTTCAAGCCGGAGCGGCAGGAGCCGTTCGGCGAGGTCGGGGCGGATGACTCCGACGTCGATGCCGGTCAGGAGCAGGGGGCGGCGGTAGCGGGCGCGGAAGACGTCTCCGTCGGTGAACAGGGCGCGCTTAACGCTCTCGGCTCCGGTGACGATGCAGCACATGGCGTCGGACAGGTCCGGGGTCATGTGGGAGAGGTTGTCCAGCGCGGTGACCCATCCCGCCGCGACCGCCGCGATCAGGTTGTCCTCGTCTTTCGGGGCGCGGCGAAGGTCACTGCTCATGCCTTCGATGATCCTGATGAGCATCCGCCCACCGGTGGACTTTCCTGCCCCTTGCGGGCCGGTCAGGAAGGGAGCGGGGACGGGCACGGAGGGTTCCAGGCAGCCGATCAGCCAGGCCATGGCCAGGCATTCGGTCTCCGCGGTGGCGAAGTTGCAGAGCCTGAACAGCAGGTCGATGCCCTTGCCGTTGGTGTCTTTGGCGGGCAGGGGCAGTTCCCCGGTGAGCTGCGTGCGCCGCCAGCACACCTCGCGCGGATCGGGAATGGCGATGTCCCATCCGGTGGGGTGGATGCGGACGGACTGTCCGTCGGTGCGGCCCAGGTCGAGCCACGTTGCCCCGTCGAAGCCGGGCGCGACGCGGATGTGGATGGGCTGTACCTGCTCCGTCAGTGCGAGTGCTTCGATCAAGTCGAGTGCCTCCTTCATCGCGGTGCCGTTGAACACGCCGAGTCCGTCACGGAACAGGCCGACCATGAGTTCCTGCCGGTGGCTTCCGGTCGTGCCCTGGGAGCGGATCGGGCGGGCCACGGGGTGGCCTTTGCGCTGGGCGTAGACGGTTCCATCCGCGGTGCGGAAGTAGCGGAAGCGCTCTTGCGCGTAGTCGGCGATGACCTTCCGCGCCGGATTCTTCTCGTCGTCCTCCATGGTCAAAGTCCCAACCGGGCGCGGGCATTGGTCCAGGCGTCGGCGCAGTGCCGGGCACTCTCGCCCTTCGCCTGAGCAGCGGTGAACAGGCGCGCGACGTGGTCCTCCGTGAGGCAACTGCACCGGCCGTGAGTCGAGAGCACCGCCAGGAACGTTCGGTACACGGCGTTGTGCACGCCGCTGGTGGCCTCGGTGATGCGCTGCTCCGCCATGGCGATGCCGCGCTCCAGGAAGGCGGGCGTGCGGTGGCGGCACTCCCCGCCCCCGGCCGGCGCGGGAACCTTGACGGCCAGGCACGCGGGAGACGCGGGCTTGGCCACAGTGAGCGCGCGCACGACATCGGGCAGGGCGGTCATGGTGCCGGTCCCGAACCCGAGCCACCGGGCGTAGGACATCGTGGACTTGATGTCCACGCCGGGCCGCACGCCGTTGACGGAGGTCATAGCCCCGCGGTAGAGCCAGTGCTCACCGCGGGTGGTGGGCACGGTCTGTGTGGTGGGAAGAGTCTTGCGGGCCCACGCGATGGCGTTGGCGTTGTCCAGGTCCACCACGGTGAGGCCGGCGCCGCCGGGGTGGTAGGCGACCGCCGCCGCGCCACGCCAGGCACGGGCCCATTCCGTGGAGGTGAGGGTCTCGGGATCGGTGGTGGCGGCGGCCCAGCCGTGGCAGGGTCCGGGGCAGGTGCAGGGGCCGGGGGTCTTCATGTGGGGGCGCCCGCCGCACGCGGTGTACAAGCAGGCGAGGCAGTTGGCGAAGGGCACCTTGCCCTTCCTCAGCGGCAGCACGGGCACCCCGGAGGCTGCCAGGGTCAGTGCGGTACGCAGGTGCTCTCCCCGGATGTCGGTCGGTTGGGTCATGCTGGGAGACCTCCACAGGTCTGTTGATGGCAGGTGGACAAGGGCGGCCCCGGTTCTTTGGCGAGATGCGGGGGCCGCCCTTGGCGTACCTAGTAGTGATCGCGGGCGTCGCAGAAGTCGCAGTCATCGTCGTGCGGGCAGTCGCAGCCGCACGGATGCAGGGCGCCGATGCAGGAGCACTGGCACATGCCCTCCCCGCACGGCTCCTCCTCCGGCCCGCTCTCGGGACCGCTGTAGGTGAGCGGGCTGATGGCGCTGTGCGCGAGATCCAGGCATTGGGCGAGGCCGCCGGCGTTTTCCATGGCCGTGATCAGGAAGTTCTGGGTGGAGGCGACGTGCCGAGCCGGGTCCTCCCCGTCGGCGGATCCCAGGTGCCCGATGGTGGTCAGGACATCGAGCGCGGTGCCGATCTGCTCGATGGCCTGCGGGAGCCGCTGGGCCAGGGTCTTCAGCGCCGCGATGGCGTCGTATGCCTCTCCCGGGTACGTCAGCCCCGGAGTCCCAGGACGGGCAAGGGTGCGGTGGTTGAACTCGCGGATGGCTTCAGCCGCCTCGCGGGTGAGCTGGGCGGGTTCGGCGGTGGTGGTCGTCATGCTGCCTCCTGGTCAGTTGTGCAGGTGGGTGTGGGAGCGGGAGAAGGTCCCGCGGGTGTGGGTGGTCACGTGGGTGTTCTTGGTGACCGGCCCGGTGTAGACCGCCTTGGAGACGCTGCGCTTGGCGCGGGAGAACGCGGCGCCGATCGAGAGCGCGGCGAAGGCGATGCCGGAGAGGAGGACGCCCATGCAGACGACGCCGGTGACGCTCATCGAGGCGAATCCCTTCAGCACGAGCCAGACGCCGCAGCCGACGCCGGTGGTGCCGGCGCCGATGCCGAGGGAGGCGACCGCGGTTCCTGCGGCCCAGGCGGGCACGATCCGGCGGTCGTTCTGCCAGACAGGCTGCGCGTCCCCGACGGTCGGCGGCTCGGTGGTGTCGCGGTAGGACGTCGGTATGGGCGCCGGGGGCGGGGCGGGGCGGTAGACGTTGTCGATGATGCGGCGGGCTTCGGCGTTGGCCTCGGCGTCGCTCATGCGCGGCCACCAGTTGGCCGGGGTGTTGGTCTCGCTCACGGCCGTGCCTCCCTTCGGGGTTAGGTGATGTTGGATGCGGCGTTGATGAGGGCCTGTATGGCGGCGCGGATGGCGGTGGAGGCTCCGGTGTCGGCGGTGAAGAACCCGAAGAGGAACACCGCGAGCGCGGCGCCCGCGCCGACGTGGCGGGAGCGGATGAGGACGAAGGTGAGGAGCCCGAAGAGGGCGACGGCGGACAGGGTGACGATCACGAACGGCCTCCCAGCAACGGCCGGCGGGCAGCACCCGAACCCGGGTGCTCCCCGCCGATGGCTTGTCGTCTGACTTGTCGTGCGGCTTGTCGCTTGTCTTGTCGCCTTGCTTGTCTTGTCGCTTGTCGCCTCGCAGGTCACAAGCCGTTTGAGACCCCCACGCACCCCGAGGACGGGTGTTCGCGTGGGGCGGACGACAGGCGACAAGCGCTACTCGCCCGGGGGCGATTCGGGCGTGTGGTCGCGGTGGACGTAGCGGGCTTTGGTGCCCTCCCCGACCCGCACCGCGGTGCCCTCGTCGGCCCACGCCTTGAGCCATCCCACGACCGTCTGCCGGGTCGTGCCGTACTCGTCGGCGAGCGCGCGGGCGATCGCGGATGCCCCGGTGCCGTCCGGCCCGGCCGCGAGCAGCGCGGCGAGCGCGGCCCGCTGCGCGGGACTGTCCTGCTCCGGCTCCTTGCGCAACGCGGACAAGTTCAGCCCCGAGGACGCGGGCGGCGGGGTGTCGGGGTCGGGGGCGGTAGCGAACTGGGCGTCGATCTCCTCACGAAACCGACGCAGCAGGTCATCCTCCCCGCCCGCCTTCCCAGCCCGGTTGGTGCGGTGGGCGGACAGGTTCAGCCCACCCCCGGCACCGGGTGCGGACTGTTCGGTGCCGGGTGCGTCTGGGGTGAGGTCGCGCATCCACGCGGTGCGCTCCGCGTCCCACCGGCGCGCGTAGTCCGCACCGGCCGCGTTCGCGGACACCGTGTCCAGGCGCGGGTGCCGGTCGCTGGTGGCGATGGTGATGTCGCGGATCTGGGAGGGCTTGATCCGCCATGCCTTGAACAGCGCCCCGGGGGATTCGGGGGTGCCCATGAACCCGGCGCCCTTGAACGGCGCCTGATCCACCCGCAGTCCCCGGCGTCCGGGAAACATCTTCGACAGGTCCATGCCCTCGGTCTCGCCGCCGGTCAGCGCAACGCGGACCTTGGCTTCACGGCGGATCATCAGGTTGCCCAGCACGCTGCCCGTTGCTCCGAGCGCGGTGATGATCGTGCGTCCTCCCATCGAGCGGTGCATGCGGATGAACTCCAAGATGCGCTTGGCGAGTTCCTTCATCCGCCGGTCAGTGGAGACCAGGATCTCCGCGCCCTCGTCGATGACCAGCATGATCTGCGGAATCTTCGCGCTCACCGGCAACAGGTCGGTGTCATGCTTGGCCAGCAGGTCCTGGTAGCCGCGCTTGCGGGCCAGGCCGATAGCGATCGCCGCATCGAGCAGCTTCAGGGCCTCCTCGTAGGTGCCGGCGAGCCAGTCGATACCGGGCCGCACCGGGGAGCCATCGGCCTGCCTCAGCTCACCCGCGAGCGCGGGGCGAACCCAGGGCAGTCCGGCGGATCCGGCGTTCAGGTCGATGACCCAGGTCAGCATGTCGGTGGTGCGAGAGCATCCCCCGATGATGCCGTGCAGCAAGTTCGTCTTGCCCGATCCGGTCGGCCCGACGACCAGGGCGCACTGTTCGCGCAGGTAGGCGCGGACTTCGTCCCCGTTGGTGCGGAACCCCCAGGGGATGCCGGTCAGGATCGACAGCGGCGTGTAGTCCTCGGGGTAGGTGCGGGCTTCGGACAGGACGTTGCGGGTGGTGACGTCCACAATCGCCCGGCCCTGGTGGGCGCCGGGGCCGACCGCGGCGGTGCAGCCGTGCGGCAACTTCGCATCGGCGGACAGGGCCGCGGAGTGCTGGGCGATGCGGTCGTAGGTGATGCCGCCCTGCGGTTCGAGATCGAGGGAGTAGCCGTTGCCGGTCTCCCACATCTCCACCGCCAGCACGCGCACGGTGATGTTGCAGATCCGGCGGATCCGCTCAACCCACTCCGCGGCGATCTGGCGCCGCTCCGCGCTCAGCTCCTGCGCGACCTGGCGCCGCTCGGCGGCCAGGGCCTCCTCCTCGCGGGCCTCTTCGTACAGGGCGACGGAATGGGCACCGGCACCCATGCCGACGCCGATCGTGGCGAGCGAGCCGAGGGCCGCCCACGAGAGGGGTCCGGTGGTCATGGCCCAGGTGGTCCACCCGGCGCCGACCAGCCACGATGCGGCCTTGAAGGCGAGCGTGCGGCCCGCATTGCGGACCTTGAGTCCGGCGACGGTGTGGCCGAGGGCTCCGGCGCCGCCGACAGCGAGCGCCCACATGGGGGGCATGCCGGTGGCGGCGCCGGTGGTGGCGATGGCCAGGGCTCCGGTGGTCGCGGACAGAGCGCCGGTCACGGGTCCGTGACCGGCGCTCCAGTCCAGCACCGGGCCACTGTCCGCCTGCTTCCTCTTCTTGTTCGCGGCAGTGGTGGCACTCATGTCAGACGTTCCAGCCCTTCTCGGCCTCCGGACCGTTCCGGGGGTCCTCGTGACGGGCGATGTCCTGCTCGTGGGCCTGGCGGAACAGCGGGCCCATGTCCTCGGCGACCGCGACGGCGGACATGAGGGCGCCGAAGATGTCGTTGAAGCCGTCCGCGACTTCCTTCTCCAGCGGGAACTCGCTGTCGGCGCGCTCGGCGAGGGTCTTCATCACGTTCGCGACGCTGGTCAGCGCGGCGGGGAGGCTTTCGACCATGGCGAGGATCTCCATGGCGTTCTCGGGGTCGTAGGACTGTGCGGCCTGCTCCATCTCGGCTGCGTGCTCTTCGAACTGGAACCCGGACACGTGCTCTCCTTCACTACTGGTCGATGACGTGTGATCGGTGCTGTTCGGGACGGGCCCGGCCGGGCGCTCCACCCGGTCCCCGAGCCCGTCCGTGACGTCCTTGGCGGCTTCCTGCTCTGCCGCGTCCTCGGCGGCGGCCTGTTCCTCGCGGATCGCCGTATCGCGCTCGGCACGCTGGTCACGGGCCGCGCCGGTCAGCCGCTGGTAGAGGCGCCGACCGGGGTGGACCAGCCAGGGCAGGCCCAACTTCCGGCCCAACGGGCTCGCCAGGAACCCGAGGAGACCGATCGGGAGCGCGAGCAGTGCGGCCAGGGCGCGGCGCCCGTGGAAGCGCGCTGCAGACCGGCGCAGAGCCTTCCTCGCGGCCTGCCGGGCAGGCGCCTTACGCACGCTCGAACGCCCGGCGGCTATCTTCCGAGCGGTGGCCGCATCCCGGCGCGCCCGCTGCTTGGCAATGGCGGCCTGCTTGACCGCACGCGCTTTGTGGCCCGCGCCCCCGAGCATCCGGCCGGCCAGACCACCCGACCGCGCCCGCGTCTTGCTGGCATCGGGCTTGGGGGTGTTGCGGCGAGCGTCGGCCACCGCGCGCCGGGCCGCGGACGTCTGCTCCCGCTTCTGCGCCCGCGACGCACCGGCCTGCTTCTGCGCCTTGCGCAGCGCCTTGACCTGCCCGGCCTTGGACAGCACACCCGCCACACCACCGCGACCGGCGCTTTTGAGTCCGGCGGGCTTGTTCAGCGAGGCCGGAGCGCGGTGCTTGACCGCCCCCGACCGGCCCCGCCCAGCGCCCGGTCCGCGCCGCTTCTGGCCGGGCACCTTGCCCGAACCGCCAGCCGTACGGCCACCGGCTGAACTGGCCTTCCGCCCAGCGGTGTTGAGTCCGCCGGAGCGGTGGCGTGCGGCGTGCTGCCGGGCCGCGGCACGCGCGGCGGCCCGGCGGGCAGCCTGCTTCGGACGCGGATTGCGGCTGCGGTAGGAGGCGAGGGTGCCGAACACGACCATGCCCGTCGCGGCGACCGCCGCGGCGATCGGCCCGCTGGCCAGACCGGCCGCCGCAATCGTGGAGACCGTCGCGTTCGCACCGGACAGGGCAAGCGGAGCGACCGGCCAACCACCAGGCGCGTCCTCTACCTGGGTGTTCTTCTGCTCATCCGCCCTGTCCGCAGCCTGTGCAGGGGGCGGTGCGGGCGGAATGTCGGTGGCGGCGGGGGCCACTACCGCTTCCGTACTGGTGTCGGTCATGCTGAGAGCACTCCTTCCGGAGTGAGAAGCAGGACCCGAACGCGCTTGTGAGAAGGGGTGCTCGGGTCCTGCGCTTATGTGGGGCACGCGCTGTTCAGAGTGGGATGTCAGGCGGCGCGCTGTTCCTCGGGGGCGGCACAGGGAACGCACATGCCAAGCGAGGGCGGGATGACGTAGCCGACGTCGCGCCGGCACTCGGGACAGACGCGGCGGGCGGTATTGGCCTTGGCCAGGGCCGCCCACCGGCCCGGCGTCATCGGCCGGACCGGCTTCGCAGCGTCGATGCGGTACAGGTAAGCGACCAGCGGGCCGCGCCGACGCCGCGGCCGTTCGAGCTGCGCGGCAACGTCCTGCCCGCCGGGCCGCAGCCCGAGCGCGCGCAGTTGCCGGAAGGTCGCATAGCCCTCCGGGGCCAGACGCCACCGGTAGACGGGCAGGGTCACGACGTGCTCTCGGCGGCCATGAGCGTGGTCCACGCCTCACGCACCCGGTCCTCAGCACCCTTGAAGCCCTGCCCGCGAAACTCCGCCGCGGCCTGCCGATACGACAGCGGAGGGTTCTGCGCGTGCCGCAGGAACCGCAGCACCACCACCAGCTGCTCATCCGAGAGCGTGGCCCCCGGCTCGGGGACCGTCACACCCGCGACCATCGCCACGTCCGCGAGCGTCACGGCCGGGAGATGAACCTCCTCATCCCGTGACTCCCGAGTCTCCTCGGCAGGCGGTTCGGAGTCCGGCGTCACGCTGCCGTCACGCCCGTCGTCACGCTCGCCCTCAGCGGCGGGAGGCAGCATGTTGACCTGCGTGCCTTCCACGCCCCCGGCGGTGTCCGAGGAGGGTAGGGCCGGTGCCGTCGCGGGAGCGGATTCGAGGGGCGTGACGGTAGCCGTCACGGGTGTGCCGAACATGGCGGCCAGCGCGGCATCCGCTCCCTCGGTCACGCGCTCGCGCTGCACGTTCACCAGCCGCGCCCCGAGCGTGACGTCACCCACGCCGACCTTCTCCGCGAGCTTCCACGACTCCCGCTCCGACTGCGCCTGAACCTTGGCGTCCGGGTGGTTGGCGGCACGGGCCCGGTGATAGGCGAGAGCCTGAACCAGCTCAGCCGTCTTGCGCTCAGCCTCCGGGTCGCGGCCATCGCGGTGCACGACGATGCGACGCGCGAGGAACGCGGCACCCTCGGCGGACACGGACATGCCCATCGGGGTCAGCGCGTAGATGACCATGCGACCCGCATCCGGAGCAGCCATCGCCGACATCGCCGACGCGGCCGCCGGCAGCGCCCACAGACCGGCACGCACCGGCCACGGGGACGCCTGGCCCAGCATCGTCAGACCCAGCAGGACCAGCGCGAGGACCGCGGTGGCGCCCTCACCGGCCGCGACCGCACCGGCCGCCGTGCCCTTGCCGTACATGTGGCTGATGTTGGAGAACGTGCCGATCGCACCGAACCCGCCGGTCGCGACCATCGGCACGAACGCCGCAGTCAGCACCACGGCCTGGCCGCGGGTCAGCTTGCGCGGCGACGCCGTTGCCGCAGTGCTGGTCATGCGGCTTCCCCCGTCCCGAGACGGTTGGCGACCGCGCGCCGCGCGGCCAGGACCTTGTTCGCCGCCCGGCGCAAACGACGCTGATCCAGCTCCGACGCCGGCCGGTCCAGCAGGCTGATCTGAACGTCCAGCAAGTCCATCTCCGCATTGATGAGCGGACGCTCCACCTCGATGGCGTGAAGGTCCCGCCAGGACGGTTCCGCGTCGGGCAGGCCATCGGTAACGGGCTCCTGAACAGCAACGATGAGCTTCATGGGTCGTGTCTCCCTAGCAGTAGGCAACGGCCCGAAACAGCGGCCCCGGTGTTGGAGCACCGGGGCCGCACGCCGTTGAAGTCGGTAGATCCGGCTCCCCTCAGCCCCGCCCGGACGGCACCGCAGCAGCGGCCCGGACGGACGGAGGAGGCAACCGGCCGCGGCGCTATCCGCCGCGGAGCGGGTGGAGGTGACCAGCCGCCCGCAGCACTCTGAAGTGCCCACGAGCGAGAGGTGGAACGGCGCCGCCCTTCCGGTCTGTCACGGGGGCGCCCAGGTATGTAACCGCCTCACTTCTCGACTCCTTCGTTTCGCTGAACAGGGAAAACGCACTGCAAGGGGAACCGTGTCCCCACCCTCCGGCCGTTGCTCGCGGTCGCCGGGCCACCTCGCCAGTACGGGCCGAAGCCCTGTTCCACCTGGCCTTCAGCGGGATTGCAGCGTCCCCGCCTTGCGCATTGGTGCAGGTCAAACGGGTTTTACGTCGGGGCGATTTACATAGGCAACTCGCCCACTCCTGGAAGTTACATATGTAACTTCGAAGGTGTCAAGCCCTTGAGGGCAAACGCGGAAAGTTGCCTAGGTCAGTTACGCTCTACGCATGGACTCGAAGCCGCGGAAGCGCTGGACCGCGAAGGAAATCGCAGCTGTGTACCGGGGCAAGATCGCGGCAGGCGAGTATCCGCCGGGGCGTGCCCTGCCCTCGGCGCAGAAGTTGGCCAACGAGCTTCCTGCGGCGCTCATGACGGTGCAGAACGCGTACAAGCAGCTTGAGGCTGATGGACTGGTTGAAGGCCGGCGCGGCAGTGGAACGTACGTCATCGACCCAGTGAAGGGAGCGCCGACCGCGCAGGAAGCCGCTGCAAGCCTTCGCGACCTTCAGGTCCAGTTGAGGCAGGTCACGTCCGCGCTCGCCGAACTGTCGGACCGGGTAGCGGACTTGGAGGGGGAGAGATCCTCCGCCAAGTCTCCCGAGACCAAGTAGCCCCGAGGCCCGCCGCCCGGTGTCTTGCGGAACGTTCGTCGTCATGCATTAAGCGTGTCCCGGCGAGCGCTCCACGGATACGTACTCCCGCCGCTGCCGTACCGAACTAATCCGAACTTTCAGCGTTCTGTGGGGTGTTGGTGGAGCCAGGGTGGGCTGTCAGACTGGCTGCATGGCCGAACTGAACGGAAAACCCGCAACCCTCGACGATCTCCAGCGCCTCGCCCTCACGAACTACGGGCATTTCACATCCATGCGGATGGAAGACGGCACCGTCCGGGGCCTGTCGCTCCACCTGGACCGTTTGGTCCGGGACTGCCGCATCGTCTTCGGCGTCGAGCTGGACCGAGAGCGGACGCTGGACTACATCCGCCAAGCGGCCAAGGACATCCCCGGAGTCGCAGGACTCCGAATCACGGTGTTCGATCCCGCGCTCGACCTGGGTCGCCCCAGTGATGCCAAGGACCCGCACGTCCTGGTGAACCTGCGGCCCGGTAGCGCCATGTCGCCGCCTCCCCTCACAGCCAAGACCTTCACCTTCACCCGGGACAGCGCGGAGGTGAAGCACATCGGACTGCACCCTCAGCTCCGTCTGCGCCGTGAGGCCCAGCTCGCCGGATTCGATGATGCCGTGTTCATCGAGCCGGACGGACGCGTCTCCGAAGGCGGCACGTGGAATCTCGGCTTCGTCGACCAGGACGGCGCGGTCGTATGGCCTGATGCCCCCGTTCTTCCTGGCACGGTCATGCTCCTGCTGCGCGAGCTTGACGCTCCGAAGCAGATCGGCGCGCCGGTACGGCTCGACGACATCCCGACCATGGCGGCGGCCTTCGCCACCAACACAACGATCGGCGTCCGGACCATCTGCGCCATCGACGATGTTCAGTTCCCCCAGGACCACCCCGTACTTGCCGAACTGCGCACTGCCTACGCCGGCATCCCCGGCGAACGCCTGTAGATGGATGCCGCCGCCCCGGGAGGACGGCGGCCCACAGCAGAGGTAGCCCATGCCACTCGTTACGAAATGGACTGGCCGCGAGGTGAAGGCGTTACGGGAAGCCGTACGCATGAGCCTGATGGAGTTCGCCGAGAGGCTCGGCGTGTCCGATCGCATCGTCTCCCGCTGGGAGGCTGACGGAGAGGCGGCGTCTCTCCGCATGGTGAACCAAGCCGCCTTGGACACCATGCTCTCGAACGCCGACAAAGATGCTCAGGGGCGCTTCGTCGGCATTCTGGCGGCCGACGACGTACCTGCCCTTGCCATCATCGAGCCTGAGGACGGCGAGACGAGCAGCGGCGAGTACGTGAAGCACCATGGCGACGGAAAGTTGATGGCGCTCGTACCGGAAGGAATCTTCCTGGCAGGCGAGAACGACGATCCTGTGTGGGTGGATGCGTTCCACATCGACACCTTCCCGACGACGAACGCCGACTACGCGCGGTTCTGCGCGGCCACCAAACACCGCGTGCCGGAGCACTGGGAGAACGGTCGATGTCCGCGAGACCTCTACGACCACCCCGTGGTGCACGTGACATGGAAGGACGCCCACGCGTACGCGACCTGGGCAGGAAAGACACTGCCCACAGCCGAGCAGTGGGAGAAAGCCGCGCGCGGCACTTCGGGCCGGACGTTCCCGTGGGGTGACCAGAAGACGGCAGCGAAGTGCAACGTCCGCGAGACCGGCGTAGAGGGTACGACTTCTGTCTCCCGGTACCACAGCGGTGTCTCCCCGTACGGGGTCTATGACTTGGTCGGCAACGTCTGGGAGTGGCTCGCGACTCCTACCAAACCGGGTCGGTACGAGCTTCGCGGCAGCGCCTTCACGAGCCCCCTGTTCCGAGGGGCGCCGGCCATTCCGAATGACGCCAGCGACACGATGCACGACGACGACACGGGGTTCCGCTGCGCGGCTACGCCGGAGCAGATGATCCCGCGCCAGAGGTGACGAACAGGGCCCGGTTTTGGGGGCCTGTGGCCATCCTCTGGCCAACGGGGTGCCGTGGACGCGGCCGGATTGGCCTGCCGTGCAGGTCAGAAGGCCTTTCGGTCTGGGAAACCGGATGGTCTTGAAAACCGTCGTGGCAGCGATGTCACCGTGGGTTCAAATCCCACACCCACCACGTATGGCACCATAAGGCCAGGTGAGAAGGGGTGCTCCGGATTCCGGGGCACCCCTCACGTATTCGAACTGTCTCACGGATTCTCGCGTGTGTAGCGGTGCTGATCAGGCTTCGTCCCCCAGACGTCCCCCAGCGGCGGCAGAGTGGGAGCACAGTCGGGTGGTGGCTTCATGGCACATGATCACGCCGGAGTCACGAACGGCTGCAAGGGCGAGCAGTTCTTGGCCGACATAGCCCGCCGATTCTTCGCCCCATCCGCCTGAACCAATCGGTTCGCGCCCCGACTGCTACGGGTCAACGGTGTCGTGCTTCCACCGACCGGTTCGCGCCCTTGCTGACCTCGGCATCCGCCCGCACTGTGGCCATCACATCCAGGTGTAGGGAAGGGGTGGGAGATGGCGAAACGCCAGCGGCCGCAGCCTCGGGATAGCCGGGGCAGATTCACGTCGACGAAGGTGCCGCTTTGGGCGGGCCTCGTGGTGGTGCTGATCGTGGTGCTGACGATCTTCAGGTAGGTGCGCGTTACGCACTCGAATTGGAAGAGTCCGGGGGCGTTGCTGCTGGCGGGGTGCACCATGCGGTGATCAGTTCTCAGCCCCACCACCGTTGTGCCCCAGCCCAACGGTTTTGGACTGGGGCCAGGCGCACCATCAGGTCAGCCTCTTGCGGACCAAGCTCGCAAAGCCCGTGCGGCTGGAGTCGTCCTCGAGTCCGCCGATCAGGGTGGCGAGTGCCGCTCCCTGGACAGCCGGCGCCCAGCGTGCAAGGACTTCCATCAGGGCCGGAACGCTCTCCGCGTAGACGACTTCGTAGTTACTGAAGGTGGACACCGCCAGCATGAACATGGGTGTCGCGTCGTCCTCGTCGCTGCTCCGGAAGACTTCTACGGACAGCGGTGTGGTGTCTTGGGGTGAGATCTGCCCCCATCCGCTGTATCCGACGGCCTTGATCTGCTCGTTCCAGTCATCGATGTGCGCGTGGCTGGCGAGCGGGTCGGCTCCAAGGTGAACCCATTCGCCTGCGGTGGTCATCATGAGCGCAGTCGGCTTCGTCATGTCTTCACCGTGCCCCAGTAACGTGCTCGGCTGATGGCGTTCTACGAACATCGACCGCGACGTGGATGAGCACTGGCGAGATCCCGCCGGTTTCGGTGCCCGCTGGACTGACCCATGACCACGCTCCCTCCCCGGCCAGAGCCCTGTGATGGACCTGAACCGTGAACTGACTGAAGACCATCGCCGACGCGGCCGCGGAGGTCCGCGCGCTGAACGACCGAACCGGCCACGTGGATGCCTTCCATGGCGAAGACGGCCCTTCCGGAGCCGCGCCCGCCACCCCCTCAAGAGAAGAGGCTCTCCTGGACGGGTTCAGTGAGGATGTCGGCGCGAGGGTAGAAGAGCCCCAGCAGCATGAACGTCTTCGGGTGGGCGGCGATGTTGCCCACGAAGAAGTGCACTGCACGATCGGGCTTAAGCATCTGGTCGAACCACTGCTCTCGTAGCTTGTCCTCGACCTGGGACCTTCCGTACCGCCGAAGGAAGGCACGGTAGGACTGGCCGGCCTCCCAGTCCCTCAGCGCCATGTTGTGGCCGGAGCAGACGTCGTCGGCACAGCGGAACTGATATCGAAACTCCAATGGGACCCACTCCAGGGGTCTTCGCTCCTGGTCCACCAGGTCCCCCTGGTTGGCGATGGCTTCTTGCTCGGCTGTCCATGGCTCCGCCGGCGCCAGCCGGAAGCTGGAGACTTCCTTCGGGCGGAAGATGCCGAGCGACGTCTGGCTCGCCTCTTGATCCCGCTTGATCGAGCAGAGCGAGGGTGCGATCAGCGGGCGCACGTGTCGTAGCCGCTTCCGCCACCCGTCCGACGACGGCAGTTGCTCGACGACCTTGAGGGTGTCGAGGTTGGGACGCCAACTCTCAGGCCGTCGGTCGGTCGTGTGACGACGAACATCGACTTCGATGATCGCGTACTTCGAGAATCGGCTGCTCTCTTCGAGTAGCCGATACGGAACCGGAAACAGCCTCACGTGCCTGGGTTCCCCTTGGTCAAGCCGGATGCCTGCGACGCAGCTGGTCTCCTGGTACTTCCGGGAAAGCTCCGGATAGGTCTTCACTGTGATCAGTACGCGCGCACGTTCCCATCCTTCTGCCATGTTCGTCTCCCCCCGTCGCCCCGCTCGATTGCAGGGCATAGGAGAGCCCCGGCGCAAGACGGCGGCGCCGGGGCGACGGGTGTGATCAGGCCAGTGGGGCGACTGGGATCGAACAGCGTTTCTGGAGCATCGAAAGAACGACCTGTCGATGGCACCGTGCTTCATCCCGCTCAAAGCACAAGACGGCTACGCGGGAGTGTTTTGCCAGCTCAGCGAGCTGATCGAGTTCCTGCGCCGCCTCCTCGGCCCTCAGTACTCGTTGGAACTCGGCTCGCCCCTCCGACAGTCGGCCTTCCCAGAAGGGAGCGCGATTACTTTTCGGATTGCCGAGGTTTCGCAGGTGCCGGTACTGGATTCCGGCATCGCTCAGCGCCTGGCCAAGGCGGGTCTTACTGAACCCAGGCTTGCGGCTGATCGGATTCAGTCGGACGTCAGCGACGGTTCGGATACCGGTGTTGACCAGCGAGGATACGAAGGATTCGATGTCGCGCCCCTCGTAGCCGCAGGACCACAGGCCTGGCCCCACCTTGGCCGTCGCATACAGCTCGTCAAGCGACTGCTCGAGAGCCTCGGCGAGCGCGGCAACAGTGAAGAAACTTGGCTGGACAGCGCCCCCGCTCTCCAGCCGTACGAGGGTCCGAGGGTGGATGCCTGCTTCTTTGGCCAGCCGCTCGTGGGTCCAATTGCGCTCCTCACGGAGGGCGCGCAGACGCTGCGCGAGGCTTCCAGCACGGGCTTGTTCGCGGTGATCCGCAGCGGGTCGGCGTGCCATAGTCGGGATCCTAACTTCCATCGAATCGGAGCCTCTACGTGCGGACGTCCGAAAGCTGTGAAGCAGTCGGTTGAGCTGCGTTGATGCCAATCACAACGGCCGGGTCCTCGCCCGTCCGTGTTCGCGGCAGCATCTGTCTACGAGTCCAGCTCTGCGAGAGCAGCGGCGATCTTTCGGTTCGAGTTCTGCTGCGTGCCACGAAGGATCTTTCCGTAGAAGCGCCAGAGCACTGCAGGACTGTGGCAACGGATAGCCCAAGTAGGCAGCTCATGCCCCGGTCGAACCGGGCCGGCGCAGGACCTCCAGAAGGTCGCCGGGACGGTAGGCCACGCCGAGGTTCGGGCCCTAGACATCTTCTGCTCCCTAATCATCCTCTTTCGATCACTTTCGCTCGCAGAGCTGTCATCTAGCTCTAACTCTCGGAAATGCCTGGCGGATCTGAAATCAAGAGCTAATGATCAGATCTGTCGCGGCGCGTAAGGGCGCCGGGCTTCAGCCACTGGAGAGGTACGGGTATGACGCGCAATCCCGAGACGGTCCGCATTGCCGGGGCACTCTGCGTACAGCGGGGGACCCCCATGCTGCAGGGCTTCGCTGACGCTCGGACCGTATCGGACAACCGAAAGGTCGACATCTTCAACCCGGACACTGGGAATGGGTACCAGCGAGCGCCGCTCCAGCCGCGTGTCCGCAAGGCAGCCCAGTACTACAGCAAGGGTGGTCGGATGCCGAACCCGCTGCTGATCAACATCCGCCCGGACGACTTCAAGAAGGTGGGAGTCGTTGTTGACTCCGATCGGCCCGGCTACCAGAAGGCGTTGAACGAGGGTGGGAACTGGATCGGAACCGGCGCGATCGAGTTCGTTGAGGATGAGATCTTGTGGATCTATGACGGCCAGCACCGAGAGGGAGGACTGCGTCAACTGCTCGATGATTTCGAGGAAATCGAAGGGTTCCCAGTCCCCATCAGTCTCACGCTCGGCCTCGACCAGGGGCAGGAAATGCGTGAGTTCTTCGAAGTCAACACCAACGCTGCCAGCGTCAAGACCGATCTTGCCTGGCAGTTGCTGACCAAGATGGCCGAGGAGGATCCCGAGCTACGAGAGATGCTCGCCGCGGAAGACAAGGACTGGATCACCCGTGCCTACGCGGTCGTAGACGAGCTGGAGAAGCTGGACGGCCCCTGGCAGGGCCGGTTCCAAGAGGCCAACCGTCGCAAGGTAAAGGGTGACGGGGTAACAATCCCCAAGCCGCAGTTCGCCCGGTCCCTCAAGCCCGTGCTCGACATGCCCCAGCTCAAGCGTGCGAGTGCCGAGGACATCGCCAAGGTCATCAATGCCTACTGGACCGGAATTAAGCAGGTTATGCCCGAGGCCTTTGTCCACCCGGCTGACTATGTACTTCAAAAGGGCTATGGGGCGGTCGCGCTGCACCGAGTCCTCCCTCAAGTGGTCGAGGTTGTGCGCAGTCGAGGTGGACGGCTCGGACAGGCCGACGCGTACGCGGAAGTCATGAAGGACCTGCCCACGCTGGAAGGCGAGTTTGTAGGCAGCGACGGTGTTCTCATGAACCGCACTGGCGCGGACTACTGGCGGGTGGGCTCTGTAGCATCCGCATTCAGCGGCGACGCCGGCAGGCGGCGACTCGCCCTTCTGATCCAGAGTCGACTGCCTTCCGCCGCCGACACCCTCCAGCTCTGACCCGGATGGAGACTTCGGCGTCGGCGTCGGCGTCGCCGTGGCCCGAATGCCGTCCTAGCGATTCGGGGCCTCAAGTACCAGTCGGCTCAGGCCGCGTACCGAGTGGAGACGCGGCCTCTTTCCCGACCGCGGATCGTGGAAGGCTGGTCTCCGGCCCGCCACTCCCTGAAAAGGACCATCCGACAAGTCCGCCATACGGTGTAACGTAACGTCACCGACCGTACTGCTGGGGGTACGACGGACGGTCAACACAGAAGTAGGCCCTAGCGGGAAAGCTCCTGCCAGGGCGAGCACCTGAGGAGAACCAGCCTCCAGTGGAACAGAGCTACCGCGGCGCCCTCATGCGCTCTACCGATGAGCAGCAGTTCTCATGACTGCAGCCATGGAGCCGCTGCCGGATGCAGCAGTCGGAATGCTGCCCAAGCTGTACGTGTACGTGGACGAGACCGGGGACCGGGGGTTCGGGGCACAATCGTCACCCTTCTTCGCTATGACTGCTCTCATGGTCCCGGCCGAGGACGATGGAGACGTACGCTTCACCGCTGGTGGACTCCGCGCATATATCGGGACCTCCAAGCCGTTGCACTGGGTTGACCACTTCAAGGCCAAACGCCCCGAACGCCGGCGAGTGGCGGCCGAGAAGCTGGCACTGATGCCGACAGTGAAGGTGGCCCATGTCATCACCCCCAAATCGAGCGTCGCCCCCGACGCCGGCATCCGCGACGGCGTCCGCTTCTACAACTACACGACTCGGCTGCTCCTTGAACGGGTCGCCCATGCCGCTAAGTATTGGACCGGTGGCCCACGCTGCGCGATTGTCCGTCTTGGTTCGGTTAAGGGAATGGATCACGCGGTCACGGCTGCGTACCTCGACCGTGTTCGGCGCGGACTGTGCGGTTACGCCGATGTTCCATGGGTGCACATCAAGTGGCCCCCCACGTGGCACAGCACGGAGTGGGACGGCATCCAGCTGGCGGACATTCACGCTGGCCTTTTGAACGTGGCCCTGAGCGGTAAGCCCTCCGATGACGGGTGCGCTATCAATCTGCTGCGGTGCCGCCATCAGCTGTATCGGCCCAATGGGTCACCGGTGGGGTGGGGGATCAAGGTGTACGGGGCGCCCAGCTTCGTCACTTCACGCAGCTGGTGGAAGGAGTGGAGCCGCACCTGAGGCACGGCAGAGCCCCCTGGTGGACTCCGGGGGCCACTGCCACCATGCGGTGGAGGATCCAGTTGCCTGGTTCCGACCTTGTCCCGGCAGCCCTCCAGGGGGCTCTGGCTTCACTAAGACTGTACCCGTCATTCGACGTGATCGCTCCTCTCAGGAAAATCACGACTGGTGGATTCACTCTCCGGATGTGACATCAGAGAACCCTGCTGCTGTTGCGCCGTAAGCGTTCTCTCGCTGTACGTCGTGATGGTGCGAAGGCTCGCCGGTCGAGCCCTCCACGTGGTCGCCCGCTGAGCAGGACGTGGCCCCTTCCGCTGTGGCGACCACTGACCCCGTCGGGGTGAGACGTGGGTCGGTGAAACGGCTTTGGACGGGGCTAGTGACTATGGCCCCTTACGCTGGCCCGCGGTCGGGCAGGCTTCTGGACCTGCCCGCAAGGCCCGATCTGGGGCCTTGATCTTAGAGGCTCGCCCCATGGTGGCTGCCGTGGAGCCGACGGTGCAGCTTCCGGTCTGGCCAGAATGGTGCACATGTTCGAGTGTCTAGGGGGGTGCGACCCTTGTCCCCCATGTGTCCCCCGAGGGCGGCTGCGTGTGCCGCGTCAGGCGCAGACGTGCAGGTCAGGCGGTCGGGCGCCGATGCGCCTTGACCCTCTTGAAAACCGTTCCTGTGACGTGTCGGCGCCGGTGTCTACCCCTGTACTGACGTAGTGGACACCGGCACACATAGGTCACCTGAGCTTGTCATCGTGGAGGCGGCGCGCAGTCGCGCCGAGCACACGCCGGAGCTTCTCCCGGTTCTCGCCGTAGGTCTTGAGAGCGTGGCAGTTCGGGCACAAAGCGATCATGTTCCAAGGGACATCGGGTCCGCCCTTGGCGAGATCCTTTACGTGGTCGACCTGCAAGATTGGCTGGCCGGCCGTTGTCCGCTCCGTGGGGTGGCCGGCGCACTCCGGGCTTTCGCACCTGCCTTGGCAGCGTTTGATGACGGCTGCTCTCGCGCTGGGGTCACGGACGTACCTGTCGGCCAGCGTCGGCTTCTTCAGCTGGCCTCGCCGCTCGGCGTTCGCTTCTGACTTTTGCGCCAGGCGCCGGTACGCATCCTCGTCGCTCTCTCCGGTGTCGGAGGCTTCAAGGCCGAGGTCGCTGGGACGGTAGTCGCCGGTGTCGTCGTGCAGTTCGCCTGTATCGGCCTCCAGAGCCTCAAGAACATCCAAGGGCCAGGTCTCACGCTCTGGAGACGGGACGGGCGCCAGCACCCAGAGAAACTCGCGGCGCGGCAGCTTGTCCTCTCCAACGCCCCAACGCAGTCGGCGTTGCACGATCACGGCCCAGGTCTCGAAGCTGAATTGTCCCTGAAACGGCTTGTGCCAGTAGCGCAGCGGGCGGCCAGCAGTCTGGTGCTCGGCCATGAGCTCGTTGCCATCGGTGAGCTTTTGGTCGCCAGAGAGGCCGTCGCCAACGTAGGCGATCCAGTCGGTATCCGGGATGCGTCCATCAGCGTAGGGGCCCTTGTCGTCCGAGAAGGCGCTCAGGATGCCGTCGGCGAGGCAGCCGATTCCTGCCATCTTCTGGCCGCCGTAGGCCCGCCAGATGGCATCTCGGTCCTTGAACGTTTCCCCGAGTAGGGGGCGCAGAGCATCCGGCCACCGGCCGGCGAGCAGCTCGTGGAGGCCAAAGTCTTCCAGCAAGCCTGCTGGAAGAGGATGGAAGTAGCGGAGGATCAGCCCGGCAGCAGCCGATGCCGCGGCATCAGGGTGTGCGCGGAGCAGGTCGTAGTCATCCTCACCCAAGCCACCACGGGGATTGACCGCGTTCAAGGACTCCAATGTGGGGCGCCGGCCTCGACTGGTCAGTGTCAGGTCCTGCCCCTGCTCAACCGTCCAGAGCTCATCGCGAACGAGGGCCCAGAACGGGTAACGAGCCCCGTCCACACCGTCTTCAACCTGGCCGTACTTGACCAGCAGCGGTGCGACTGCACGGCGGACAGCCGTCCAGGGCTGCATGCGGGGGGCTCCGGCAACAGCCTGCCCGATTGCCCATAGGAGAAGCACGGGCCGGTGCAACGCTGTCCCCTCCGGGCGGCGTGCCCGCCGTACGTCCCCCACGCGTCGGTGAAAGGTTTTGGGCGGCTCTACGACAGTGAAGCCTTCCCGCCTCAACCACGCCACCGCGTGTTTGAGGCCTCCACTGAACCCTGGCGTTGAGGGCTTGAGAGCTACGCCAAAGTCGTACAGGTGGGCAACGCCGGCTATGGCTTTTGAGTCGTACTGCCGCCCCTCGTGGACGAGTAGATACTTCGCAGCCGCATGGAAGCCGTACTCGGCACGGAACGCTTCGGGGCCGAGCCGGTCACACTCAGCAATCGCTCGCAGGATCCCCGCGCGCGTGATCTCGGAAGGTGGCATGGGCGACACCGTAGATCAGAGCAGTGACAGGACGTGTGGAGTCGCTGCAGCCGCAATAGTCGGCCCTGGTCCCGCACAGCGAGGGCTTCGTACACCACGCTGCAGGTCAGGGCGTCCTGTCGCACCAGGCCGAGTACGTACTCGGCACTTCTCCTGCCGAGAGCTGCTTGCCGGTCTCTGCCGCTTCCCGCCGGATGTGGCTGCCGGTTCCTGCCGGTTTGATGTAGGGTCACGGTCATTAGTGGTCTCACATGCCGCATCCGAGGGAGGAAACGCGTGACTGAGCCTGACCCGCAGGACCTTCCGGACTGGCGTGACCCCAAACTCGGCTCCATGGCACGGAGCGCGTTGTGGCTTCTCCATGAGGTGGGGGAGGGAAACTTCTTCACGAAGGAGCAGTTGCACGCGGCGTTCCCTGATGTCGCTCAGATTGACCGACGCCTACGCGATCTGCGGGATCACGGCTGGGTCATCCATACGAGCCGTGATGATCCCTCCTTGGAGAGGACGGATCAGCGCCTCGTGAAGCAGGGGGCCAGCGTCTGGGACCCGGTTGCACGGAAGCGTCAGGTCGCGGTCGCTCGTAACGCGCGCCGCGCAGTTCTCGAACGGGACAGATTTGCGTGCCGCTCCTGCGGTGAAAGGGCGGCCGCCTCCAATCCGTTGTCGGTCGTCTATCTCGTGCCCTTGGCAGAGGGCGGGAAAGACGATCTCGACAACCTCGTCGTCCTCTGCAGCGATTGCAACCGCCGCGGCGTCCTGCGGCATGGTGTGCCGGCCAGGCCGGATGCGGAGAAGCTGACCGCCCAAGTCACTGAGTTGTCCGTGCGGGAGCGAACGCAACTGCTGGCCTGGATGACGATGGGTGAACGCCCGCGTACCGCCGTCGAGGAGATTTGGGCACAGTACTTGATGCTTCCCAGTCACCACCGACAGCAGATGGCCAAGCAACTGGCACGACTACTCAGCGAGGACACACGAACCGAGGACAGCGAGTCCTGAGGTTCCCTTATCTCCGTCAGCCCCGCACCGCGCCTTCCACAGCTACAGACGGGGCTGACGGTTGCCACATCCCTTCGTCAGAGAGGTGACACATCCATGATGACCTATCCGAATCCGGGCCGTTCCAACCCCGCCCCCCAGCCGAAGCCCCTCACCGTGGTCGTGCTGATCATCGTGCTGTGCTTCCAGGCCGGCTGGAGCCCTCAGGAGCTTCAGAAGGCGCTTATGGCCGTGATGCTCGTGCTGGTTGCCCTGGCTGTAATGCGGGCGTCCGGCGCTCGGGCTTAGCGACGAACAATCGGGCGGCGTCAGAACGGCAGCAACGAGCGTATGCACTCGGACGCGCCGTTCCTGGGGCACCTGTGGGGCGCCAGGCTGTCGAGTGGCCTAAAGCCCAGTTCAGGGGCAGCCCAGCACGCGGTCTGTAAATCTGCTCCTGCCTCGGGGTGCCCCATGGGAGGGCAGCTCGATGCGCATGGCCGGCAGCAGGCACGGCGGCACAGTCCGGGTCACGGTTCCATGGAGAAATCCTGGAGACGATCTTGAAATCAGGTCCCTGAACCGCCAACGGAGACCGACGCGACCCAACGCTCTGAACTGCACCTTTGGGATGAGACGCAGGTGGGCAGTTCTCCAGGACCTGATTCGGGACGAAGAGGTCGTGGGTTCAAATCCCGCCACCCCGACACAGGTCAGAGGCCCATTCGCTTGATCGCGAATGGGCCTCTGTCGTGCTCGGGGGCCAAACAGGGGGTCAAGTATGACTCCACCGGCCGGTGGCGCGCGGTGGTGATGGGAGACGCGCACGATCTGTGCCGCCATCGGCCGGCCGGCCGCCCACCTCTACGCCCCGCCGGGTGAGCCGCTCACCGTCCGGCTCGTTGTCGACGCCGACGGGGAGCGCAGTACACGCTGGGCGTCGGGGAACCCTTCCCCGGTTTGCGCGACGAGGTCTGGAAGCTCGACCGCGTGGAGGATCTGGAGGGTGAGGACTGGGTCGTGATCCTGCGCAAGGTCACCTGACGGCGGTGGTCACTCCCGCCCGAACTGCACCCCACCGTCATGTTCAATCCGCGTGCGGCGCCGCCGGCCGCTGGGCCCGGCTGAGGTCCTCCGTCATGGTCTGGGTGCCGATGACGTCGAGAAGTCTGAGTCCGTCCGCGCCGTCGCTGCCGGGGGCAGTGGTGTAGGCCACGATGCGCAGGTCCGTGCCGGGGGCTATGAGCACGTCGCAGTCGAGGGTGAGCGTTCCGATGTCCGGGTGGTGGACGGTCTTGGTGTCGGACTCGTGGACGCCCACGATCCCCGTGTCCCACAGGCGTGCGAAGTCGGTGCTGACACCCCGCAGATCCTCGATCAGGGAGCGCAGACCGGCATCGGCGGGATAGCGGGCGGTCGCCGCTCTGAGATCGGCGACCACGGCCGCCTCGAAGCGGGCCTGCTGCTCGGGGGTGTGGCTGACCCGGCCGGGAAGGCCCGCGAAGTGGCGCCACACGATGTTGCGCTCCCGTCCGCGCTGGGCGGACGGATCCCCGAACAGCGCGGCCCACAACGGATTCCACATGATCAGGTTCCAGGCGGCGTCGTACACGCTCAGCGGTGAGCCGCCCAGCTGGTCGAGCAGCCTTCGGACCCCCGGTGGTACGTGGGCCGACAGCCGCCCGGGGCCGGGCGGTGACTGGCCCGCGAGGAGGAAAAGGTGCTCGCGCTCGGCCGCCGACAACCGCAGCGCGCGGGCCAACGAGGACAGGACCTGCTCCGACGGAGAGGTCGAACGGCCCTGTTCCAGGCGGACGATGTAGTCCACCGACAGGCCTGCGAGCTGGGCCAGTTCCTCCCGTCGGAGTCCGGCCGCCCTCCGTGTCCCGCCGACGGGCAGTCCGACCGTGGCGGGCGCCGTCCGGTCACGCCAGCCGCGGAGCGCTCTGCCCAGTTCCTTGGATTCGCTCACATCCCCAGTATCCGGCCGCCGCGCCCGGACAGCCTGGTACTGCCGGTCCACAGGATGAGGCGGGTACTGCCTGTCCGTCCGCAGCGGGAGGAGCGTGGAGGCATCACCGACCCACTCATCACCGGAGCGAAGACATGACCACGACACTGATCACCGGAGCGAACAAGGGCCTCGGCTTCGAGACGGCCCGCCGCCTGATCGACGCCGGGCACACCGTCTACATCGGGGCACGCGATGCCCGGCGCGGGCAGGAGGCAGCCGCGAAGCTCGGCGCCCGCCACGTGCAGATAGACGTCACCAGCGAGGACTCCGTCAAGGCCGCCGCCGAGCTCGTCCGCGCGGAAGCCGGCCACCTCGACGTCCTGGTCAACAACGCCGGGATCGCCGGCGCGGGCAAGCCGCCGGGCGAGGTCACCGGATACGACATGCAGACCGTCTACGACACGAACGTCTTCGGCGTCGTACGCGTCACGCACGCCTTCCTGCCGCTCCTGCAGGACTCCGATGCCGCGGTCGTCGTCAACGTCGGCAGCGGCCTGGGCTCCCTGGCGGCGACCGCAGACCCCGGCCGCATCGAGTCGCGCGTCACCCTGCTGGACTACAACTCCTCCAAGACCGCCGTGGTCATGATCACCTCGCAGTACGCCAAGACGTACCCGGGGATCAGGTTCAACACCGTCGACCCCGGCTACACCGCCACCGACCTCAACGGCCACACGGGCACCCAGAGCGTCGAAGAAGGCGCGGAGATCATCGTCCGTATGGCCACCATCGGTGCCGACGGCCCGACCGGCGGCTTCTTCGACGCGGCCGGCCCGGTGCCCTGGTAACGGCGGACCGGGGGGGGGGGGGGGGCCCCCCCGCCCCCCCCCCCCCCCCCCCAACCCCCCCCACCCCCCCCCCCCCCCCCCCCCCCCCCCCCCCCCCCCCCCCCCCCCCCCGCCCCCCGCCCCCCCCCCCCCCCCCCCCCCCCCCCCCCCCCCCCCGGCCGGTGGTGCCGCTGCGTGGCGAGACGCCGCGCGACGGTAGCCGCTGGTGGGAGCGGACGGCACGCCCGCTCCCACCGCCGCGGCTGGTGACGTTGAAGCGTGCGAAGACCTTCGAGACGGCGGTTTGGGTGATGAGTGAGCAGGGCGGCGGCATGAAGCCGGGCAACGGCAGCAAGGGCGGAAAGTCGCAGGGCGCGCAGAATACGGCGGGGAAGCAGCCCGGCGAGGCTGCGAGCGGGCCGGGTGAGCCGGCCGGGCAGAGCGCCAGGCGGGAGGAACGGGAACCAGGGCGAGTCCAGGGACGGGGCATGCGGGCGGGATGGGGCCGGTATCTGGTGGCGCCCCGTCCGGTAGGCCGGCTGGCGGGCGGGGTGCCACCGATCGAGGCGTCCGCGCTGTTCGCGCTGCTGGAGGAAGACCCTGATGTGGAGCCGGTGGCGCAGGTGCGTCCGTCGCGCTCCCGCGGACTTGGGGCGATCGCGGAGCCGCACCCTGCTTGCCCGCCGGTCGCCGTGGTCGCCATGCCCGAGGAGCGGGCCCGTGCACTGGCCGCGAACCCGCAGGTCGTGGTCGAGATCGACCAGCCGCTGTCCTACACCCCCATCCCGGCGATCGGCGGCCTGACCGGTGGCGGCGTGACCGCCGCGGACCCGGCGCTCGCCGTCACGTTGGAGGAGCCCGAGCACATCAGCGTGCTGGTCAAGGGGCGGGACGGCGATGCGCTGCCGAGCGCGCACGTGTGGGCGATCGGTACCGCCGCCACCGCTCACGGGATGACCGGCCGGGACGGGCGGGTGAGCCTGCAACTGGCCGCGGACACCCCGGCCACCCTCCAGGCGTTGTACGTCCGCCCGGTGAGCGGCTACTGGCCGCAGCGGATCGACCTCCCCCTCCTCGCCGACGACGGGGAGCGTGTCGTGGAGGTGCCGGCTCTGGAGGACACGTTCGAGGGGTTCCCGGGCCGGGCGGTGACCGGCTGGGGTACGCAGGCGATGCGGCTGCACCAGATCCCGCCCACCTACCGCGGTCACGGCATCAGAATCGCCCTCCTCGACTCCGGAGTGAATGCCGCCCACCCCGATCTCAAGGACGCGGTGCGGGCTGGGTACGACTTCACCGCCGCCGGCTCCGGTGACAGTGCGTGGCAGGTGGACGCCTGTGGTCACGGCACCTGGTGCGCCGGGATCATCGCCGCGGCCGACAACCGCACCGGCATCACCGGAATCGCCGCGGAGGCCGAACTCCACGCACTGAAGCTGTTCCCCGGCGGACGGGTCAGCGACCTGCTCCGCGCCATCGACTACTGCATCACCCACGACATCGACATCGCCCAGATCAACCTCGCGTATATGGCGCCGTCCCAGCTGGTGGCATGGAAGCTGCTGGACGCGCGCGCCGCGGGGGTGGCGGTCATCGCCCCGGCCGGCGACACCGCAGGGCCTGTCGCGCACGTCGCCGCCCTTCCGGGCGTCCTCGCGGTGGGGGCGATCGCACACACCGGCACCTACCCGGCCGCCAGCCCCCACGCTCTGGCGCAACCACCGTGGCCGGGCCCCTACGCCGCACCGTTCACGCCGGCCGGGCCGGGCGTGGATCTGGTCGCGCCGGGTGCCGCGGTGATCACCACCGCCCTCGGTGACAGCTACACCCCGGCCGACGGCACCGCGATCGCCGCCGCCCACGTCACGGGCCTCGCCGCCCTGCTGCTGGCCCACCACGATCACCTGCGCACGCAGGCCATCCCTCGCACCCCTGCCCGCGCCGACCACCTCCACACCCTGCTGCGCACCGCCTGCCGGCCCGTCCCCGGCGCCGACCCGGCCCGGATGGGGGCGGGGCTGGCCGATGCCCCCACGGCTCTCGGCACCCCCGCCAGCTGGCAGCAGGACTCTCGCGCGGAACGGATGTACGCGGCCGCCGCCGGGCCTTACCCACCCCAGGCCTGAGGAGCGGCTCCGCAAGCTCCGTCCCCGGCGTCTGTCGCCACGACGCCGGGGACGGACCTGCGCGCGCTCAGCCGAACAAGTCCCGCACCCGGATGGTGCGCACCCGCAGCCACCTCGCCCGGCGCGGCGGCAGCCGCCCGCCCAGCGCCGCGAGCGTCGCTTTCCTGGGCGGCTGCCGGTCCGCACGCACCGCGGCCCAGAAGTCCTGCCACGCGTCGGACTCCGTCGGCCCGCGCCCGACCACGTCCATGCCCGGGCACGACACCACATAGCCGTCCGGGATCACCTCGACCGACACCGCCTGTCGTTCCACAGTCACCACCACCCATACGTACGGGGAGAACAGAACAGGTCAGGGACCACAACGCGGAGACATGGCCCGCTTCAGTCCGTATCCGGGAGAACCAGATGTGCGAAGGCGTCGGCGACACGGCCGGGCCGGGGAAGATCCCGGTCACACGACCGTCGCCGCAGCGCACCCGGTACGGCTGCTCACGTAGCGTGCCGGGCCCCGGTGCGTACCGCGCATAACCGGGACCCGGCCGCTTCCTGCCGCACGACCGCTCATCAAATGCGGCATATATACAGCGAAACCCGGACAGACGACTCTGTCCAGTGGCGGAGCCTCCGGCCTTCGCCACTGGTGCTCCAGGAACGGCCTCCGGGAGACGGTCCTGAGGGTGTTGTGTCGGAGTCCCGTCCCAGGTGACGAGCCGGCCGGCGTAGGCGGAGCCGGCCCGGACCTGGGTGATCCGGGGGTGTGCCGGACGAAGGCGCCTGAGCAGCTCGCGGGCGGCGTCCCGGTCCGCGGCGCCGGGGGTCAGCGGGCCCTGACTTCGTCGACCAGGCCGCGGTCGACGCCGTGGGGGACGACCTTCTGCCCGGGCTCGATCTCCAGGCGCTTGCCGTCGAGGTGGACCTCGAGCCGGTCCGGTTCGAACGACACCATGTCGCCGATCCTTCCGACCTCCTCGTAGGCGTTGCGGTACGACCAGGCGGCGCGGTTCACGTCGCCGATGGCGCAGTAGTCGCACAGGCCCTTGTAGGGGCAGAAGGTCTGACCTTCGACGGGGCGCAGCCGGGTCTCGTCGATGTCTGCGCGCGGGACGTACCAGCGCGGGGCGAATCCGGACTCGTAGAGCACGACCGGGCGTTCGGAGCGGGCCACCACGGTGTCGCCCAGGCGGACTTCCAGGTTTCGGGAGGTGTTGCGGATGTCGATGCGGTGGTACGGGTCCGAGGCGTGTCCCAGGATGCGTTCGTCTTCCTCGTAGAAGGCGTCCATGGCGCGCCACGCGAAAGCGATGCGGCCTCGGAGCGCGGCAGCGTGTTCGGGCAGCGCGGTGAACTCCCAGGCGGCGCGTTCGGTGGTGCGGTCATCGGCGTGCACCGCGTACCAGGTGGTGTCGCCGAAGTCCTTGTGCTGGGTGACCTTTCCGCTCGCGGCCAGGACCTGCGGGTCCACGTCCTCGCGGGGGAAGTAGGCGACCGGGTAGCGGCCCGGCTCGTGCAGCAGGACGACGTTCTCGCTGTCGGCGATCCGGGTGCCGTTGAATTTCACGCGCATGCGGCGGCGCAGCCGCTCGGCGAACAGCAGGCGCTGCGGCAGGGGTTCGGGGGTGAGGGAGTGTCCGGTCGCGGCTGCGGCAAGAGGGCCCTGCTGCCAGGACAGTCCCATGGTGTGTTCCTTCCGGGCGCGGGGCGTGACGTGTGGGCTGCACCCCGGGGGTGGGTGGGTTGTTGTCGTTGCCCGGTCAGGGCGTGCAGGAGCAGCGCAGCACTACGGCCTCGGGCCGGCGGAAGCAGGTCCGGACGACCTTGCCGTCGCCGGCGGTGGTCCGCACTCCCCGGTCGTCGGAGAGTTCCTGGACGATACGCATGCCCCGTCCTGCTTCTCTGGTCGTCGTGTCGCATGGCGGGTCCTTTGCCGACTGCGACGCAAGGGGCCGATGAGGCCCCGCGGCCGCCGCAGCCGCCTCAGCTCCGCCGCAGCCGCCTCGTCCGTTGGTGCGTCAGACGAGGACGCGGCCGAGGAAGTCGCGGATGTGCTGGGTGATGGTCTCGAGGTGGCTTTCCAGGGCGAAGTGCCCGGACTCGAGCAGGTGGATCTCGGCGTCGGGCAGGTCCGTGCCGAACGCCTCCGCGCCCGCTGGGCCGAAGATCTCGTCGTTGGCGCCCCAGACCGCAAGCAGCGGGACCTGGGAGTCACGGAAGTACTGGTGGACCTGCGGGTAGAGGTCCACGTTGGTGGGGTAGTCGCGGAAGAGCTTGAGCTGGATCTCGTCGTTGCCGGGCCGGTCCAGCAGCGCCTGGTCGTGAACCCAGTTGTCGGGGCTGACGAGGCTGGGGTCGGCAACTCCGTTCACGTACTGCCAGCGGGTGATCTCGGCGGTCAGGGCGCCGCGCATGGGAGCTTCGGTGTCCGGCCCGGGCGCCTGGGTGTAGGCGAACACGCCGTCCCAGAAGGGCTTGACGAAGCCCTCGACATAGGCGTTGCCGTTCTGGGTGATGATCGCGGTGATGCGATCCGGGGCCTGGAGCGCGAGGCGCCAGCCGATGGGGGCGCCGTAGTCCTGCACGTACATCGCGAACCGGTCGACACCCAGCTGCTGCAGCAGGCCGGAGGTGACCTCGGCGAGGGTGTCGAAGGTGTAGGGGAAGTCCTGCAGGGCGGGCATCGCCGACTGCCCGAACCCGATGTGGTCGGGAGCGATGACGTGGTACCGGTCGGCGAGCGCCGGGATCAGGTGGCGGAACATGTGCGAGCTGGTCGGGAAGCCGTGGAGCAGCACCACGGCGGGTGCGTCAGGGTCGCCGGCCTCCCGGTAGAAGACCTCGAGGCCGTTGACGGTGACCGTGCGGTGGTGGACTGCCGGAGCCATTTCACTAACCCCTCTATCGAGCTTGACTGGTTATGGAAGCCAGTCGACCATATCGGATCTAACCTGTCAAGAGACTTTTACTGGTTAGCTCAAGGAGGGATTCGCGGCGGCTGGCGGTCCGGAAGCGACCGGGACCTGGCAGCGGGCACACGGCGGCAATGGCAGCGCTGACGAGCACCGCCACCTCCTGCGGGCGCGCGACGCTCTGCAGGGCGTGGTGCGCGGACGCCGGCCGGCCACGTCGTCGGCCCCGATCCTCAGGGCTCACGTCCCCGTCCACGGGTCTCCCCCGACGCAGCCGGGTAGCACCTCCGGCAGCCCCAGGCAGGCGGCGAGGCCGTGACTCGGATGCCACGGGCACGCCACACCGCCAACGGGCGTGCCCAACTCCCCTTCCAACGCCGCGATCCGATGGGACACGCCGACTGCGACATGGGCAACACGCCCGCGGCTCCGGTCACCGAAACCTCGTTGACCGAAGCCACCCATCACTCCGGCGCCCGCCGCGGATCACGGCAGCACCGGCAAAAGAACTAGCATCAGACACAGCGCACAGACACAGCGCCAGGAGGGGCTGCTTCCCGTCGGCCACCCACGCAGGAGAACCGCAATGGCGAGACTGCTGTCCGTCAACGTAGGGATGCCCAAGGACGTCTCCTGGCAGGGAAGGACCGTCCACACCGGCGCGTGGAAGGCACCCGTGCGCGGCCCCCGGATGGTGCGGCGACTGAACATCGACGGAGACGGCCAAGGCGACCTGGCCGGTCACGGAGGCGAGATGCGCGCCGTCCTCGTCTACCAACTGCAGTCCTACCAGTACTGGCAGGAGCAGCTCGGCCGGGACGACCTCTCCTTCGGCATCTTCGGGGACAACTTCACCGTCGACGGCCTTCCCGACGAGGAAGTGTGCATCGGCGACCGGTACCGCATCGGCGAAGCCGAGTTCGAAGTCACCCAGCCTCGCGTCACGTGCTACCGGGTCGGGATGCGCCTGGGCGAACCCGCCATGGCCTCGCTCCTGGTCGCCCACCACCGCCCGGGCTTCTACCTGCGCGTCATCACCGAGGGACATGTCGAAGCCGGCGACCGGATCACCCTCACCCGCAAGGGCCCGGAAGAACTCAGCGTCGCCGACACCGATGCGCTGCTCTACCTCCCCGGCCGCGACCCCGCGAAGCTGCGAAGAGCACTCAACATCCCCGCCCTCAGCCCCGGCTGGCAGGAATCGTTCCGCGAACTCGCCGCCGCCCAGCAGCCCAGACAGGAACCGGGATGGCCGGGCGAACGCGCCAGCGCCCAGCAGGCCGGACAGGAACCGGGATGGCCCGGCTTCAGAACCATGCGCGTCGCCCGCATCGTTCCCGAGACCCCCGCCGTCTCGTCGATCTACTTCGACACCACCGACAACACACCACTACCCGAGGCCCGCCCGGGCCAGTACCTGTCCATCCGCCTTGCCACAGGAGATGCCACCCCTGTCGTGCGCAGCTACTCGTTGTCCTCCGCTCCCGGAGCCGACACCTACCGCATCAGTGTGAAGCACGAGCCCCACGGCCAGGTCAGCAGCTACCTCCACGCCAGCCTCCACACCGGCGACCTCGTGGACATCGCAAGCCCCCGCGGGGCCTTCGTCCTCGAAGAAGGCACGAACCCCATCGTCCTCATCTCCGCAGGGATCGGCGCCACCCCCGTACTGGCCATGCTCCACCGACTCGCCGCCACACGTGACCCGCGCCCCGTGTGGTGGATCCACACCGCCCACGACCGCACTCACCACGCCTTTGCGGACGAGGCCCCGCACGGCTGCGCTCCCAGTACGACTTCGTCAGTTTCGACCCGCGCGGTGTCGGGCAGAGCGCGGCGATAACCTGCGGACCCATCGCGCCGGCGGCCGACTCCGCTCCGGTCGGCGCCGTCCCGTTCGACATCACGCCGGACGACCCGGCCGAGATCACCGCATTGATCGAGGCCAACAGGCAGTCCGGTGCCGCTTGCCAGGCCGACTCCGGGGCGCGACTGGCCCACGTCTCCACCCAGGAGACCGCTCGCGACATGGACGTGCTCCGCGCCGCTCTGGGGGATACAAAGCTCAACTACGTGGGCGTGTCCTACGGCACCTCCATGGGCACCGGCTACGCCGAGGAGTTCCCCGACCGGGTGGGCCGGATGGTCCTCGACGCCGCCGTCGACCCCCGGATCAACAGGCTGGACTATCTACGCCAGCAGGCCGCCGGGTTCCAGCTGGCCCTGGACGCTTTCCTGGCCGACTGTGCCACCGGGGCGGACTGCCCGCTGGGCACCGACCTGACCGGCGCCCGGCAGCGCCTGGACGAGCTGCTGGCGCAGCTGGACCGCACTCCACTGCCGGCAGGCGAGGCAGGCATCCTCGACAAGGACACCGCCACCGCGGCGATATCGAGTGCGATGTACCTCAAGGAACTCTGGCCCCAGCTGCGGGCAGCTCTTGGGCAGGCGCTGGCCGGCAACGGGGCGGACCTGGCGCTGTTCAACACCCCTGACGCATCCTTCTCCGGACAGGCCTTCGCGGCGATCGAATGCCTGGACCTCCCCCCGGCCGTGACCTCGGCCGAGCAGGTCCAGGCCGAGATGCCCTCCTTCCGGCAGGCCTCCCCCGTGTTCGGAGAGCAGGCCGCCTGGAACGCGCTGAACTGCGCGGACTGGCCGGCCAAGCACGTCGGTACCCCGCATGAGGTCAACGCCCCGGGTACGCCGCCGATCCTGGTGGTGGGCACCACCCGGGACCCGGCCACCCCGTACCCGTGGGCCCAGGGACTGGCGGAGCAACTGGACTCCGGCGTGCTCCTGACCCGCGAGGGCGACGGCCACAGCGGGTACATCATGGGCAGTCCCTGCGTCGACGACGCGGTTGACACCTACCTGCTCGAGGGCCGTCCTCCCGCGGACGGAACCCGGTGCACCTGATGTGCGCGATCATGGTGCGCTGAACTGAGGGCCACGGGCGAGTGTGCGTGGAACCCGGCGGCGGGAGCGGAACTCCCGCCGCCGGGCGCGTGCTTCGCGGGCACCCGGGCGCCGTGGGCGTCAGTCCAGGACCGGCAGGAGCCATCGCTCGGCCAGGGTCTCGAACCCGTGCATCCGGCCCATGGAACACAACCCGGATCGGCTGCACGACTTGTCGTCCGAGGCGCACGGAAAGTCGCTGTCGTGCCCGCACCGCACTGTGCCAAAATCCTGCGCATGCCAGTTCGATATCCACGCCCTTTACGTCCCGGTGACCGTGTCGGCATCACCTCTCCGTCGAGCGGAGTCGCCGAAGAGCTGCTCGAGCGCCTCCATGTCGCGATCCGCGATGTGGAAGCGCGTGGGTACGAGGTGGTTGTCGGACGGTGCATGGACGGCGCGGGACATGTCAGTGCTTCGGCGTCCGACCGCGCAGGCGAGCTGATGTCGATGCTGACGGATCCCGGCATCAGGGCCGTGGTGCCCCCGTGGGGCGGGGAGATGGCGATCGGCCTGCTGCCCCTGCTCGACTGGGACCGGCTGCGTGACGCCGAGCCGACCTGGCTCGTCGGGTTCTCCGACATGTCCACCATCATGACGCCGCTGACGCTCCTGACGGGGTCGGCGACCGTGCACGGCAACAACCTGATGGACACTCCCTACCGGGTGCCCGAGGGTCTGTTGTCGTGGCTCGACATCGTTGCTGCGCCGCAGGGACACCCGTTCACGCAGACCCCGCCCAACCGCCACCGCTCCGCAGGCTGGGACGACTTCGGCGCCCTGCCCGAGATACGTGAGTACGCGCTCGACGCACCGGGCACATGGACCAGGCTGGACGGCAGTGGCGACGTGCAGGCCGAAGGGCGGCTGATCGGGGGCTGTATCGAGACGCTGTGCAATCTCACGGGGTCGCCCTACCTCGACGTCCCGGCCTTCGCGCGGGCTGCATCGGCAGACGGGCTGCTCGTGTATGTCGAGGCCGACTGCGATGACGCCTTCACCATCTGCAGGAACCTGCACGGTATGAGACTGGCCGGTTTCTTCGACGAGGCGAACGCGGTCCTCGTCGGCCGGACCTCAGCGCCCGGCTCCGGCTCCTTCACCCAGCACCAAGCCGTGCTCGACGCACTCGGCCCCTTGAACGTGCCGATCATCGCCGATGTGGAATGCGGACACGTCCCGCCGTACATGCCGATCGTGAATGGGGCGCACGGCCGCGTCGTACACACGTCAACCCGTAGCGAACTCACCCAGACCCTGGGCTGAGCGCCGGTCCGGCGGGGTCTGGGTCCCGAGAGAGTCAGTTCGGCCCCGTGCCAGGCAGGGCACGTGACCCTGCGAGCTCCTTCCCGACGGTCGGGTGCGGATCCACACCCAGGCGTCCCGGATCGGCCGGCCGGGCGCGGAACCGGCCCGGCGGAGGCCGAGTCGATGCCCAGCGGCCACCGGGACCGGCCGGACGGTCCGGCCGGCGCCGCGGTCAGAAAAGCGCGCGCTCCAGACAGCCGGTGCTGGCCAGCGCCCCCGGACGCACCGGCTCCCCACGGCACAGCGCCGTACGAGCAGCGGTCCGCCGATCCCTTCCGCGATCAGCGCACGTCCAGCGGCCCTCTCCTGGCTGACTCGTCAGCCAGGCCAGACAGTCTCAGCCGCGCTACGAAGACGATGGCGGCGATGGCGGCGAGCACGCCGAGGACATCCGTGACCATGCCGAGGCGCAAGGCGCTCCTGACCGGTTCCACCTGCTCGGCCCGCCCGTACAGGGCCTGCGCCCAGGGGTTGGCAACGGTCCACGACACGAAGGAGAGCCACCACCCGATGACCAACAGCCGGGAGTGACCGCGAGCGGCGTTCTCGGGCCTGCTCGACGTCCACAGGTCGAGAGCGATCAGGAAGGGGACCCCGAGGTTCACAACAGGGACGAACCAGCCGGCCAAAGCCCAATGACGGCTCTGCCACCACCGTCGAAGGGGAAGAAGAGAGCCGACCCGCTCCCACGCCTGCACGAACCACAGGACGAAGAGAAGACCCGCTCCCGCAAAGGCGGCCACTTGGGCACCCGCCAAGTTGCCCACCCACATCTCGGCGCGCAGGACGGGCTCGCCGTGCGACATGTGCCCCAGCACGGTGTGCAAGCGGAGCTGGGCCACCAGATGGGGCACGGCGAAGGCGATATTCGCTCCGAGCGCGGCACACACGACAGCGCCTGAACCCTTGCCCACCAGTGCTCCCACGTCGACGGCGGCCGAACCCGATCGGCTTTGGGAGGAGCAATGTATGGGGCCCGGCGCGGGCCCGTCCAGATACGGGCTCCCAGGCTGCGATCTCACACGCATCTCACGGCATTCACCCCCTCCGAGCCGATCGACGGCGGTGCAGCCCGGGCCGGACCAGGACACGAGGTCCATTGCCGCAGCACACGGACTGCGGATCCGGGGGCAAAGGAGCAGTGGGGCCGGGCAGCGGCGCGGGTCCCGGGGGCGGAGGCTCCCCGGGACCCGGATCCACACAGCTGCGGGACCTCAGCCGACGGGCTGTGCCTCCTCCGCGCCGGGGTGCGCGAACTGGGTGCGGTACAGCTCCTCGTACCGGCCGCGCGCGGCGAGCAGTTCGGTGTGGGTGCCGCGTTCGACGACCCGGCCGTCCTCGACCACCAGAATCAGGTCGGCGGCGCGCACGGTGGACAGCCGGTGGGCGATCACGACGGCGGTACGGCCCTCCAGCGCCTCGCCCAGGGCTTCCTGGACGGCCGCCTCCGAGGTGGAGTCGAGATGGGCCGTCGCCTCGTCGAGGATGACGACCCGCTGCCGGGCCAGCAGCAGCCGGGCGATCGTCAGCCGCTGGCGCTCGCCGCCCGAGAGCCGGTAGCCGCGCTCGCCGACGACCGTGTCCAGCCCGTCGGGCAGAGAGGCCACCAGGCCGTCGAGCCGGGAGCGACGCAGCGCGTCCCAGAGGTCGTCCTCGGTGGCTCCGGGCCGGGCGAGCAGCAGGTTGGCACGGACGGAGTCGTGGAAGAGGTGGCCGTCCTGGGTGACCATGCCGAGCGTCTCGCGGATCGATGCGGCGGTCAGGTCGCGTACGTCGACGCCGTTCAGGCGTACCGCGCCGGCTTCGGCGTCGTACAGCCGCGGCAGGAGCTGGGCGATCGTCGATTTGCCCGCGCCGGAGGAGCCGACCAGCGCGACCATCTGGCCGGGTTCGGCGCGGAACGAGACGCCGTGCAGGACTTCGGTGCCGCCTCGGGTGTCGAGGGTGGCGACCTCTTCGAGGGAGGCGAGGGAGACCTTGTCGGCGGACGGGTAGCCGAAGCGGACCGCGTCGAACTCGACGGACACCGGGCCGTCCGGAACCCGGCGGGCGTCCGGCTTCTCGGCGATCAGCGGTACCAGGTCCAGGATTTCGAAGACCCGCTCGAAGCTGACGAGTGCGCTCATCACCTCGACGCGGGCGCCGGCGAGGGCGGTCAGCGGCGCGTAGAGACGGGTGAGGAGCAGGGCGAGCGCGACAACGGCTCCCGGGTCCAACCGGCCGCGCAGGGCGTAGTAGCCGCCGAGTCCGTAGACCAGGGCGAGGGCCAGTGCGGAGACGAGGGTGAGGGCGGTGATGAACGCGGACTGGGCCATGGCCGTACGGACACCGATGTCACGCACCCGGCGGGCACGGGCGGCGAATTCGGCCGACTCGTCGTCGGGCCGGCCGAAGAGCTTGACGAGGGTGGCACCGGGGGCGGAGAACCGCTCGGTCATCTGCGTGCCCATGGCCGCGTTGTGATTGGCGGCCTCGCGCTGCAGCCGGGCCATCCGGGAACCCATGCGGCGCGCCGGGACGACGAACACCGGCAGCAGGACGAGGGCGAGCAGAGTGATCTGCCAGGAGATGGTGAGCATCACGGCGAGTGTCAGCAGCAGGGTGACGATGTTGGAGACGACACCGGAGAGGGTGTTGCTGAAGGCCCGCTGGGCGCCGATGACGTCGTTGTTCAGCCTGCTGACGAGTGCCCCGGTGCGCGTGCGGGTGAAGAAGGCGACCGGCATTCGCTGGACGTGATCGAAGACAGCCGTGCGCAGATCGAGGATCAGCCCTTCACCGAGGGTCGCCGACAGCCAGCGGGTGAGCAGGCCCAGGCCGGCCTCGGCGACGGCGATCACCGCGATGAGAAGCGCGAGGCGGACGACGGTCCCGGACGCATCGCCGTGGACGATCGCGTCCACGACCCGGCCGGCGAGGACCGGGGTGGCCACCGCGAGCAGTGCCGTGACCACGCTGAGCAGCAGGAACTGAGCTATCTTCCGGCGGTGCGGCCGGGCGAAGGCGGCGATGCGGCGCAGGGTCACCCGGGAGAAGGGCCGCCGGTCCTGCTGGGCGTTCATCGCACTGTGCAGCGAAGTCCACGCGGTGACTTCCATGTCCATGGGGGTGCCTCCGGAATCTGATGAACCGGCGCTGGGATCCCGTCGGCCGGCGTGGCCCGGGGCGCACTGACCACGCTAAGACCTCAACGAAACTTGAGGTCAAGCGTTTTGCTCCGGCCAATGCACTCCGGCCGATTCGCTCTGGCCCGCTGCCGAGAGCCTGCGGGCGCCCACTTCACGGCCCGAGCCACCGCCGGCACCGTCAGCAGCACTCCCGCCCTGTCGGCATCAACGCTGAGGATGTTCGGAGTCGGGCGTGAACGGCCGCGTGCGCGCGATGAGAAGGGCGACGTCATCGGGGTCGTCGGGCCGCCGGAGTTCCTCAAGGAGCCGGTCGCAGGTTTCCTCCAGAGAGCGGTCGGGCCTGTCGAGCAGACGGCGGAGGGTTTCCAGGCGTTCGTCGATGGGGTGGTGGCGGGTTTCGACGAGTCCGTCGGTGTACAGGACCAGCTGGTCGCCGGGGCCGAGGTCGAGGGTGATGGTCTCGAAGCCGACGCCGCCCACTCCCAACGGGGTGCCGGTGGGCAGGTCGAGCAGCTCGGGAGGTTCACCGCTGCGCACGAGGGCGGGCGGCAGGTGGCCCGCGTTGGCGATGTGGCACTCGGCGCGGTGCGGGTCGTAGACGGCGTACACGCAGGTGGCGATGTAGTGCTCCAGCCCCGCGGTGATCTTGTCGAGGTGCTGGAGGACCTGGGCGGGGTCGAGGTCGAGGTCGGCGAAGGCGCTGGTGGCGGTGCGCAGGCGGCCCATGGTGGCGGCGGCGTCGATGCCGCTGCCCATGACGTCGCCCACGACGAGTGCGGTCCTGTCGCCGTCCAGCGGGAGGACGTCGTACCAGTCGCCGCCGACCTCGTAGGTGGCCTGTGCCGGCCGGTACCGGTAGGCGATCTGCAGGCCGGGGAGATCGGGCGGGCGGTCCGGAAGCAGGCTGCGCTGCAGGATCTCGGCGGCGTTGCGCATGCTCTGGTGCGTGCGGGCGTTGTCGATGCACACGGCGGCCCGGGAGGCCAGCTCGCCGGCGAGGGCGAGGTCGTCCTCGCTGAAGGGCAGCGGGTTGCGGGCCCGCATGAGCCCCAGACAGCCGAGGACGTGGCCGCGTGCGGTGAGCGGGGTCAGCAGGTACGAATGCACCCCGGCGCGGGCCAGCAGGGTGGCGGCGTGGTCGTCGCGGGCGATGCGTGCCAGGTCGGTCTCATCCGCGCGGGAGATGAGGATCGGGCGGCCGGTGCGTACGCACTGGGTGGCCAGCCGGTCGGCGCCGTAGGACGCGATGTGGCCGGGTGAATCGGCAGCCTGGGCGGCTTCGGTGGGGTAGGCGGCCCTCACCGCGAGGGCGCGGAAGAGAGCGGGGCCGTCCGTGAGGGCTCGGCGGTGCTCGTCCAGGACGGAGTCGAGTACGTCGACCGTGACCACGTCGGCGAGCTCGGGAACGGTGACCTGGGCCAGCTCCCGGGCTGTCTGTCCCACCTCCAAGGTGGTGCCGATACGGGCGGAGCCGTCGGCGATCAGGGCCAGGCGGCGCCGGGCCTCCGCCGCCTCCATGGCTGACTGATACCGGTCGGTGACATCCACTACCAGATCGGCCACTCCGAGAACACGGCCCTGGGGGTCCTCCAGCCGGTACAAGGAGATCGACCAGGCATGTTCGTGCTGCGGATCGGCGGGGCTGCGGCCGACGATGGTGGCCTGGTCGACCATGGGGACCCCGGTCCTGAGGACCTCCCGCATAGCGCTCTCGGGCACCTCGAACTTCGCGGAGGTCATGACTTCGCGGTAGTGCCGGCCGAGGTGGTCTCTGGCCGGAATGCCGTGTATCCGCTCCAGGGCGGGGTTGACGGCCACGTACCGCAGATCGCTGTCGAGGATCGCCAGCCCGATGGGGGACTGGGAGATCAGCCGGCTGGACAGTGCGACGTCCCACTCCACCTCGCGAAGGGTCGGCGAGTCGGTGGCGAGCCCGAGGGCATAGAAGTCGCCGCGGTCGTCCAGCAGCCGCATGTTGCGCAGCTCCACCAGCCGCGTGGTGCCGTCCTTGTGCCGGACGGGGAACGCCCCGGCCCAGCTCTGGCCGGTCTCCATGACCTCGGCGAACTTCTTGGTCACCAGGTCCCAGTGCTCTTCGTGGACGAGCAGCGGCGCCGCGTACTGCCCGAGCGCCTCTTTGGCGGCGTAGCCGTACAGGTCCTCGGCCTGCGGGCTCCACAGGACGATCCGCCCGTCGGCGTCCAGCAGCACCGCAGCGACGCCGAGAAGGTCCATGAGCCCGCTCGGCTGCGACGACCTTCCCCGCGGCTGACCGGCATCAGCCGGACGTCCATCGGCTGCGCTCACCCGGGCGCTCCTTCCGCTTGGCGGACCACGTGGGCCGTGCCTCCGCTACGGTCCGTGGCCGTCCGCTTATCTGTCGGCTGCCCCCTTTTTCTCTGGTGAGTACTTCTTACTCCGGCCAGTACTTCGGCCTCCATGTTCCCCCTGGATCGGCCTGCCGCACACCCCGTGGGTACCGGCTCGGCGGACCCGGCGCATCCCATGCCTGCGCCTCGCCAACTTGATCATTCGCCATTCCCATGGCTGGGATCAGCGGCGCAGCCGGTCCGTCGCCGTCTGCCGCCGACGGGTTCTTCGAGGTTGACCGTGGGCGGACCATACGCCCGGACGGCCGGCCGGCGCCGCGCCGTACGCGGGCCCGTTGCGCTGAACGAGTGAATACCGAGTGAATACAGGCAGGCCCGGTCATGGGCACCCCGGCCGCCCCAGCGAGTCCGACCCGCGGGTTCCACCCGCCTACGCGGGGTGTTCCTGGGCCCGGGTGTCGCGGCTCCGGACGGCGAGGGCCGCGATGTCGTCCTCGAGCCTTCCGCCGCTGTAGTGGAGCAGGTCCCGGTGAAGCCGGTCGAGCAGCTCGCGGGGCGGCGCCAGGCCTTCCCGCCGCATCCAGTCCGGCAGCGGGAAGAACTCGCCCGCGCGGTCGCGGGTCTCCGTCACCCCGTCGGTGTAGAGCAGCAGCTGATCGCCCGGGTCGAAGGCGACGGTGTCGACGAAGTAGTGGTCTCCGATGAGCGTCGCGAGGTGGAGGGGCGGGGAGGGAGTGGTGGGCTCCAGGAGGCGGATCTCCCCGCTGTGCACGAGCAGCGGCGGGGGGTGCCCGCAGTTGAGAAGTCTGACGTGGCCGCCGCCGTGCGGGATCTCGACGATCAGAGCGGTGGCGAAGCGCTCCGGCAGGTCCTGGGAGGGGAACGCAGCGCTGTGGCGGTTGATGCTGGTCTCCAGGCGATGGCTGACGCCCCTCAGGTCGGGCTCGTCGTAGGCGGCCTCCCTGAAGCTGCTGATCACCGCGGAGGCCGCCCCCACGGCGGTCAGGCCCTTGCCCCGTACGTCGCCGATGAGCAGCCGGACCCCGTACGGTGTGTCGGCCGCCTCGTAGAAGTCGCCGCCGATCCGGGCCTGCTCCTGGGCCGCCAGATACAGCGACTCGATCTCGACACCCTCGATGCGCCGCGGCAGCGGACGCAGCAGCACCTTCTGGGCCGCGTCCGCGACGAGCCGTACGTGGAAGAGCATCTCCTCCCGCTGGAGTCGGACATGGCTCGCGTACGCGGCTGCCAAGGTGACCGCAACGATCGCAGCCGCGGTGTACGGCGTCCCCAGGTCGGCGTAGACGAAGCTGAGGCCGATCATGACCAGCAGGCAGAACGTCCCCAGCAGGACCGTGGGGAGCACCGGCCACATCGCGGCAGCGAGAGCGGGTGCGGCGGGCAGAAGGCGGCTGAAGGCGATCTCCCTCGGTGTGGAGAATGCCAGGCCGGCGATGAGGACGGTGAGGATCACCGGTGACAGCAGAGCAAATTCCCACCGGCCGCCGTAGGGGAGACGACGACGGCGCCGCAGCCGTCCAGGCGTGATCACAAAGTGCATCATATCGGGACTAAGTGATCGTTCAGCTCCCCCAGCACCGTGCCCGTGCAGCCCCGGTTGCTCCGCGATCCCACAACAACGCACCCCGGCCAACGCGCCGGCCCTGACCACTACCGAGGACGAAGACCTCGACCTGGCCGCCTCGGTGTGTCGTCGGAGACACCGCCGGAAGGATGAACCCGGCGCTTTTGACGAGTTCGATAATTGACACTACTCGCGCAATGAGAATTCTTAGGCGCACCAAGAATTCTGACATCGGGCGAGGAATTATGCTTTCCATTTCGAAGTGGGGTGCGGTGGCGGCAACCGCGTTGTCGCTCGCGACTCTCACGGGTTCCGCCTCCGCGTCCCACGACCCCCTGGTCCGGGGCAGGGATGTCCAGCGCACGGAGATCATCAGCCTGACGTCGACGGGCACGGGAACCACGATGGTCGACAACGGGACACCCGGACCAGGGGTCGGCGATCAGATCATCCTCACCGCGAACCTCTTCCGCAGAGGTGTCGGCTATGGCACCGAGGGCGCGGTGTGCACCCGAGTGGCGGCGCGAACCAGTCTCTGCACAGGCGCGTTCAGCCTTCCCCGGGGGCAGGTGACGTGGCAGCACGTGCAGACCACCCCCGTCGGCACCCCGCCCAGCGACTTCGACATCGCCGTCACCGGCGGCACCGGCGCGTACGCCACCGCCCGTGGCTACGGCCACGTCGCCCGCGTCTCCGAGGGAGGCGGAGGCTTCACCCTCTACCTCGTACGCTGAATCCTCTCGTCACAGCACGCCAGGGACTGAAGGCGTTCGGTCGCCCGGGTCGTACTGCAGGGGCCCTGCCTACAGGTGCCCTCTCAGTGCGCGATGCCGTCGATCAGGTCGCGTGCTCCCTGGCGGAGCAGCGCGACGGCGACGGAGGTACCCAAGGTGGCCGGATCGAGGCGCCCGGCCCATTCGTGAGCGTTGAGGACCGACTTGCCGTCCGGGGTGAACACGCAGGCGCGCAGCGAGAGATCACCGCCGCGCTCAGCCTTGGCGTAGCCGGCGATGGGGCTGTTGCAGTGACCCTGGAGGACGTGGAGGAACATACGTTCGGCGGTGGCCTCGCGGTGGGTGTCGGGGTGACCGAGGTCGCTGACGGTCCCGATGAGCGCAGTGTCGTCCTCGCGGCACTGCAGGGCGAGGATTCCGGCGCCGATCGGCGGCATCATCTGCTCCGGCGTCAGGATCTCGGTGATCACGTCCGTGCGGCCGATGCGCTCCAGTCCGGAGACCGCCAGGAGGAGGGCATCGGCCTCGCCGGCGGCAAGCTTGTCCAGCCGTCGGTTGGCATTGCCTCGGAACGGCACACAGTTCAGCTGCGGGTGCGAGGCAGCGAGCTGGGCGATGCGGCGTACGGAGGACGTCCCGATCCGGGTGCCGGGCGGCAGGTCGTCGAGGGTGCGGCCGCCGGGATGGATGAGGGCGTCGCGGATGTCGTCCCGCTTCAGGAACGCGGCGAACGTGGTGCCGGCCGGCAGTGGCCGGTCGGCGGGGACGTCCTTGACACAGTGGACCGCCAGGTCGGCCTCACCATCGAGGAGGGCGGCATCGACTTCCTTGGTGAAGGCACCCTTGCCCTCGACCTGGGCAAGGTCGCCCATCCACTTGTCGCCGGTCGTCTTCACCGGGACCACCGTGGTGCGGATGTGGGGGTGGAGCGCGGTCAGCTCGGCGCGAACGCGCTCCACCTGGGCCAGGGCCATGGGCGAGTCGCGCGAGACGATACGGATCAGCTCAGGGGCGGACATGCCGCCCACGATAGACCGTCGGACCCGAGCCCCGACGCGAAGCTCGTATCCCCATCTCATCGCTGCGACAAGCAGGTTGGGAATGCTCGGCCAGGCGTACGAGGAAGTCGTCGACGCGGTCCCGGCGGCCGGTGGGCCAGGCAGTCGGCGCTTCACGGACGGGCCACTCCCCCGACGTCGAGTACGCCACCAGCGGCACGTCCTGGTGGGGGTACGTGGAGCCGGTCGCGGAGAACCTCACTTTGCGGCTCTCCTTTTCGGTACCACCAGAAAGCTCGATTGTCGAACGGGCAATCGGGTGAAGAATTTTGCCGTCTCTCGAGATTCCTGCGCCGGGCCACGGCATGCCAAGGAAACAGTGAGGGAACAGGGCGTCCTCCGCCAGGACCGGGGATGGCGAAACTGTGCACCCATGGCGCTTTGGAGCCGCGCCGCGCTGACACGACGGGCTCGAGTGGCAACCCGTCGGTGGCCGGTGGAGACTGACAGCCCTGGTCCTGTGACCAGGGAAGAGCTCACAGCCCAAGGGCTCACGACCTCGTGGCTTCCGGATTGCCGGCTCCCAACTGTCGCCGGAGCGCGGAGGCACCGGGTGCCCGGCCAGAGTGGCCGGTGGTGTCTCGACATTTCCGCAAGGAGTTCACATGGTGGAGAAATCTGTCGAGGTGTTGACGCCCGGGCCGGATGAATCTGCGCTCGTCAAGCGCGGTGACGCCGGCCCGGTGGCGGACGCCGAGAGCAATCTCGCGGCGGTACTGGCCGGCGTCTTGGGCGTCGAGCAGGTGTCGGTCGACAGTCATTTCTTCGATGACCTCGGAGCCAACTCACTGCTGATGGCCCAGTTCTGTGCACGGGTCAGGAAGCGGGCAGACCTGCCGTCGGTGTCGATGAAGGACATCTACCAGTACCCGACGGTCCGGAGTCTGGCGACGGCGCTCGCGGACGCAGCCCCTCCCGCCGACGAGTCGTCGGTGCCAGCAGTGCCCGAGGTCGTGGCACCTGCCAGCACGCTGCGGTTCGTCCTCTGCGGTGTCGTGCAGCTCATTGTCTTCCTCGGGTACACCTCCGCGGCCGGCTTCGTCACAGCCCGGGGATTCGAATGGGTCGCCGACGGATCGGACCCGGTCGACATCTATCTGCGGTCCGCCCTCTTCGGCGGCGCCGGCCTGCTCGCCATGTGCATATTTCCGATCGTGGCCAAGTGGATCCTCATCGGCCGGTGGAAACCCAGCGAGTTCCCGGTATGGGGTCTGGCCTATCTGCGCTTCTGGACCGTCAAGGTTCTGATCCACGCCAACCCGATGGTCTTCTTCATCGGCAATCCTCTGTACGTGCTGTATCTGCGGGCCCTCGGCGCACGGATCGGCAAGGGCGTCACGATCCTGTCCCGCACCGTGCCGGTCTGCACCGACCTCCTCACCATCGGCGCCGGTACGGTGATCCGCAAGGAAGCGTTCCTCCTCTGCTACCGGGCACATGCCGGACGCATTCAGACCGGTCGGGTCGCCATCGGCCAGGACGTCTTCATCGGCGAGAAGACCGTCCTCGACATCGACACGTCGATGGGTGACGGGTCGCAACTCGGCCACACGTCAGCGCTGTACAGCGGCCAGACGGTGCCGGCCGGTGAACGGTGGCACGGTTCACCGGCCCAGCCCACGGACGTCGACTACGTGAGGGTCGAGCCGACGGCCTGTGGCGCGCTGCGCCGGGCCGGCTACGGCCTCGTCACGGTGCTGCAGACGTTCCTCCTGTACACACCGCTGACCATCGGCGGCGCATACGTGGTGCTGACCGCGGTTCCGGCATTCGGAAGGATGCTGGCTCCGGGCCGGGCGGACTTCACGGCGGCGCCGTTCTACATGGACGCGCTCGTCCTCTCCGCCGTGTTCTTCTTCGGAGCGGTCGTCCTGGGTCTGGCTGTGGTGTTCACCGTTCCACGTCTGCTGAACCTGGTGGTCGAGCCGGACAAGGTCTACCCGCTGTACGGTCTCCAGTACTCGGTTCACCGCACGATCGCTCGCATGACCAACATCAAGTTCTTCAAGTGGCTGCTCGGCGACAGTTCCTACATCGTCTACTACCTGCGCGGCCTCGGATACGACTTGTCCCGGGTCGAGCAGACCGGGTCGAACTTCGGCACGGAGGTGCAGCACGAGACGCCGTATCTGAGCTCCGTCGGCAGCGGGACGATGATTGCGGATGGGCTCTCGATTGTGAACGCGGACTTCTCGAGTACGTCGTTCCGTGTGTCCCGGGCCTCGATCGGGGCACACAACTTCCTTGGGAACAACATCGCCTACCCTTCGGGGGCCAGGACGGGCGAGAACTGCCTGCTCGCCACGAAGGTGATGGTTCCGCTGGACGGCGAGGTCCGCGAAGGGGTGGGGCTGCTCGGCTCGCCCTGTTTCGAGATACCCAGGTCGGTGGAGCGTGACTCACGCTTCGACCATTTCCGGACCGAGGACGCACTGCGACGCAATCTCGCGGCGAAGAACCGCTACAACATTCGCTCGATGGTGTACTTCCTGTTCGCGCGATGGCTGTACGTGTTCGTGATCACTGCGGTCGGCCTCGCGGCCGTCGACTTCTACGGCTTTGTCGGAGCAGTGGTGATCGCCGCGTACCTGGCTTTCTCACTCGCCTTCTCCGCCCTCTACTACGTCCTGGTGGAACGCGGCATCCAAGCCTTTCGCGCACTACGACCGCAGCTGTGTTCCATCTACGAGCCGTACTTCTGGTGGCACGAACGCCTCTGGAAGGTTCCCGACGAATACCTCGAAATCTTCAACGGCACACCCTTCAAGAACATGATCTGGCGGCTCTTGGGGGTCCGGCTCGGCCGCAGGGTGTTCGACGACGGCTGCTATCTGACGGAACGGATGCTGACCACCATAGGCGACGACTGCATGCTCAATGCGGGGAGCAAGATCCAGTGCCACTCCCAAGAGGACGGCACCTTCAAGTCCGACTACAGCACGATCGGTGACGGATGCACCCTCGGCGTCGGCGCCCACGTGCACTACGGCGTGACGATGGGCGACGGCGCGGTGCTCGCACCTGACTCCTTCCTGATGAAGGGCGAGGAAGTCCCCGCTCGCGCCCGTTGGGGCGGGAACCCCGCAACAGAGTCGGAGAGGCCCACCGCCAACCCGCAGCAACTCGACCACGCCGAGGCAACGAACGCGGTGATCACATAGCGGCCGAAGTACCGGCCGGCATGCGTCGGGATCCTGGCGCCGTGTTCTTCGACCGGCCATCACTCGTCGGACGCGGGCGTCACAACGTCACAACGTCACTACGGGGACACCGTCCGGGCGTTCCGCGAGCAGCGCTGCGACATGATCGGCGCAGCGGAGGGCCGCCTCGGTCATGGCGCTTCTGGTCATTCCGGCAATGTGCGGAGTGAGCAGAGCGTTGGGCAGGCCGCAGAGCGGAGACGCGAAGGCGGCGTGCTCATGCTCGAAGGTGTCGACGGCGGCGGCCGCCAGCGGGTGCGTCGGGTCGCGTAGCGCGTCGGCCAGAGCCTGCTCGTCGACGACTCCGCCCCGGGAGGTGTTGAGCAGGATCGACCCGGGCCGCATCAGCGCCAGTTCCTCCCGGCCGATCATCCTCCGGGTCTGCGCGGTGAGCGGGAGGTGCAGGGACACCACGTCGCTGGTGGCCAGGAGGGCGCCGAGGGATTCCGCCTGGGGCACCGCCCCTGCCGGGCGCCGCGAAAAGCCCTGGACAGCCATGCCCAGGGTGCGTGCCCGGTCTGCCAGCGCCCGGCCGATCCGACCCAGACCGACGATGCCCATGGTCAGCTCCGACAGCTCGACCACGGGGGCGGTGGGCGTACTCCAGCGACCTTGGTGCGCTGCCTCGTTGTGCGCCGGCAGGTTCCGGGTCAGAGCGAGCAACTGGGCCAGGGCGAACTCGGCGACCGCGTTCGCATTGGAGCCCGGCGTATGGGTCACGGTGACGCCGTGGCGGGCGGCGGCGGCCAGATCCACATGATCGGTGCCCGCCCCGGCGCGGCCCACAACTCGGAGGCGATTGGCCAGTGTTGGGCCGGTCGTCGCGGCGAGGAAGCCGGCACGCAGCGGGACACCCGCGCGGGACTTGACCGCGTGGTAGCCGAGCCCGCCCCCGACGGTCGCGGAGATCAGTGCCGACTCGTCGAAGGCATCGAAATCGGTGAACTCCACTCGGCCCGCCCAGACTGCCCGCGCGCTCGCCTGGTCGGTCACCCGCCGGAGGTTCAACGTGACCGCCAGCCCGTGTCCGAGCAGGCGCTCCAGCTCAAGATCGAGCAACTCCCCAGGAGCCGCGTCCAGCAGCAAGATGCGCGTCTGCCCCACGGAACCCCCTTTCCCTGTGTGCGGACCTTACGAGATCCAGACGCCGGCGGCGAAAACACCATGCCCAGGTGTGCCGAGGCGATGCTGCGGGCGGCTCCAAGGACGCGGCCTCCTCCGCCGCCGGTGAACCGCACAGCTCCAGGGGCGCAGGGATGTTCCGCCCGAGGCGAACGGCCGCCGTCTTGCCCGGCCCGCAGTCGCGAGTAATGCTGATTACATGCTTACAAAGGAACAGAGCGAGAAGCTTCGCGGCTGGTTCGCCGGCCGCCTGCCGGAAGACGTCTACGAACGCCTGCTGGATGTGACGGTGGACCGCGAGGAGATCACCGTCATCGGGCGCATCCCCGCACCCCACCTCGCCGAGGACGCCTCAGCCGCCGAAAAGGAGGCGGCCGTCCAGGGACGCATCCAGGAGTTCCGGGAGCGCACCCGCGACGCGCGTATCGCCGTGGCCCGCGAGGCCGAACAGCGCTTCGACAAGAAAGTCTCATGGGGCGTGGAGTGCGACGGAACCCGCGCCCTGTTCACCCATGTCGCGGCCCCCGTCATGACCCGACTGCGACAGAGCGAGCGCCAGGTCCTGGACACCCTGATCGCGGGCGGCGTGGCCCGCAGCCGTAGCGACGCGCTCGCCTGGTGCGTGCGTCTCGTCCAGCAGCACACGGACGACTGGCTCACGGACCTGCGCGAGTCCCTGGAACACGTACAGCGTGTCCGGGCACAGGGCCCGGACGCCGGCTGAGCACCGCGCCGCCGCGCGTGGTGCGCGGCGGCTTGCGGCAGCGGGCGGTCAGCTCGGCTGGGCGGTGGGCATGATGGTGATCTGCTGCAGGTTCGCCCGCGGTGGGAGGCTCGCGATGAACCCGATGGTCTGGGCGATGTCCTGGGGCGTGAGCCACTCCATCGTCTCCTTGGCGCTCTCCAGCCACGAGAGGGCGCCCTCGTCCGTGACGTGGCTCTGCAGCTCGGTGCCGACGATGCCCGGCTCGATCGCCGAGACCCGCACCTTCTTCGCGCCCAGCTCGGCCCGCAGATGCCGGGAGAGGTGGGTGACGTACGCCTTGGTCGCGGAGTAGACGGCGAAGTTGGGGAAGATGTTCTGGGCCGCGATCGACGAGGTGTTGATCAGGTCGGCCACTCCACGCTCACCGGCGGCCGTCACCAGCTGGGGGGTGAACGCGCCGATGACGTTCATCAGGCCGGTGATGTTGAGGTCGATCTGGCGCTGCCACTGGTCGGTGGCGAGTTCCTCGATCGGGGCGGGGAGCATGACACCCGCGTTGTTGAAGAGCAGGTCGGCGCCGCCCAGTTCGGCCGCTACGCGGTCGGCGGCCGCCTGCACCGCCGCTGCGTCGGTCACGTCGACGGCCAGAGCTGTGGCCTGGCCCCCGTTCTTCTCGATCCGGGCGACCAGATCGTCCAGCCGTTCCGCGCGCCGTGCCAGGACGACGACGCGGGCGCCCAGCTCGGCAAGATACTCGGCCGAGGCCTCGCCGATGCCGCTGGAGGCGCCCGTGACGACCGCTACGCGGCCGGCGAGGGGACGGGCAGGGGTCTGCGTGGTCATGGTGCCACCTTCCGGAGTGAGTGACGTGAGAGGTACGGGATGGCGGCAGGTCGCCGCCTTCCCTTCACCAGCACACCAGCTGTCACGCCCTCGCGCGACGCCGGAACGTGCCCTGACCAGGCAGGTACGCACAAGGCAGGTACTGGCAGGGCCACCCGGCCGACGACGTGCCCCTCCCGGCTCGGCCACACTCGAGGTATGGAGGACCGTAGTCGCGAGCTCGCCGATTTCCTGCGCTCACGCCGCGCCCGGATCACCCCCGACCGGGCGGGGCTGCCCGCCGACGGCCGCAGCCGTCGCGTGCCCGGCCTGCGCCGCGACGAGGTGGCCCGCCTGGCCGGGGTCAGCACCGAGTACTACACCCGGCTCGAGCAGGGCCGCGCCGGCAATCCCTCTCCCGAAGTCCTCGATGCCCTCGGCCGCGCCCTTCAGCTCGACGCCTCCGAGCGGGAGCACCTCACCGACCTGCTGGGACGTCCGGCCACGACGCGCCGCGCTCCGGCCGGCCCGCAGCGGGTCCGGCCCGGCCTGCACCTGATGCTGCACACCCTCGACCACGTACCCGCCTTCATCCTCGGCCGGCGCACCGACGTCCTGGCCTCCAACCGACTCGCGCGCGAGGTCCTGACCGACTTCGACGCCCTGCCCGCACCCCGCCGCAACCTCGCCCGCTACTACCTCCTGGACCCCGAGGCCCGCGATCGCGTCGGCGACTGGGACCGGATCGCCGCCGAAACGGTCGCCGTCCTCCGTCTGGAAGCCGGCCGGTACCCGCACGACCGGCAGCTCTCCGACCTCGTCGGTGAACTCACCCTGCGCTGCCCCGAGTTCTCCACCTGGTGGAACGACCACCGCGTGCTGCGCCGTACCCACGGCGCCAAGCACTACCACCACGCCCTGGTCGGCGACCTCCACTTCTCCTACGAGTCCTTCCAAGCGCCCGGCGACAGCAGACCCTGTGCGTCTACAACGTCGAACCTGGTTCCGGCACCGCGCAAGCCCTCCAGCTCCTCACCAGCTGGACGAAGCCACAGCAGGGCCCACTCTCCCGGTCAGAGCCGACCACTCCGCCCGCGACAGCGTGATCCAGGCCGGCAGAGACGCGTACGACACGCCCGCGTTGTTCCACGCCCGGCCGCCCCGGTCTCCGCGGGGGTGGCCCGGCACGTCCCTGGACGGGCAGGGCCGCGCATCCGTACCCGGTTGTCCGGGCACGTCAACCGCCTCGCACCAGCTCCCGTTCGGCGACCGCCCGGAAGCCGTGCGGCGGACGGCCGGTGAGGCGCCGGACGGTGTCGGTGGTACGGTCCTCGGCTCCCTCGGCGATGGCGCGGTCCATGCCGGCCAGCATGGTGGCGAACTCCAGCGGTATCGCCGCGGCCAGACGGTCACGCATGTCGTCGTAGGTCAGGTGGCGGTGGACCACGGGGCGGCCGGTGACCTCGGTGACGATCGCGGCGATGTCGTCGTGGCTGAGTGCTTCCGGCCCGGTCAGGACCAGGTCGGTGTTGGGCGCTTGGCCGTCGGTCAGGGCGCGTACGGCGACGGCGGCGATGTCGTCGGCGTCGACGAATCCGACCCGGCCCATCCCGGCGGCGGTCAGGATGACGCCGTCGTTGCGGATGCTGTCGGCGTGGGCGTGGGTGCCGGTGAAGTTCTGCATGAACCAGGAGGGGCGCAGGACCGCCCACTGGTCGAACAGGCCGGGCAGGGCCCGGTGCACCGCTCCCACCGCCGGGCCGCCTTCGGTGATGGCCGAGGAGCTGAGGAGCACCGCGCGGTGCACGCCGGCGGTGCGGGCCTGTTGGAGGAAGGGCAGCATGACGGCGGCCGGGTCGGGGTCGCCGACGGGCGGGACGAGGTAGACGCGGTCGGCTTCGCCGAGGGCGTCGCGGAAGGTGGCGGGGTCGTACCAGTCGAAGCGGACCGGTTCCGCGCCCGGGAGTGGGGTGGCTCGACGACTGGCGGCCTTGACGTGGTGGCCGGCGGCGATCAGCTGCGCGGTGGTGCGGCTGCCGGTCGTACCGGTGGCGCCGATGACCAGGGTGGTGCCGGTGGAGGTCATCGGGCGCTGCTCCTGGTGAAGTCCATGCCGGGTTCGTGGACGGCGAGGGGGTTCCAGTAGTCGCGGTAGGAGGTGAAGTGTCCGTCCTGGACGGTCACGACGGCGATGTAGGTCATGTCGAAGGGGTCGCCTGTCTCGACCAGGCGGCCCACGCCGCGCATCTCGACCACGATGGTCCCGGGGTCGGTGGTCCGGTGGATTCGCAGGTCGGGGAAGTCATGAAGGTCGATGTGTTCGGGGTAGTCGCGCATGTAGGCGGCGATGGCCTCCCGACCGTCCAGTCGCTCGGGCCAACCCGGGGGAGCGAAGGGGAATTCCATGACGCCATGCTCGGCCCACAGGCCGACCCAGGCGGGGATGTCCTTGTCCAGGAGCAGGCGCAGGCTGTGGCGGTACAGATCTGCCGGTGAGGTGTTTGCGGGCATGAGGTTCTCCGTCCCGTACGATACGGACCAGCGGTCCGCTTCAATGAAAGATACGGACCGCCGGTCCGCATCGCAACCGGAGGAACCGCATGCCCGAGCGCAAGCCACGCAAGGACGCGGCCCGTAACCGCGCCGCCGCCCTCGCGGCCGCCGACACGCTCTTCACCGACTGCCGGAGCCCCGAAGACGTCACCATGGCCGACATCGCGGCAGCGGCCGGCGTCGGCAAGGGAACGCTCTTCCGTGCCTTCGGTGATCGCACGGGGTTGATCCGGGCGCTGTACGAGGCGCGGCTCGAACCGATCAGACACGCGATCGAAGCGGGCCCGCCGCCGCTGGGGCCCGCGACCGCGCCGCTGGAGCGCGTACCTGCCCTGCTGGATGCCGTCCTGTGCTTCAAGCTCGACAACCGCCACCTCGCGCTCGCCCTGGAGGGAACCAGCACGGACAGCCCCTACCGGACGGACCACTACGAGCGATGGCACACACTGCTCCGGGACTTGCTGGAGCAGATTCCGGGCCTGACCGGCAGCGACTTCACCGCCCATGCGTTGCTCGCCGCCACCCGGGCCGACCTCGTCGAGTATCTGGGCGGCGAGAAACGCGTGCCCCGCGAGGACATGCGGGCACAGCTGGCGACCTTCACCGCCACAGTCCTCGGTACCCGTGCACGGCGGGAACCGGCCGCCGAAGACTGATCACTGCTGCGCACGCACATCAACTGGCGTGCCTCCGGAGGCAGATGAGGGCACAAGCCCATGCGACCCAGCCGAGGAAGTGGCGTGGGGAGATCCCGGGCAGAGGCCCGGGGGCGGCAGCACGATCGCCGGTGGAGCCGTCGACGCCGACAATCACCGGCATGCAACCGCGATGGGGCGCAGACACGGCGGCAACGCCCACACAGGACGGCCTGGTACTGTCCGACGTCCCTGCAGCGCGGCTCTCGTATGGGTGAAACGTAAGTGGGGTCCTCCCAGTGACCTCCTCGTCAAGCCCCGGTAGTCAACTGCGGTCACGTGCCAACTGCAGTGCAACCGCCGTACCCTGCATCACAACAGCCCCCGCCACAGGCACAGGCACAGGCACAGGCATGGGCACAGGCACGCTCACGCATCAGGAGAGCACCATGACATCGACCCCCAACGCAACGCTCAGCATCGAAGCAACAACTGCGCTGCTGCAGGCAGAGCTTCCTCGGCTGGAGGAGCACCAGCAGGCACTGCAGACGGAACTCACAACGGTGTCCGAGCGACTGGAATCGGTACGCGCCGCCCTGGCGGCACTGAGCGCACTGTCCGCCACCACCGTCCCGCAGCCCCGCGCCGGCGAACCGGCTCCCGGCGCCCACACGGCAGAGGAAATCCCGGTCGAAGCCGCTCCCGACACCACGCCGGAACCGGTACCGGCCGCTCCCGAACCTGCTTCCGTACCAGCGGATGAATCGACGCCCCAGGCGGAGAAGCAGGCCGGCCCTCGCAAGCCCCGCAAGACCACTGCCACCGGCAAGACCACGGCCGCCGGGAAGGCCAGGGCCAAGAAGACTGCCGAGACCGCGTCCAAGCGCCGCCCGGCCGAGAAGACCACCCCGGCCAAGGCAGTGAAGAGCAGGGAAACGCAGAGCGCAGCACCAGCCGCAGCCGCAGCCGCCCAGGAAACCGGTGGTCTCACCGACCAGGTCATCGCCGTCCTGGCCAGCCACGCCGACACCCCGTTGCGGGCACGGGACGTCGCCCAAGCCCTCGGCCGCGACGACACCACCGCCAGCATCAACACCGTCCGCAGCACCCTCGACCGCCTCATCGCCACCTCCCGGGCCCACCGCGCCGGCCGAGGCCTCTACCAAGCCCCCGCCAACTGAACTCGCTGTCCCCTTCCCGGGGGATGGCGTTCAGCCGGCAGATGAGCGCCCGCTCCGGTGCGGGAAGGTCGTCTTGTCGAAGTCGCTGCCGGTCCTTGCCGCGACCGATGCGGGGCCCGGCGCCGACAGCTTCGTCCTCCGGTACCGGCACCGGGTCCTCGTATCGCGAACGGCCCCCGACCTTCCGGCGGGCTCGGGCTCCAGCGGACGCCACTGGTGGGCTCGAGAGGGCGAGCCTCCCGCTCCTGCATCCGCGCGGCCATGAGCGTCGGACAAGGCGATCATCGGCGCCGCCGCGAGCTCGTCCACCCATGACGAGGCATCAGTGGCGCGCTGCGGGAGGTTTTCATGCCGGGTACCGGATTGTACGAGGCGCCGGAGCAGAGCCGTGCGGGCCGCGTGCGCCGGGGTCGCGGTCGGCGATGGACACTGGTGCTGTCCTGGGTGATGGGACTGACAGGACTGGCAGTGCCGGCCGGTCCGGCCGGCTTGGCCGTCCCGATCGCTCTGGCCGCCCCCACGGCCGCGCATCCCGGAATGTTCGCCTACGTCGCCAACCGCAACGCGGACACGGTGTCGGTGAGCGACACCCGCACCGACATGGTCACCGACACTGTCCCCGTCGGCAGGGGGCCCAACGGCGTCGCGGTCGTCCCGGACGGCTCCCACGTCTACGTCACCAACTTCGCCACGAACGATGTGTCGGTGATCGACACCCGTACCAACACGGTCACCGACACCGTCCCCGTCGGCGACGGACCGACCGGTGTGGCGATCACCCCGGATGAACCCGGCCGCTCCACGCCGCACACACGGGGATGCGACTCCACCCGGGGCTGAAGCCCCGGGGTTCCTCGCAAGGATTCACTGAAAGCGGCAGGGCAGGATCCCCTAGGCACTCGGTCCACCGACCAAGTCGGGGAACCCAGTTGCTTCCGTCGGAAACCCCCTGACAGGGTCTTGGCCATGCCTACTCTCTCCGCGTACGACGGAACCAAGCTTGCCTACCACGTGTTCGGAAACGGCGCTCCATTGATCTGCTTGCCCGGCGGGCCGATGCAGGCCTCCGTGTACCTCGGCGATCTCGGCGGGCTTTCCGCGCACCGGCAGTTGATCATGCTGGATCTCCGGGGCACCGGCGAGTCCGGGACACCGGAGGACACCGCGTCCTACCGCTGCGACCACCTTGTCGAGGACGTCGAGGCCCTGCGCGAGCACCTCGGTCTCGAACGGATGGACCTGCTCGCGCATTCCGGCGGCACGAATCTGGCGGCGCTGTATGTGGGCCGCCACCCGGAACGCGTCGGCAAGCTCGCCCTGATCACGCCGAGTGCCATGGCCGTCGGGCTCGCGATCACTGGAGACCTCCGGCGCGAGACGGCGCAGCTCCGCCAGGACGAGCCGTGGTTCCCGGCGGCATATGCGGCCTTGGAAGCAATCACCGCGGGCAAGGCGACGGACGACTGCTGGCAGGCCATCGCGCCGTTCTTCTACGGCCGCTGGGACGAGAAGGCCCGAGCCCATCGGGCTGCTGAGGGCGGGCAGAAGAACATGGAGGCCGCGGCTGCCTTCGGCGCCGAAGGCGCTTTCGACCCGGACGCCACCCGTGCTGCGCTCGCGCTGTTCGGGGCGCCGGTGCTCCTGCTCGCCGGGGAGGTCGATCTGAATTCTCCGCCTCCCGCGATGGCCGAGTTCACCGGGCTGTTCCCGGCCGCCGAGCTCGTCGTTCAGCCTGGAGCCGGACACTTCCCGTGGCTCGACGATCCCGACCGGTTCGTGGCAACCGCCGCGACGTTCCTTGGATGACCGACTCGATTGCTCGGGAGTGCCTACTGCTCACCACGTCCGTCCGCAGGCGGTCGGGATGGCCCCGCCCGTGTACGGACGGGGCCATCGGAGACCGTCATGGACGATCTACCGGGACAGCATCCTGCTGGACACCGCTTCCGGTACCGGGGCGTAGCCGGTGGCCCGGGTGGTGAAGGTTCCCCGGCCCTGGGTACGGCTGCGCAGGCGGGTCGCATAGCCGAACAGCTCGGCCAGCGGCACGGTCGCGGTGATCACCGCTGTGCCGGCCCGTGCGGTCGAGCCCGAGACCCGGCCGCGCCGGGCCGCCAGGTCGCCGAGCACCCCGCCCACGGCGTCGTCGGGCACGGTGACCGTGACCTCAACCACCGGTTCCAGGAGGGCCATCGCGCCGGCGTGCAGTGCCTCCCGAAGACCGAACCGGCCTGCTGTCCGGAACGCCATCTCCGAGGAATCCTTGGAATGGGTGGCTCCGTCGGTCAGCGTGACCCGGAGTCCGATCACCGGGTGGCCGCCGAGGGGGCCCTCGGCCAGAGCATCCCGGCAACCGGCCTCCACCGCGCGGATGTACTCCTGCGGAACCCGCCCACCGGCGACGGTCGATCGGAACACGAAGTCCCGTGCGCTGCCGCCGGTGTCGCCTCCGGCAGCGTCGTCGGCGGCAGTCTCCAGCGCCTCCACGTCGAGGACGACATGGGCGAACTGACCGGCGCCACCGTCCTGCTTGACGTGCCGGTACACCAGCCCGGTCACCCCGCGGGCGACCGTCTCACGGTAGGCCACCTGCGGTCGGCCGACGCCGACATCCAGCCCTTGGGCACGACGGATCTTCTCCACCGCAACCTCCAGATGCAGCTCGCCCATACCCGACAGCACTGTCTGACCGGTCTCGGGGTCGGTCCGGACCGCCAGTGATGGGTCCTCCTCGACCAGCCGTGCCAGTGCCGCCGTCAGCCGATCGACGTCGAGGCGACTGCGGGCCTCGACCGCTACGGAGACGACCGGATCGGCCACGGTGGGCGGTTCGAGCACCAGGGGTGCTGCGGCTGTGCACAAGGTGGCACCGGCGCGGACGGCCTTCAGTCCGATCACGGCGACGATGTCCCCGGCCACCGCCCGGTCCACCTCCGCGTGCCGGTCGGCCTGTACCCGCAGGATCCGGCCGATCCGCTCGGTGCGGTGCGCGCCCACGTCCAGCACTGTGTCTCCCTTCCGGATCGTTCCTGAGTACACACGCAGGTAGGTCATCCGCCCCGTGGCGGTGGAATTCACCTTGAAGACCAGCGCGGCGAACGGCTCCCCCGGGTCGGCGACCCGCTCCTGCTCCGTGCCGCCCAGGGTGCCTCGTACCGCCGGCACGTCCAGGGGCGACGGGAGGTACGCGACGACGGCCTCCAGCAGCGGCTCGATCCCGCAGTTGCGGTAGGCCGATCCGCACAACACCACCACGCCCTCACCGCTGCAGGTCAGGTCGCGCAGTGCGGCAGCCAGAGTCCGTGCGGAGAGCGTCGACCGCGCACAGAACTCCTCCAATGCGACCGGGTGGAGTTCCGCCACCGCCTCCTCGAGCAGTCGGCGGCGCCGGTGCGCCTCTTCCCGCAGGGCGTCGGGCACCGGGCCCTCGTCGAACGTGTCACTGCCCGCGCGCCAGACCAGCGAGCGCATACGCAGCAGATCCACCACTCCGGTGAACCCGTCCTCCTGCCCGATCGGCAACTGGACCACCAGCGGAACCGTGTGCAACCGCTCCCGGATCGACTCGACCGCCGTGTCGAGGTCGGCACCGGCGCGGTCCAGCTTGTTGATGAAGGCGATCCGCGGTACTCCGTGCCGGTCGGCCTGCCGCCACACCGACTCGCTCTGCGGTTCGACTCCGGCGACGGCGTCGAACACCGCGATCGCGCCGTCGAGCACCCGCAACGAGCGCTCGACCTCGTCGGAGAAGTCGACGTGGCCCGGTGTGTCGATCAGATTGATCCGGTGACCATCCCAGACGCAGCTCACCGCCGCGGCGAAGATGGTGATCCCACGATCGCGCTCCTGTGAGTCGAAGTCGGTGACGGTCGTCCCGTCGTGGACCTCGCCCCGCTTGTGCGTGGCGCCGGTGACGTACAGGATCCGTTCGGTGACGGTGGTCTTGCCGGCGTCAACGTGGGCGAGGATGCCCAGATTTCGGACGCTGGTCAGTGGACTGATGGGATTGCGTTGCAGGTCGGTACGCACGGCCCGAGGCCTTTCAGGGTGATCGAGAACAGGGCGGCGCGATTCCCGGACGAACGGCCTGGATCAAGTCGGCGGAATCCCCTGATGCAGCGCGACCGCATCGGGATGTACCCGGCCGGTCGGCTCAACGGCCGGACAGCGGCCGGACAGCGGTCAGACAGGGAGTCAGATGTTCGTCTCGGACGTCCGGTGGCGGCCGCGCAGCCGGCACCGGGCACACGAAGACATCAGGATCACGTCGTACCGTGACCGGGGAACAACGACGGTGGTGCGGTAACACACGGTCGGGCTCCCCTCAGTCGTCGAAGCGCGCTGCGAGTCGTTGCAGCGCGCGAGGCGAGTGTAGTGAGCCCGGCTGGGCGCCGGCACCGGATTATTCGTCCCCCGGGACCGGTCGGGAGTCGTGGGCGTGGGTCGGTGGCCGGGTGTTGGGGTGGTGCGCAGTGTGCTCCGGGACGGACGCAGTGGGGCAAGAGGCCCTTCCGGTAATCTGAACGGGAGGCGGACACGATGACGTACCCCAGCTCCGATCCCACTCCGGACGACCTGGTCAGGGCCGCCCGTGCCGCTGGTGTGACCGACGAACGCCTCCTTCACGCCCTGCGGGTCACCCCGCGCGCCGCATTCGTCCCCGCCTCCCACAGGGCATCGGCGTACGTGGACGTACCTGTTCCCATCGGCCACGCTCAGGTGACGACGCAGCCCTCGCTGGTAGCCATGATGATCGATGCGCTCGGCCTCACCGGCAGCGAGCGTGTCCTGGAGATCGGTACCGGCCACGGCTTCCAGACCGCCCTCCTCGCCCGGCTGGCCACGGACGTCGTGAGCGTGGAGCGGTGGCCGGACTTGGCGCAGGAGGCCCGGGGCAATCTCCTCGGTGAGGGCGTGGAGAACGTCGAGATCGTCGTAGGCGACGGGACGCATGGTGTGCCCGAACTCGCCCCGTACGATGCCGTCATCGTCTGTGCCGCCTTCCCGCAGGTGCCGCCGCCGCTGATCGCCCAGCTGCGTATCGGTGGCCGTCTGGTCCAGCCGATCGGGCCGGGCGGTCAGGAGGAGGTCGAGGTGTACGAGCGGAGGGCCCACGGTCTGATGCGCTGCGGGGTCGTTGTGGCGGCACACTTCGTCCGGCTGTACGGGGCCTACGGATATCCCCCGACGGCCCCGTTCGGGGAATCCGGCCGACATGGGTGACGCCGTTGCGGTCCTCGGCATCGACGCGTGCCCGGGCGGATGGGTGGCGGTCGGACTTCGTGATGGGCGGTTCGCGGGCGCCCGCGTCGGCACCTGCCTGCGGTCGCTGCTCCGCGAGGCCGGGAATGACGCCGGCGGCGTCGTGGCCGTGGACATGCCGCTGGGACTCCTCGACGCGGGGTGGCGGCGCGCGGACACGGAGGCGGCGGCTCTGCTCGGCCGGCAGAGGGGCAGTGTCTTCCGGGTGCCGCCGCATGCGGTGTGGCAGGAGGAGGATTACGCGGCCGCGAACCGCCGGTGCCGGGAGCTCACCGGAGCCGGACTGAGCCGTCAGAGCTGGGGGCTCGCCGTCAAGCTGCGAGAGGCGAACGACTGCCTGGCCGATACCGGGGGCGATCGTCTCTTCGAGGTGCACCCGGAGGTGTCGTTCCGGGCGCTGGCGCAGGGGGCAGCGCTCCCCCACCGCAAGAAGAGCTGGGCGGGACAGATGACCCGGCGCTCGCTTCTCGCAGCGGCCGGGGTCGTCCTTCCCGACGATCTCCAGGACGCGGGACGCGTGCCCCCGGACGATGTGCTGGACGCGGCTGCCGCAGCCTGGAGCGCGCACCGCATCGCCCAGGGCCGCGCGCAATGCCTCCCGGACCCGCCGCAGCACGACCGCCGGGGCCGGCCGATCGCCATCTGGTACTGAGACCGCCAGATGCATGCCACTGCCGGATGCATGCAGTGGTGGACGCCCGTGCGGTACTACTTCAGGAAGTAGAGGTTGCCCTTCTCGATCATGTGGTTCGCGTAGATCCGGCCCAGGGTGGGGTTGTCCCGGTAGAAGCCCACATGGCCGTTCGACATGTCCACGACGACTGGCCGCGCGAAGCACGCGAAACGATTGCGCTGCTGCTCCTGTGCCCACGCCATGGCCGCGGGGTCGACGCGCTCGCTCACCAGGACCGGGAAGGCACCCACGCCGGTCTGCAGCCCCACCGGCAGGCCGCCCTTGTTCTTGCGGGCGTAGTCGAGGACGTGCCAGGTGAAGGCCTCAATGGCCGGCACGGTGATCTCGGGCACGGCCGCGACCGCAGTGAACAGGTGCAGCTTGGTTGCCGCCCACTTCATGCGGAAGTCCGCGCGTCGGCCGATGAGGACCGGTGTGCCTCCACAGTGCTCCCAGCGCGGGGCGCACCCGTCGGTCGCCAGCCGGTGCTCGACGAATCGCAGGTAGTTCTGTACCGGTGTTGCTTCGTTCATGGGCAGATCATCGCTCAGGGCGGTCCCCCCGGCCCCACCGGGCCCGGGTCCTCACGACCACGGTGCGGGGGTCGGCCACAGAGACCGGCCACAGAGACCGGCCAGAAAGACTCACCGCGCGGGTGCGGGTGACCAGCTCTCTCCATGTCCGCTCGGCGGCGCAACCGCAGGGATTCGGACGTCCGCGGTTCGGCCACGGACCGCACGATCCGCCGGTCCGGCATACACTCGGCAGCCGCTTCCGATCCAACGACGGAGCGGAACCGATGGGAGAGGACTGATTGACCGTGTGGCAGGAAGCGCCGATCTACGACCGGCTCGTCACGGAGCTCGGGGACGTTCCCGCGCAAGTGCGCAGCGAAGCCGAGCGCACTGTTCGAGAGCTGGAGCGTGTGATCCGGCCGAGCACGCCGATGAGCGGCGGGCTCCCTCCGGCGGTACGGTCGTTCGCACCAGGGCAGTGATCGGACAGTTCCCCTGAGGCCGGCGGTCGTGCCGCCCGCGGAGTACGTGACGTCGCGGGCCGTCGTTGGCACTCGCTCACATGGACGGGCCCGCAGCACCATGTGCGACGGGCCCGTCTCTTCGTAGCCGAGGCGGGATTTGAACCCGCGACCTCTGGGTTATGAGCCCAGCGAGCCACCGACCTGCTCCACCCGGCGGCCTCCACTGCAGGACGGGGCGGCCACGCCGAGCGAGTGCTTTTGCGGCGGCTCACCGAGCAGCGTTGGCGAACCGGCCATCTCGGCCGGCCCGGATGCCGTTGCTCGTGAAGCACCGCTGACCCGACGCCGAGCTGTCGCCCGTTCGCCGACTCGGCCCCCGCCCACGGTTCCCCGACCGGAAAGCTCAAATGTTGCTCTGAACTCCCGCAGGAGAGGGTTGTGCGCTTCCTCACAGGCGAAATTGCCAGCAGCGGGGTGCACGAAGGGGGATCGGCATGGGGAAGGTGTTCCGGCCGGCAGCGGCTGCGGAGGCGCCACGGGCCCTGGACGCGTATGACGTCGCGTTCCTGGCGGGCGGGGCTCAGCGGGTGGCGGACAGCGTGGTGATCGCACTGAGCGAGCGCGGGCTGCTGGTGCTGATCGGTACACGGGTGCGTGCCGTGGGCCAGGAGCAGCCCCAGCACCCGGTCGAGCGCGTCGCGTTCGCATCGTGTCCGCGCGGCAGAAGCGTGGTCCATGTGCGCACGGCCGTGCAACGCTCCCCGGAGGTCGAGGAGATCGGCCGGCGACTGGCTGCACGAGGCCTGGTGACCGGGACCCGCCACCGGCGGACCAGGGCGGGCAAGCGGCAGGTGAAGGCAGCTCGACGGGACGAGAGCCTGCCGGCATACGTCTTTGCCGGACCGGCTGTCCTCCCGGACGGGCGGGTCCGCCGCGGCATCATGGACGCGCAGCCTCTACCGTCCGGTTTGGGCCGGCTCCTGGCCCGCATGGGCAGAGGCCTGGACCTCGACTACGACCCCGGCTCGGACAGCGGTCCGGACGGCGGTTCGGACAGCGGCTCTGACGGTGGCTTCAGCTGCGGCGGCTCGGACAGCGGTTACGGCTGTGGCGGAGGAGGAGGAGGAGGAGGAGGAGGAGGAGGAGGCGGCGGCTCCAGTTGTGGCGGCGGGGGCGGCAGCAACTGAGGCCCCGCACCGCAACTTCCCGTGCCCGTCGCATCATCGGCGCCGAGCGAGGGCCGCACCATCGAGCAGTGCCGCGGTCAACCAGTCGGCTTCTCCCAGACCGAGACATGCTGGCGGCTCTCGCTCGTGAAAGGTTCCCCCGTCCATCCGTCCCACCGCTCGCGCAGCCGCAGCCCGGCCAGCTGGGCCATCAGGTCGAGTTCCGCCGGCCACACGTACCGGAAGGGAATCGACCTGAACTCACCGCGGCCGTCGACGACCTCGAGGTAGTTCGAGCTCATCGCCTGCGTGGCGACGTCGTAGGCGTCGAAAGCCCACCGCGTCGGGCTCACATGAAACGGCACAACGTTCTGACCAGCAGGGAGTTTTCGCAACTCGGGAATCATGACCTCGACGACGAAACAGCCTCCCGGGTCGAGGTGAGCCGCGACGTTGCGGAAGCAGGCCACCTGCGCCGCCTGTGTCGTCAGATTCATGATCGTGTTGAAGACCAGGTACGCGACAGAGAACGTCCCGTCCACCCTCGTCGTCGAGAAGTCGCCGATCGTCACGCTGATCGCGTCACCACCCGGCTTGGCACGCAGCCGGGCGACCATCGCCCGTGACATATCGATGCCATGGACCGGCACTCCATGGCGTGCCAGCGGCAACGCGACGCGTCCTGTCCCAATACCCAGCTCAAGGGCCCGGCCGCCACCGGCCAGTCCCGCCAGGACACCGACGGCCGGGTCCACGACGCGCGGCTCGAACATGTCCGCTGACGACGCGTCGTACGTCGCCGCGACACTCGCTCCGAAGTATCCGTCCTCATCACCCATCGCACGAACGTACTGCGAAGGACCGCTGCAGTGCCCGCAACTTTCGCGGGTCACCGCAGCCGTGAGGACCTCCTGGACTCACACACCTGTCGCTCCATCGATCCGCTCCCGGAGCAGGTCGGCGTGTCCGTTGTGCCGGGCGTACTCCTCGACCATGTGGATGAGCACCCAGCGCAGCGACACTGTCCCCCGCCACGAGTCGTGGCCCTCGATGTCGAGGTCGGGTGCCTCGGTGACGAAGCGGTCGGCGAACGCCACTTCAGAACGCCATGCTTCCCACGCCGTCGCGACGACCTCGGGGTCGGACACCGCACCGTCGAAGTCACCGTCAGGGGCAGCCGTCGAGGAAAAGAGGGGCGCTACGTCCTGCCCGGCGAGCACCTGCCGGAACCAGCGGCGCTCCACGTCCGCGAGATGCCGTACCAGGCCGAGCAGGGAGAGCGTGGACGGCTCCACGGACCGCCGGGACAACTCCGCCTCCAGGCCGGTGCACTTCAGCTTCAGGGTCGCGCGCTGGGCTGCCAGGAAGTCGACGAGCATGCGGCGCTCGTCGCCGGTCGCAGGACCGCTGAATCGACCGTCGGGCTCGGCGCTGACGAATATTTCCGCTCTTCTCCTTGGGATCGCCATCCCACGATCATGGACCATGCGGTGGAGGCCCGGAACCCTGCCGCGGCACTGCGCGCTGAGCGAGGGGCCGGGGGCGAGGGGCTTCGCGTGGACGCGCCACGCCCCGGCGATCCCGTCGCGGGTCAGGCGGAGCCGGTCGTGACCGCGCAGCCTGGGGCTCCTCCCCCGCGATCCGGAGGGCCGTGCGGCGGCTCAGGCCCGCAGCGCCGTAGCGAGCCCGTCCCGGGAACGCCGCATCAGGGTCGCGTGGACGGCGGATGCGACGACGATGCCGATGGGCAGGGCGTCGAGCGACGTCCAGCCCACACGGGCCCGCTCGCCCGCGCCCTGGGCGGTGTCGCGAGCCTGTGACGCGTCCCTTCGGTGTGCCTCCGGCGTCAGGAACCGTTGTCAGTGGCGGCGTATAGCGTGCACGGACCAACTGGCGTGACGGGATGGGGAATGCACGTATGGAGTTCCGGATCGGGAGAAGCGCTCTCGCAGAGGCAGTGGCATGGGCGGCCTGTTCGCTGCCCGCACGTTCGCCTGTGCCCGTACTGGGCGGCCTTCTCCTGACCGCCGACTCCTTCAGCGCCTCTGAGGTGTGCTTCGAACTGTTGGGCCCGGGCCAACGGGCACTGCTCAGCGGCGTACCGGGTGCGGATGACGTAACGCGCGAAGGTCATCAGCATCTACTGATGTCGGTGCGGCAGCTGAGCTGACGGACCGGACGGTTTCCCACAGCCGTGTCCGTATCTTGCGGCTGTTGGTTCCATTCACCCCACCGGTGGCTGGCGTAGGTTCGTGCAGCCGTGCCGCAGGGCCGACCGCGTCGCGAACGCCCGGATGGCGGGCAGCCGCAGAAGGTCTCCATGGCCCCCTCGGGAACGACCCTCAGGGCAGTGGCACACCGCGCGCCGCCAGCCAGAGGTCGTACCACTCCTCGTGGGAGAGGTCCGGCTCCCGCTGGGCCGCGTCGCGGCAGGCGCGGATGCGATCGGGGTGGACGCTGCCGATGACCGGGGCGATGCGGGCGGGGTGGCGCCGCAGCCACCACAGCAGGACGGACTCCGGAGTGGTGTCCTTCTTCTCGGCCAACGAGGCGATCAGCTCCGCGGTGGCCCGCTCCTGCGGCGTCTCTTCGCGGCCCGTGAAGCGGCCCTGGGCCAGCGCGCCCCACGCCTGGAGTTCGATGCCGTTCGCGCGGCAGTATTCGAGGGTGCCCAGCGGGAAGCCGTTGGCCGACGCCGCGGGGGTGTTCACCAGGACGCCCGCTTCGAGCCAGTCGCGGCGCTGGAGGCTCATCTCCAGCTGGTTGGCGACCAGGGGCACGCCCAGGCGGGCCAGCAGCGGCGCGATCTGCTCGCCCGCCATGTTCGAGACGCCGAACCGCCGCACCAGCCCCTGCCGGTGCAGGGACGTCAGTGCCTCGGCTATGTCGTCGGGATCGGCGAGCGGGTCCGGCCGGTGCAGGAGGAGCACGTCGATGACGTCGGTGCGCAGCCGGGTCAGGCTCTCCTCCACCCGACGTGCGATGGTGTGCCCGCGCAGGTCGTAGATGCCGGGGCGCTCGCCGTCGGGGAGGCGGATGCCGCATTTGGTCTGCAGGACGATGCGTTCGCGCAGCCCCGGTGCGCGGGCCAGGATCTCGCCGAAGACCGCCTCGGCCTTGCCGTGGCGGTAGATGTCGGCGTGGTCGAACGTGGTGACGCCGATCTCCAGGGCCGCGGCGACCGCCGCCTCGGCCGCGGCGATGTCCGCCGCCCCGTAAGGGCCGGGCTCCCAGCTCCCGCCCAGTCCCATGCACCCGTACAGCAGGTGTCCGCCACTCATGCCCTTGCTCGTCGTCACGGCGTCACCCTACGGGGCCGCGAGCGGTGCCCGTGTGCGGGGTGGAGGCCGGGCAGGATGCGACAGTGCCCCGCCGTACCCCGTGGAGGGGCGGCGGGGCCTGGTGTGTCGAGCCGGACCGGCCTCGTGCGCGGGTCAGCCGAGGGCGGGCGCGCCCTGCTCCGCCGCCGCAGCTTCGGCGCCGACCGTGCGCAGGGCCGGCAGGCGCTGCGCCAGGGCGCCGAAGACGACTCCGAAGACCGTCCACAGCACGACTTGGACAGCGACCGCAGCAACCCTGAACTCCCACAACAGGGCTGCGGGGAAACCGGCCTTGACCGCGTCGTCGTTCGCAGGCAGGAACACGAACGCGACAGTCACGACCGCGATGAAGCCCGCACCGGCGACCAGCGTCGCGTTCCAGTTGCCCAGACGCGGTGCCAGCCGCCGCCCGGCAATGACCGCTGCGATGCCGAGCAGCACACTGAGCAGGATCATCAGGAAGAACAGCGTGGTGCGCTTCCCGATCGTGTCCGGGTTGCCGACCGCCGGCGGGGTGGCCGGGTATTTCAGGAACGGCACCAGATAGACGGTGGTGAAGGCTGCCGCCGCAAGGAGCGCCGCGGTCGCCCGTGGGCTGAACCGGCCCACACGTCCCAGTACGAAGGAGAACGCCAGGGAGGCGATGCCGCCCAGCGCGACCCCGTACACGAGAACGCCGGTGGCGAGACCGGCGGTCGATTGCAGGGAGCGGCTGACCAGCTCCTCTTCTTCCTCGGCCGCTTCCCCGGGAGCGGCGCCGCCGTGCCCGGCATGAGCCTCCTGGGCGGCCTGGGCCTCCTCCACCGCGATCGAGCCGTCCACGGCGGGCTCACCCACCACATAGGCCACGGCGAAGGCGAAAAGTCCTGCGATCAAGCCCGCGAGCATGCCACGGACCAGCAGACCTCTGACAGTTGAGGCGTACACGTGCGTCGCCCCTCAGTGGCAGGGGAAGCCGAGCAGATGACGTCCGTCGTGCACCCACTCGTGCACGTCGGCACCGGCGAACACGGACGTGGCGCCCTGTTCGGCGCCGACGAAGTACAGGGCGATCAGCGCCAGGAGGCCGACGAACACCGCCCAGGGCAGAACCGCACGCACGGGCAGAGGAGCCGGCACAGGAACGGAAGGGGTGGATACGGCAGCGGAGACGACGGCCTCGGCCATGATGGAACCTCCTCGGGAACACGCGTCCCATACGGTGGTGCAGGACGACGGCCCACGGGTCTGACTCGCCGCGGCGCGATCCCTTCCGGGATACCGCTGCGGCATACAGTGGCGCGACCGTGCCGGATTCTCACCGGACTTCCGTCTCGCCGTCGTCACGTTGTTGAAATGTCGACGCGACCGTACCGCGAGACGGACTTTCAGCCAAGGGCGTGAGTCCCGGATCACTCCCGCACGCCCCCCATCGATAGGGTGCGCCTGACAACTGACGAGCGGAGGGACACCAAGGGAACCGATGACAGTACGCGTCACTCTGATCTCCCCCGCGACCAGCGAAGCACTGCGGGACGTGCGGTTCGACGACGACAGCTCTCTCGACCCGGCGGGAATCTCACGCGCCGAGGCCGCCGCGGGCGCACTCGCCCCGGCCACTCACGCCTACACGTCGCCGTCCCTGCGCTGCCGCCGGACCGCCCAGGCCCTCGGGCTCGACGCCGAACCGCTGACCGACCTCGCCGCCTGCGCCATGGGGCGCTGGCGAGGACAGACGCTGGACGCCGTCGCGGCCGCCGAAGAGGAAGCCGTGGCCCTTTGGCTGGGCGACCCGACCGCGGCACCCCATGGCGGCGAATCGCTGCGGGACGTACGCATCCGGGTCGGCGCATGGCTCGACACTCTGCACAGCCGGGCCGGGCGCATCCTCGCCGTCGCGGAACCGGACGTGATCCGCGCCGCCGTGATCCACGCCCTGTCGGCACCCGACCAGACATTCTGGCGGCTGGACGTCCGCCCCCTTACCGCCACCGAACTCAGCGGCAGGGCCCAGCGGTGGAATCTCCGAAGCGGCCGTCCCCTGGAAGGGCAGGCAGGCGACCTATGAGGTGGGGTGGCATACTCCACGGCGGTGCCCCAGCACGTCACACCGGCACTGAGCGATCCGCGGTGTCGCACCGCTGCCCAGCATGGAGGTCCGGAACGTGCTGCTCACGCTCAACGGCACGGGCGTGCCGTTCGTCGTGCGCAACGCCCGCCCTGTGGAGGAGGCCGACCTGCGGAGCGCGGTCCACTACTCGGGACGGACCTGGTGCGGAGTGATGTTCAGGTGGTGAACGGCCTGATCGGCACCCAGACACCAACATGCCTGTTCTCCGACCCGGATGAGGCGATCGCCGCACTGGAAGACGCCGTTCCAGGATTGGTGAACCACCGTCGACCGGAGCCCGCCGTGCTCGACTGGGCCGTGCTGGAGAGCGGCCTGGGCACTGCTCTGCCCAGCGACTTCAAGCGCCTCGCCGAGTGGTATCCCGCCTTCGTGCTCGACGACTTTCTCCTGGTGAGCCTGCCTGATCCGGGCAAGGAGGACCACTACCTGCGAGGCATCGGCAACGACCTCACAGGGGTCATCCAGGCGTGGTGGGAAGCCGACATGTCCATCGGCTTGCGCCCGCATCCGGCCCCAGGCGGGCTGCTGCCGTGGGGAGAGTCGAATGAGGGCGACAAGTTCCTGTGGAGTACCACCGGGGACACTCCGCAGCAGTGGCTGGTCACCATCGCCTCTCGCAACGGGGGCTGGTGGCACTACCAGGGCGGTACCGTCCAGTTCCTCGTCGAACTCTGCAGCGGCACGCTGGAGCCATGGGCGCTGCCTCCGGTCAGTCCTGAGGTCACCGAATCCTTCCCGCCGGAAAGCAGCAACCACCCATAGAAGACGCCGCCTTGGCGGAGCCGACAGAGAAGAGCGGGAGCAGGGAGCGGGCGCGCTCCCTGCTCCCCGCCCGCCGGGGTCTACGCCGATGGTCCGCTGCGGCGCTTGAACCAGACGACCCCACCGGCACCGAGCACCACAACGGCTGCGATCGCGCCGATCACCACACCGTTGCTGCCGCTGTCGCTCTTCTCGGCGGCAGTCCGCTCAGAGGTTGCCGTGCGCGCCGGCGCCGGTGCGGCCACCGGTGGCGGCGCGGAGGGCGAGCTCTCCTCCGGAGTGGGGGCCGGGCTCGGCGCGATGGGCTTGGCTCCGGGAGCGGCCGGTTTCAGTTCCAGCATCGGAGCCGGGTTCTCCGTTCCGGTGCCGCCGCTGGGCACCTCGATCCAGCGCGCGACCTTGCCGTCGCCGTACGTCTCGAGGGTCTTGAAGACCAGAGACTTCGCATCCGGCAGCTGCCGGACGACGATCCTGTACTCCGCGTCCACGCCGGTCTTCAGCACGGCGCCGCCCACGGTGTACCCGTCGGCAGTCGGGGTGAACGTCCAGCCCTTGGGCACGTCCTTCATCACCACGGTGGAGGGTGCGATGCCCTCGGGCAGGACGACTCGCAGCTCCTTGATGCCGGCGGTGTCCGACTCGGCCTCGGAGGTGAAGGTCAGGGTGACGTTCTCGGCGAGCGCACGGGCGTCTGAGGCGGTCACTTCGGCGTGCGCGGCAGCGGTGGTGGCTCCGGCGACGGCAGCGATCACCGCGGCGAGTGAAGCGGTGCTCAGACGAAGGGCGTTGCGAGACAGTCGTGTTCTGTTCATGGTTCTGTGACTCGTTTCGGTGCAGCGCGGAGCGGTCGAGTACCGACACGGTCCGCTGACGACAGGACGAGGGATGCGCAACGCATCCTCGGCGGACCTCTGAGCGCCAGAACATGAACGAGTCGAGCCCGTACGGGGAGGAAGTCGCGGGCGGCGAGCGGTAGCCCGCCCGAGCACGGCCTGGGCACCGCAGGCCGCAAGCGGCGTCGTCCGGTCCCAACGGCGAGTGATACGGCGGCCGACCGTGCCAGCCGGCTCAGGATGACCGGCAACGCGGACAGGCGGGCGTCGGCCCGGTGCATCAGAGCGGCGACGGCCACAGCGGCCAGAACGTGCACGAGCAGCATCGACGACGGGCCGTGGTGGACGGCATGTCCCGTGTCGGCTGCCAGGTGGACCTCATGGCTGCCATGAGACGACGCCCGCACCGACAACTCGCGATGCAGCACCGCCTGGGCGGCCAGCGTCGCGATCACCACGGACGGAAGCGCGCGGCTTCGCCGTGCACCGACGAGAGCGGCGACAAAGACGGCCACCGTCGCCACTGTCAGACGCGTCCAGGGCACGGGATCTTCGGAAGCCAGATGGTGGCCGACCGTGGCCAGGGCCCCACTGATCGCCGCGAACAGTCCAGCCCGCAGGAACCGTCCGCACAGCCCTTCAGGCGGTGCGGTGCAGCTCACGGAAACCCTGGTCGCGGTCATGCCGTGCTCATCATCCATGCGTCGGCCCCGAAGCGGTGTCACAACCCTCCGATACGTAACTCGCGCGCCGGTTGCTCGGACTGCCCGACCTGGCGAGCGTTTCCTGCTCACCGTCCGGGAGGCGGGCGGAGCGCCGCATACGTACCCGCGCAGGCGGCGACCACGATCACACAGCCGGCGAACACCAACCCCGCCCCGCGCAACCCGAGCCACATGGCCATGGCGCCCACACCCACCACCGGCAGGGAGATACCGGCGTAGGCGACGACGAAGAACGCCGAGATGGTCCCGCCTCGGTGCCGTTCCGGGGCAGCGCCGCTGACGAGGCTCAGCGCGCCGCGGAAGGCAAGGCCCTGCCCCGTTCCACCGAACAGGGCACCCATGACGAGCAGGGGCAGCGACTGGGCGATCAGCGACGAGGCCACCAGCATGAGTCCGACGACCAGAACGCCGCAGCCGACGGGGAGCGCACGGCGTGCACCGAACCTCCCCGTCAGTGACTGTCCGATCGTCGAGGCGAGGAACACGGAGAAGACGACGGCGCCCGTGACCGCCAGATTGTGGACGTCCAGGGTCATCGCGACAAAGCTCGGCGCCACCGCGGTGAAGAGGCCCAGCAGTGCGAAACCGGCGAACGCCGCCACCGACGAGGGCACGAACACACCCTTCATCTCGGGCGGGACCGATACGCCTTGTGGGCTCAACGGCGGCCATCGCTGCGGGTCCTGGACGGTCTCGGGGAGCAGCCAGGTCGTCACGGAGGCCACCGCCACCAGGGCCAGGTGGACCCAGAACGTCAGCATCAGCGGCCAGGGCGCGTACTGCGCGAGCAGCCCCGACAGCAGTGGCCCGCAGCCCAGTCCGCCCATGTTCGCGGCGGTGGCCGCGAACCCGGCGCGCGCCTTCTTCCCGGGCCCGGCGAGCTCGATGACGGCCGCCGTCGCCGCACCGCTCAGCAACCCTGCGGCGAAACCCGACAACAGTCGTCCCGCGAAGAGCAGTGGCAGACCCCTCTCCAGGAGGAAGCAGCACGCGCTCGCGGCCGAGAAGCCCATGGCCGCCAGAAGGACGGGTCTGCGGCCCACTGCGTCGGAGTAGTTCCCTGCCACCAGAAGGGCTGTGATGACCGCGATCGCGTACACGGCGAAGACGACCGTCACCATCAGCTCCGAGAAGCCGATCTTCTCCTGGTAGAGGCCGTACAGGGGGGTGGGCAGCGTCGTCCCGGCCATGCCGACGGCGAACACCGCGGCCGCCGCCCGGTACCCGAGCCTCCCTCCCCCGCCTGCCCCGACTCGGTCTCGCGCGCTCGTACCGACCCTGCGAACGATCACGCCCGCACGATACGAGTGACGACCCATGGGCGGCGCCCGGCGCGACGCGGCACGACGCCATCGTGCACGTACGGACGCACGCTCCGGTGTGCCACGCGGCTCGGCACCGAAACGGGTACGGTCCCCAGTCCAGCGAGTCGCCACGGAACGCACCTGCCCCGCGCCGATCACCGCCAGACCGTCGATCGCCGCCGGGGACAACATCGAGTCTTCCAGCCCTGTCGCGGTGGCGCTGGGCATCTTCGCCGGCACGGTCTCGCGTCGAGTCCTGCCGGCCATGGCCGTCGCCCTCGCCGGATTCGCCGTCGTGCGCATCGCCGTCGAAACCCTGGTCCGAGACCACTACATGTCCGCCAAGACCCCTGACTTACGGTTTCGCGAGCGCCCAGGGGCCGAACCCCGCCTCCGACGACTGGGTCATCGGCCAAGGACTGCGGGACGCTGCTGGAAAACTCGTGCTGGACGTGAGCCGGGAGTTCCCTGACCACCGCCAGAGCCGCGATGGCCAGGGCCCCGCTCTCGTTCCCACCGGCATATATGAGTTGACGACAACGTCGCGGCACGTTTGTATCAACGCCGGCCTGGTCGCCCACAACAGTCGACGGCCCGCCCCGCCCGGCCAAGTCGCCCGGGCCGGGCGCTGGTCTCACTCCGGTCCGGAAGGTGCCCATGTGCGCTCGCAGGATGCACGCTGACGAAGTGAGCACCGACGCATCCCTGGTGCGCCGGTTGCTCGGCGCGCAGTTTCCGCAGTGGGCAGACCTCCCCGTCACTCACATCGATTCCGCCGGCACATCCAACGCCATGTACCGGCTCGGCGAGGACATGGTCGTACGGCTCCCGCGCATTGCCGGGGCCGCCGGTGACGTGACGAAGGAGCACCAGTGGCTGCCGCGGCTCGCCCCACCGCTTCCCGTCGCCATTCCCGCACCGCTGGGCAAGGGACTACCTGCCGAGGGCTATCCCTGGCATTGGTCCGTCTACCGCTGGCTCGAGGGCGAGAACCCGGCCATCGGCCGTATCGCCGAGCCCGACGGGCTCGCCGGAGATCTGGCGGAGTTCGTCGCCGCGTTGCAGCGCATCGATCCCACGGACGGGCCTCCCGCATACCGCAGTGAACCCCTGGCGGTGCGGAACGCCACGACGCGCGACGCGATCGAAGCACTTCAAGGGACCATCGACACCGACGCGGCAACCGCCGCATGGGAAGCAGCCCTGCGGGCCCCCACCCGGCCCGGCCCGGCCGTCTGGATCCATGCGGACCTGCAACCCGGGAATCTGCTGATCGTCCGAGGCCGGCTCAGCGCCGTCATCGACTTCGGATGCCTGGGACTGGGCGATCCCGCCGTCGACCTCATCGTCGCGTGGTACCTGCTGCCCGCCGAGGCTCGCCACGTCTTCCGCGCCGCCCTGGGGGTCGACGACGCGACCTGGGCACGAGGTCGCGGCTGGGCGCTCTCGATCGCGCTCATGGAACTCCGGTACTACCGCGAGACGAACCCGGTCATGGCGGACATCGCACGGCATGTGATCCGTGAGGTCCTCCCGGTGTGAGCCCGGTGGGCTCGCATGGGACCGCCGAGGGCTGGACGCAGGTGCCCCGCAGCGGTGTGCCGCCGATCCGCGACATGGTGGCCCGCGGCGGCTGCGCATCGGGCCCGGCCTCGATCGGGCGCGGGGCCAGGCCCGGGGCGTAGGGGTCCAGCAAGGTGAGGCCCAACGCCCCGACGGTCCACACACCTGGATCCATTGAGCGTGCCCTGCGGCCCGGGAGGCCGCAGGGCACGGGAGGCCTGGTCGCGGTCAGCCGCGGGCTGCGCGGCGCTTGCGGGTCGCCACCAGGATGCCGGCACCGGCCAGGACCGCCACGGCCGCGGCACTGGCGATCACCGGCGTGGCGCTGGACCCACCCGTCTCGGCGAGGTCGCCCGGCGGCGGCGTGCTGGGCGCCGGAGCGGGAGTCTCGGAGCTGGGCGGTGTGGTGGACGGGGTGTCCGAAGGCTCCGGCTCCTCCGAGGGCTTCGGGGGCTCCGAAGGCTTCGGGGGCTGCGAGGGCGGCTCGGACTCGCAGACCGGCGAGGTCTTGGTCTCGTCGCGCGAGAACTTCTCGCCGTCGCCCGCCTTCACGATGAGGCGCACCGGCACCTCGGCCGTGTGTTCAGGCAGCTTGAGCGTGTCGTGGAACTCCCGCCCGAACTCCTTACCGGTCAGCAGGTCCTTGCCGTCGACGGTGATGGTCACCGTGTTGGTGACATCGTCGTTGTATGCCTTGAGATCGACGGTGACTTCGGAGCAGGTCACCGTCCACACGGGAGTGTGGGCCGCTGCCGGAGTGGCGCACAGACCCACTCCGATTAACCCTGTGGCCGCACCCGCTATCAGCGCGCCCGAGCGCTTCCACGCGCGGGTAGGTACCTTCATCAATCCTCCACGTACATCCGAACATCGGGTCTGGTGCCGCGCAGAGTACTCCCCCGTCCCTCGCGCCCCGCAGCCCACCCCGCCCCCATTCTTTACGCGCAGGTGAGCAGCATCGCGCTTGCGCCGCAAGGTGGTTGGGGTCAGCCGCCGGTCTCCGTCGGGGCCGGCGTCGGCAGGTCCGCGGAGGGCTCGGCCGCGGGCGAAACCGTCGTTGTGTAGTCGGACCAGATCTGCGCCGGGAAGACGCTTCCCCGCATTGAGTCGTCGCCGCCCGTGCCGCTCATGGGCAGCAGAGGTTTGCCGGGCTGGGACCGGAACATCGTCACCGCTGTCGACAGCTTCTTCGTGTAGCCCGCGAACCACGCGGCCCGCTGTGTGTCGTTGCGGCCGGTGGAGGCCGCCGCGAAGAGGCCCAGCTTCCTCACCGCCGGTACGGCCGGGGTGTCTATTGCCGCGTCCCGGAGGACCGAGGTGACATCGAGCGCCACCGTCCGGTCCATGACACGCCGCGCCGGCGGCCGCTCGAGTCCGCTGACCGGCTCGTTGCCCCGCAGCACTTTGGTCACCGAGTAGGGCTCGTTGCGTACCCCGTCGCCGGCGAACGTCGCGTACGAGCCGGCCACTCGTATCGCGCTCGGCGAGGAGGTACCGAGGGGGAACTCCTTGTTGCGGGGGGCCATGCTGCTCTTGAGCATTCCGGCTGCCACGGCCATGTTCTCGACCCGATCCAGCCCCGTGTCCGCGCCCAGTTGCAGGAACGGTGTGTTGGCGGAGGTCACCATCGCCCCGCGCAAGGTGGTGTAGCGGGCGGATGAGGCCAGGGGGGACACGAAGTTGTCCGGTCCGCGCACCGGTGGCAGCCCGGTGGACAGTGTGCCGGTCTCGTCGTAGAAGCTCTCGGTGGTGACGATCTGTTCGGAGCCGTCCTCGGCCACGACACCGTTCTGGAGCGCGGCGGCGAGTACGAACGGCTTGAAGACCGAACCTGCGGGGACCCCCGAGGTGTCGGCATTGTTGGTGAAGTGCCGGGTCGCGTCGGCGCCCCCGTAGATCGCGACGATGGCCCCGTCGTCCGGCCGCACGGACGCCGCGCCGACCTCGACGTGCCGGTCCTCCTTGCGGGTCTTCGGGTCGATGTGCCGGGCGAGGACACCCTTGACGGAACGTTCGAGCTGGGCCACCGCGTCCTTGTCGAACGTGGTGTGGATCTGGTAGCCGCCCCGGTCGAGGTCGGCGTCGGTGAGGCTGGAGTTCTTCTTGACGTACCGCTTGGCAAGGTCGACGAGGTAGCCGGTCTGGCCGCTCAGATTCGTGGACATGGACTGCTTGCGGGGCTCGGGGAACGTCGTGTACTTCGCGCGCTCCTGCTCCTTCATCATGCCCAGGTCGACCTGGCGGTCCAGGATCCAGGACCAGCGCTCGACCGCACGCTTCCGGTTGCCCGCGCCGACCGCGGGATCGTATTCGTTGCCGCCCTTCAGCAGTGCGGCGAGAAAGGCGCCCTGGCTGGGATTCAGCTTGTCGACGCCGACTCCGTAATAGGCGTTGGAGGCGGCTTGGATGCCGTAGGCGCCGCGGCCGAACCAACTGGTGTTGAGGTAGCCCTGGAGGATCTCGTCCTTCGACTTCTGGCTGTCCATCTTCAGCGCGATGCAGAACTCCTGCACCTTGCGGGAGAGTGTCTGCTCCTGGGACAGATACGTGTTCTTCACGTACTGCTGGGTGATGGTGGAGCCGCCCTGGGTCTCCTGGCCCCGGGCCATGTTGGCGACGGCACGGGCAAGACCGGTGTACGAGACACCGGAGTCGGTGTAGAAGCCGGCGTTCTCGGCCGCTATCGCGGCATTGCGGACCGGGACAGGCACCGTGGACAGGGGCACGTTCTGCCGGTTCACCGCGCCCACACTCACCATCTGGCTGCCGTCGGACCAGTAGTAGACATTGGCCTCCTGGCTCGCCGCGGCCCGCTCGCTGGGAATGTCGACATAGGCGTAGACGAGGGCGAACAGCCCCAGCAGAGCGCCGAAGAGAGTCACGAAGGTACCGAGCAGCAGCCGCCACGACGGGAGCCAGCGGCGGACCCCGCGTCTGCCCCGCCGGGGATAGTCGATCAGGCGCGGGCGCTTGCTGCCCCGCCTGCGGCGTGAACGGGATGGAGGCGTCTCTTCGCTCATGCTGCGGCTGCTCCTCGGTCATGCCCCGCGCGCACCATCGGCGCGACGCGGATCTCTACGAGCAATACGCACTGCGGCTCCGCCGCGTTGTCTCTCTTCTGTGTGAAAGAAAGCACGCCGCCGGCAGGGAACCCGACAGTGGCTGTTCGCCTCTCACCGGTACGGCCCCGCCAACGCACCACAACCCCCACCCCTCCCGACCACCGGCCCACCGGCCCACCGACACACCGACACACCGACACACCGACACACTGCGTCCGTGGACCGGACCGGCCGTGTCAGCAATCAAGGTCCCTGCCGATGTACAGCTCGGCAAAAGCCTCCGCAGCGGCGGGCGATGCGAAGAGCCGCCGCAGCCGGGCCGTCGCACAACCCGCCCGGAAGGGATCACCCGACGAGGGCCCGTGCAGCACTTCCGAGAGCCATTGCGAGAACTCCTGGTACTGCCATGCACGCCGCAGGCAGGCCGCCGAGTAGCCGCGCAGGCCACTGTCGTCGCCGTCACGGAGGGAGGCGACGAGTGCGTCGCCGAGCAGCATCGCGTCGTGCAGTGCGAGGTTCATGCCTTTCGCGGCGATCGGTGCGGCGAGGTGGGCGGCGTCGCCCGCCAGGCAGAGCCGTCCGTAGTCCATGGGCTCCACGACGTAGTTGTGCATGTCCAGCACTCGCTTCTCGATCAGCCGGCCCTCGGTGAGCGGCGGCGCCCCGTCCGCCGCCAGCCGGACGCGGAGCTCGGCCCACACCCGCTCGTGCGGCCAGTTCTCCGGGTCGTCGCCGGGCGGGCACTCGAGGTAGTAGCGGGTGACCTGCGGGCTTCGGGCCATGTGGCCGGCGAAGCCGCGTGGATGGACACCGAAGACGACGCAGTCACTGGACGGCGGCGCCTCGGCGAGGAGAGCCAGCCAGCCGACGCCGTAGTCATGCCGGGCGAGGGTCGTGTGCTGCGGCGGCAGGCAGGTGCGCGTCACCCCGCGTGCGCCGTCACAGCCCGCGACGACATCGCAGTCGATCGATACCCGCTCGCCCGACTCCGGGTCGGTGTACGACACCGAGGGCCGATCCGTGTCGATGGCGTGCAGCTCCACATCGCGTACGCCGAATCGGACGTCGCCGCCCGCGTCGTCCGCGTACGCCCGGACCAGATCCTTCACCAGCAGCGGCTGCGGATAGACGTAGTGACGGCGTCCCGACAGCTCGGCGTACCCGAACCGATGGCGCTCGCCCATGAACCGGACTTCGAACTCGCTGTGCGTCTGGGCGTGTTCCAGCAACCGGTCGGCGAGACCCCGCCGTTCCAGGGCACGCACCGCCCACTCCTCGATGAAGCCCGCTCGGGGCCGCTGCTCGATGAAGTCCCTGCTCTCCGTCTCCATCAGCACACAGTCCACGGACGCGGCACGCAAAATGCTGGCGACCGTGAGACCGGCGGGGCCCGCACCCACGACGACCACGCGGGTGCGCTGCTTCGCGACGGAGGCGGAGGGTGAGGAGGCGTCAGTCATGCCGGGCATTATGGCGGTGCTTCGTCGGAGCAGAGGTGGTCCAGGCCGGCGGTGACGGCGTCCTTCAGGCCGGCGTCCCCGGTCAGTCCGGTACCCGGCTGGCTGTACGCGTGGGCCATGGTGTTCGGCCGGTTGAAGCTGTCGTTCATCCGCTGCGAGTAGCCGTACGACTCCTGAACGGTGTCGGGGGCCGGGTCGGCGTAGTTGAGTTCGGGCCACAGCGAGCCGCTCGCCGGTGCCATGGTGGCCCGGAAGCCGGTTGCCTGTCTTCTTTCCACTACCCACCGCCCCGCCGGCCTGGAGAACCTCGATCCGAACGGTCGAGGTCGATCCGAACGGTCGAAGCCGCAACGGGCGCTCGACTGCTCACGATCGGTCCCCAGGGGCGGGGCGGAGCGGTTCTGCGCTACCGGGTCGGGGCTGGCGGAGGTACGGAGTCCGGCCGGTGCGCGCAGCAGCCTTATGCCGCTTTCGGGCTGGGGCTGGTGATCCAGCGCAGGATCGTCGCGATCGTCGTGTCGTCTAGCGCGCTCAGGACTTTGATGGCGTCGAGGTCGCCGGGGAGCGGCGCGACTCCTGTCCGCGTCAGGGCGACGTGCAGATCCAGGCGGCGCCGGTCGGGCGCCGCCAGCGCGAGGGGCACTCGCCGGCTCGGGTCGGGCGGCGGCAGAAGCTCGTCCTCGCCCGTCGTCACCGCGCTGTGAAGCCAGTCGCCGTCACAGTCGCGCGTGCCGGGGAATCGGTAGGGATCCATCCCGGTCTCCGGCAGCGCCGACGGCATCGCGAGAAGGGGCTCAGCATTCATGGAAGCCTCCCAGGTTGTGTCTCTGACACCACACAAGGCGCAATGGAGCCCCTGCTGGTTGCACCCTGGAACACACCTCACCCGAACACCGTATAAGGCATGTCGTCACACCATCCCCGCCGCGCCCCGGGACGGTCCACGGAAACGAGACGCACCCCGAGCGACGGCCACGGGGGCAGGACAACGGTTCCTCGTACCAGCGGGGTTCCGTGCATCGTCCCAATGGCGGAGCCTCCGGAGACCTCGGAGCAGGAAGAGATCCGGAATGTCGCACGTGTACGAGATCTTCGGTCACTCGGTGCACCTGGTGGCGGACCTCTCGGGCATCTTCATCTTCGCCGTGACCGGGGCGCTGGTGGCCGTCCGGATGAGATTCGACGTCTTCGGCATCATGGCCCTCGCCGAAATCACCGCCCTGGGTGGCGGGGTGTTCCGTGATCTCGTCATCGGCGACGTTCCTCCTGCGGCCTTCCGGGACATGGGCTACTTCATCACGCCGATCATCGCGGGCACCGTGGTCTTCTTCCTGCATCCGGTGGTCAACCGCATCAGTGGAACGGTCCAGGTCGTCGACGCGGCGGGGCTCGGCCTGTTCACCGTCTCGGGGACGGTGAAGGCCGCCGTGTGGGGCATCGAACCGTTCCATGCCGCGGCCATCGGGGTCGCGACCGCGGTCGGCGGCGGAGTGCTCCGGGATCTCCTCGCGATGGAGATCCCTTCGCTGCTGCGCCGCGACCGCGAGATGTACGCGCTGCCGGCCGTCCTCGGGGCGGGCACCGTGGCGGTGCTGCTCGAGTTCGGTCTGCTGGGTCCGATCAGCAGCGGCGCCGCCATGCTGGCCACTTTCGTCCTGCGGCTGCTGGCGCTGCGGTACGGCTGGCGCGGCCCACTGGCCCGGAAGAGCGGGGAACCTGCCGCGCCCGGTGAGGTCCGGCAGCAGGTCGGCTGAGGCAGGCGGCGATCGCCGGCAGCGCGCTGAGCAGGATGAGCCCGGCCAGGGTCAGGAAACTGACCTCAAGGGCAGTGACGAACGCATCGTCGGCGGCGGCGCGGACCCGGTCCTGCGAGGTGCCGGGCAGCCGGGCGAGCAGGTCGGACGGTGCGTGCTCCCGTGACAGGGCGTCATCGAGGGCGCCATGCTCCTCCGGGGTGAAGTCGGCACCGGAACGCTTCAGCAGTTCGTTCCGTTCCCGCCATTCGGCAGTGGTGAACAGCGCGTTCATCAGCGCGAGCCCGATCGTCGCGCCGATCTGGCGGCTCTGGACCGACAGGCTCGCCCCGACTCCTCGCGCCGCTTCGGGCAGAGCGCCGACGATCAGTGCGGTGGCCGATGGGTAGACCAGTGGTGGCGCCAGGCCGAAGACCAGCAGCGCCGGGACGAGCAGGGCGCCCTCGCGCATCGACACGCCGTGGGCGAGCCACAGCAGGCACCCGCCCAGCAGGGCCAGGCCGGTGACGACCAGCCACGTGCCGTATCCGCGGTCGGTCAGCCGTCCGGCGACCGGCGAGAGGACGATGGTGCCCAGGCTGGTGCTGAGGAGCAGCAGACCTGTCCGCAGGACTCCCAGGTCGAGGACGTGCTGCAGATACAGCGTCACGTAGATGACGAGAGCGAGCGATGCGCACTGGATGAGTGCCAGGGCGGCCATCGGGACGGAAACTGCCCGGCTGCGCAGCGGCCTGAGGTCCAGTAGCGGGTCGGCGGCCCGGCGCTCCACCGCGACGAAAGCGATGAGCAGCACGAGGCCTGCGGCCAGTGGGAGCAGGGTGGCGGGTACGGCCAAGCCCCAGTCCGAGGACCGCTCGCAGGCGAAGACCACAAGAGTGAGGCCGGAGGCGATGAGCGCGCAGCCGGCCCCGTCCATCGTCGCCCCGGCGGGCCCGCGGGTCTCGGCCAGATACCGGTGGGCGAGGACGACGACCAGAGCGCTGGCCGGGACGGTGGCGGCGAAGGCCCACCGCCAGCTCGCGTACTCCACCAGCAGGGCGATCCCCAGCGGCACCGCGATGCCGAAGCACGTGGTGACGGCGGTCTGCACACCGATCGCCCATCCGCGTCTGCGCTCGGGCAGTGCGGCCGTAAGGTTCGCCAGTGCGAGCGGCACCGCCAGCGCGACGCCCAGGCCCTGGACGCCGCGGGCCGCCACGAGGAAGGTTCCGCCCGGGGCGATCGCGCACAACGCCGAGCCCGCGCCGAAGCAGATCATGCCCAGGAGGAACACCCGGCGCCGCCCCACGACATCACCCAGCCGGCCGCAGACCACCGCTACGGCACAGAGGGGCAGCAGCGCCGCGACGATCACCCAGTGCAGTGTGGAGCTGTCGATGCCGAAGTCTCGCTGGATGGCGGGAAGCGCGACGATGATGCTGGTCAGGCTGGAGAACAGCAGCGCGCTCGCGGTCACGGTGGCGACCATGGCCGCACGCTGCCGGGACGTCAGTTCCCCGAGGCTGCCCATGTCGTCCCACTGTCCCGCGTCCCGCGCCGACCGGCACCCGGCCGCGGGCCGCACGCGTGACGGCGTGTACGAGCGACACGGCGTGGCCCAGCAGCTCGATCAGATGCAGCGGCTCGTCACCCGCCTGGAAGGCCATCAGCAGATGGCGCAGGCGGACACGGCGGACGACGGTCTCGGTGCTCTGCTCGCAATCGCATTCACGTTCGCGTTCGCGTTCGCGTTCGCGTTCGCAGTATGGCCGGGTACACCGCGCGCGAGGGCCGGACCGGAACACCCGGTCCGGTCCCTGCGGACGGTTCGCGACCACAGAGGCCCACGAACTGTACGACGATCCGGCCGATGAGCCGCGCCGGGGGCGGGCACGTTCAGCCGAGACACCGCGGGGCCCGTTGCGCGGCGACGATCCGCCCGGAGCCGAAGGCTACGCCCAGGCCGCCTGATGGGAGCTACGGAGCGGTTCCGCCCATCAGCTGGTTCAGGGGGCCGTCGTTCAGCGTGGCCCGCTGGTCCGTCACGACCGGGAGGTCCGAGAGCGTCTCGGCTTCGACGAGTCCGGCCTGGGCGAGGACCGAGGCCTGGTCCCAGTAGATGTGTTCGCTCGAGATCAGCGGCCCGTCGAAGGACACGACGGCGATCACCGCGATGCTGATGGGCCGGCTGGTCGGGGGGATCGCCGGCAGGATCCAGGGCACCGGGATGTCGTGGGTGAACGAGACGAGCATTTCGTCGACGATGCGGTCGCGGCCCGTCGTGCGGGTCAACGGTGTGATCGTGAAGTCCTGTGGGTTGTGTCCGACGAACCACCGCCGGTAGAAGTCGCGTACGGCCGCCCGGCCCCGGGCGCCCATGGCCGTGGGGACGTGAATCACGACTGGGTTGTCCGTCATCGTGGACATCGTCGTCTCGACGTCGAGCGTGCTGAACTCGCTGCTGGTGTGGAGCTCCCAGACGCGTTCCAGCTCCGCGGGGTCAGGGGCAGTGGTCATCGGCGGCCTCCTCGGGCTTCCATCCCCAAGCGGTGATCATTCCTGGTGAGAGCGCGGCGCAGTCGGGCGAGTCGAGCCCGCGAATCGCCTCGTCGATCGTCGCGTCGTCGACCAGGCCGGTGGCCACGATCCGCTCCCGCGCCCGGTCCCAAGTCCCGGCCCAGAAGCGGCTGATGGGGCTGCCCGGCAGCAGCGGAGGCACATGGATCTCGGCTGCCACGGGTGCGAGGCCCGCTGACCGCAGGAGCTGCGGGTAGTCCGGCACCCAGGAGATGTCGGTGCCGATGGAGTCCCGCAACCCCTGCCACATCGCCCGCATCACCTGGGTGTACGGGGTGTCGGCGGACGCGGAGGCGGTGGTGAGGTCGATCGCGTCGCTGAGGACGAGCACACCGCCGGGGGCGACCAGGCCGGCGAGCCTGCTGATCATGTGGTGCCAGGAGGGCAGGTGCATGAGGACGAATCGCGCGTGGACCAGCTGGAACCGGCCGGGATCGAAGTCCGGGTCGGTGATGTCCGCCTCAAGGGCGGTGAGCCCGGGGGTGGGACGGCCGGTGAGAAAGCGTACGTCGCGGTCGACGGCGAGCACGGCCGCGACATGGGCCTGGCCGAGGAGGCGGCGGGCGACCGTGCCGGTTCCGGCGCCCACGTCCAGGCAGTGCCAGCCGGGGCCGGCACCCAGCAGCGTCAGCCGTGTCAGGGTGATGTCGTCGTAGGTGAGGGCGCCGAGGTCGATACGGTCGTCCTCGCCCGGCTGCTCCGGCCGGAACACCGCCTCGCCGTAGCGGCCTTCGCGACCCGTGTCACCGCCTGTGCCGCCCATCCTGTCAACGCCGTCCATCCCGTATGGGCCGTCAATGCCGTCAATGCCGTCAATGCCGTCCAGTGCCGTCAGTGCCGTCAGTGGAATGCTCACTTTCCCGCGAGGGCAGCGGCGGCAAGACACTCGCCGATGGCCCGGGGGCCGGCGCCGGCGCCCGGATACCTGATTCGGGGCCGCCGTCCCGTCGATCCTGGACCCGCCGGGCCACGCGCGGCCGAGGCGCGCCGAGCGGCGGGCACCCGGGTCCCCCGGTTGCCGTTCCGCCGCGCCGGGGTACCGTTGCGCGCCCCCCCGGCCATGCGCGCCGGGCTCATGGCGGGCTCAGCCGTAGCTGAGGAAGATCTCCTGGAGGTAGTCCTCCAGCCGCCGGGTGAGCAGTGCGGGAGTCAGATCCACGCGACCCAGTTCGCGCCAGGGCACCGCGACCTTCTCGGCGTCCGGGGCGAAGGCGAGCGCGTCCAGGACTCGCCAGTACAGGTGGGCGGCGGGATCGTCGGTCAGCCGGCCGCCCGCGGCGAGGTAGTGGTCGGCCAGGCGCATCGCCGCGCGGGGTCCGTGCAGCAGGGCGAGGGCGGTGGAGCAGTGGGCCACGTCGAGGTCGGCGGGGCCCCAGGACGTCTCCACCCAGTCGACGACGCCGGAGATCGCGAGTCCGTCGGCGTCCTCGGCGAACAGCACGTTGCCGGGGTGGAAGTCGCGGTGCAGGAAGCAGCCGGTGTAGGGCGGCGGGTCGTCGCGGATGACGTCCACGGCGCGCTGCCACAGCTCCGGCCGGCCGGTGGCGTCAGGGAGCCGTACGCGGTCCGGCGCGGTCCACGCCTGGTATGCGCGGGGGCGGGCGTCGGCCGGGACGCGTATCCGGTGGATGGCGGCCAGCTGGCGGGCAAGGAGTTCGATACGCCGGCCGGCGCCCTCGTCGTCGAGTCGTACGGTGCCGGGCAGCAGCGACATCAGCAGCGAGGGATGGTCGCAGTGCGCCGCCGTCGCGTCGAGTGCGTGAAATGCGGCCGCGGGCACTTCGGTGTTCCCGAGCAGGCGCAGCACATCCGCCTCGCGGGTCAGGAGTCCTTCGGCGTGGTGCAGGAAGAACGGCTTGACGAAGGACCGCAGGACCAGCCAGTGGGGGTCACCCCCTGTGACGCGCAGTCTTCGCATGTCGGAGGTCCAGCCGCCACGCAACCGTTCCGCGGTGTCGACGCGGGCTCGCGGGTGCAGGTGCTTCTCCACCCAGGCCCGGGTGGAGGACCAGCCCCGATCGTCGATGTCCGCTCCGTTCACCCGTGCGGGCTGCCCCTCCGTCATGCGGACAGCCTATGACCTGTCCGTCGGCCCTGCTGAGCCCTCTACTGCTTGTCGTGCACCGGTTCATGCGGCAGTCGGCCGGCGGGGCCGACGATCCTGGGCTCGGCGAAGTCCGAGTTGTCGATGACGACATCCATCATGCGCAGCGGCTCGACCTCATCGAGATAGAGGTGTTCCGCGACCAGGTACCGGTTGCGGTGGATCGACTCGGCCTCGGACCCGGCCCACCCGTCCCCGTCCCGTTCGGCGCCGCGCCGGACGGACAGTTCCGCGTCCACGTCGAGCCAGATGCGGAAGTCCCAGTAGTCGTTGATCTCCCGGCGGAACGCGAAGAGGCCGTCCACGATCAGTACGGCGTCAGCGGCCACCGGTGTCTTCGTCGAGGAGTGGTCCCGCTGGGTCAGCGGGTCGATGCTGCACAGGGCGCAGAACTCCGCCTCCTGCGAGCGGCACGGATCGAGCAGCAGCCGCCTGGCCGCTTCGTAGTCGTAGGCGTTGCGGTAGTAGCCCTCGCCCGACTCCCGGTCGTACAGGTGCCGGTCCTTCCACGGATTCTTGAAGTCGTCCAGGGAAGCGCGCAGTACGGGGCGCCCCGCCGCGCTGATGCCTGCGGCCAGTTCGTGTCCGAAGCTCGTCTTGCCTGCGGCGGTGAAGCCGTCGATGCCCACGAGCAGACGGCCGCCGCCCAGGGCCAGGACGCACTGTGCGACCTGTTCCACGAGCGCCTCGCGCCCGGGGATGCCGGAGCGGGGCAGGGCTGCTGCCAGGTCGAGACCGAGTGGTGCACTGCTGCTTCCTGCGACGTCATTGGCCAAACGTATCTTCGCCTTTCACCTGCGTGAAGGCCGCGTCGACCGGACCGGTTCGCGATCTTCCGCGTGACTGTCCGGGTGGCTACGATCATCAGTGGCGGTGCCGTCCACCGTCACCTGCGCCCATGGAGGTCAACCATGTCCAGGACTGCCGGCAGCCATCGCGCCCACCCGATCCGTAACCTCGCGACAGCCGGCACCACGGTGGCCGGGCTGTTGCTCGCCGTCGGCTGTTCCTCGGGAGGCGAGGGCCCCGGTGAGGCCGCGGGCGGAGTGCCCGTCGTCGAGAAGGGCAAGCTCACCACCTGTACACACCTGCCGTATCCGCCGTTCCAGTTCGAGCAGGGCGGCAAGGTCGTCGGCTTCGACGTGGCGCTGATCGATCTGGTGGCGAAGAACCTGAAGGTCGAACAGAAGATCCTCGACACGCCCTTCGAGAACTTCAAGACCGGTGCGTTCCTGAACTCCGGGGAGTGCGACCTCGCCGCCGCGGGCATGACGATCACCGATGAGCGCAAGAAGAATGTGGACTTCTCGATCCCGTACTTCGACGCCACCCAGGCGCTGCTGGCGTCCAAGAAGAGCGGTGTGACCTCGCTCGCCGACGTCAAGGCCAAGAACGCGAAGCTGGGTGCGCAGGCGGAGACCACCGGCGAGAGCTACGCGAAGTCGCAGGGGTTCGACCCGGTCGCCTTCGAGAGCTCCGACGCCGTGCTCAACGGGCTGCGTACGGGACAGGTCGACGCCGTGGTGATCGACTATCCCGTCGTCCAGGGCTGGCTCAAGGACAAGGCCAATGCCGGCGCGTTCGTCCTCGGGCAGAACATCGAGACCGGTGAGCAGTACGGCTTTTCCGTGAAGAAGGGCAACGACAAGCTGCGGGCCGCCATCGACAAGGCGATCACGGACGCCAAGGCGGACGGTACGTACAACAGGCTGTACGAGCAGTGGATCGGGCCGCTGCCCAAGGGCCAGTCGTGACCTCTCGGCTGACCAGGCGGCAGCGTCGCCGTGTCTCGCAGGGCATCCAGTACGCGGTCTTCGTCGCCGTGGTGGTCCTGGTCGCCGTGCTGGCGGACTGGGGCAGGCTGCAGAACCAGTTCGCGCAGAAGGACCTGGCGAGCGAGCTGTTCCCGGACATCATCACCATCGCGCTGCGCAACACGGTGGTGTACACGATGTCGGGCTTCGCGTTCGGCCTGGTCCTGGGCATGGTCATCGCGCTGATGCGACTGTCGTCGGTGGCACCGTACAGATGGGTCGCCAGTGTCTACATCGAGCTCTTCCGCGGTCTGCCGGCCCTGCTGATCTTCATCTTCGTGGGTGTGGCGGTGCCGCTGGCGTTCCCGGGGACGGAGATCCCGGGCGGCGTGTACGGGAAGGTCGCTCTCGGTCTCGGTCTGGTCGCCGCCGCGTACATGGCGGAGACGATCAGGGCCGGGATCCAGGCCGTGCCCAAGGGGCAGATGGAGGCGGCGCGCTCGCTGGGGTTCTCGCACGCCCGGGCGATGGTGTCGGTGATCATCCCGCAGGCGTTCCGGATCGTCATCCCACCGCTGACGAACGAGCTGGTGCTGCTGTTCAAGGACTCGTCGCTGGTGCTGTTCCTCGGTGTCACGCTGAACGAGCGGGAGCTGACCAAGTTCGGCCGGGATCTGGCCAGTCAGACCGCGAACTCCACGCCCATCCTCGTCGCCGGGCTGTGCTACCTGCTGGTGACGATTCCGCTGAGTCTCGTCGTACGCCGGCTCGAGGCCCGCACCGAGAAGGCCAGGTGAGGACGAGTGTCACAGAACGAGATCGAGATCCGTGGCCTGCACAAGTCGTTCGGTGAGAACGAGGTGCTGCGCGGCATCGACCTGGACATCGCGAGGGGCGAGGTGGTGTGCGTCATCGGGCCGTCCGGCTCGGGCAAGTCGACGCTGCTGCGGTGTGTGAACCTGCTGGAGGAGCCCACCGCGGGGCAGGTGTTCGTCGGCGGTACGGAAGTGACCGATCTCGATGTCGACATCGATGCCGTACGGCGCCGGATCGGCATGGTCTTCCAGCAGTTCAACCTCTTTCCGCATGTGACCGTGACGGAGAACCTCACGCTGCCGCAGCGGCGGGTGCTGAAGCGGGACAAGGCACGGGCGGCGGCCGTGGCGCGGGAGAACCTGGAGCGGGTGGGTCTCACCGACAAGGCCGGCGCGTACCCGGCGCAGCTGTCGGGCGGGCAGCAGCAGCGTGTGGCGATCGCCCGGGCGCTGGTGATGGATCCGGAGGTCATGCTCTTCGACGAGCCGACCTCGGCGCTCGACCCGGAGCTGGTCGGGGAGGTGCTGGCGGTGATGCGGGTGCTGGCCGCGGAGGGCATGACGATGATGGTCGTCACCCACGAGATGAGCTTCGCCCGGGAGGTCGCCGACCGCGTGGTGTTCATGGACGGCGGCGTCATCGTCGAACAGGGCCCGGCGGAACAGGTGGTGGGCGACCCACAGCACGAGCGGACAAAGAACTTCCTCAACCGGATCCTGGATCCGGCGGCCGCGGAGGAGCCGGGGGCGGGCCCGCGTCCGGTTCCGCCGGCGGCCGCCGACGGGGACGTACGCAAGGAGAATCCCTGAGCAGAAGAATCCGGCGAACTTCCGATTATCGTGCAACCATATGAATTTCGGGAGTGTCTCCCCTTGTGACACCACTGTCCCCGTATCAGGAGAAATGGGGGGACGCCATGTATGACCGTCCGCGCCTTGCGGCCCTCGCCGCGGGTGTTCTTCTCACCGCCGGGGTCTCCGCGACACTCCCGGCTTCCGCGGCTCCGCCGCACTCCACCGCACCGCAGACCGCCCTCATCACGAACGCCCGCTGGGGTGGTCATGGGTCCTTCGACCGGATCGTCATCGATGTACGCGGCACACTGCCGCCGGTCACCGTGAAACCGGTGAAGGTACTGCAGTACGACGGTTCGGGGAAGAAGGTCCCGCTCGCCGGGAAGTACTTCCTGGAGATCAAGCTCTCTCCGGCCGCCGCCCACAACGACGCGGGCAGGTCCGTCTACAACGGCCCGCGGCTGACCAGGATCTGGCTGCCCACGCTCAAGGGGCTCGCTCTGACGGGCGACTTCGAGGGGGTGGTCACCTTCGGGGCCGCCTTCGACACCAAGCCGGTGTACAAGACCGCGAAGCTGCATGCGCCGGAGCGCTTCGTGATCGATGTCCGCCGCCCGTCCCCCGGCTGCGGCGCATGACCGGGTACGGGGCGAAGGCGCTGGTCGCAGTCGCACGCTGAGGGTTGCGACCAGGGCCTGTCCGGGCGGGAGCCGGTTCGCGTCGGGCTCGCGCGTAGCGGTTTGCCGACCGGTCCGAACAGCCGGCGGGCGCAGCCCGGCGCGTGGATCGGCGCGCGTGCGAGGGGCCTGGTGTCGATGGGCGCAGTGGCGATGGGTGGGGCAACGGGCACCGTTCGGGCGATGATGCGGCGGGCATCGGGCAGCGCCTGCCCGCCCGGATCCCACGAGGGGCAGTGTGACCTGGCCGAACATCCGATGCGAAACGGGCACGAACGGGCGCAGCCGATGCCGCGAAGAGCCTGGTCCAATGCGTGTGCTGCTTGTAGAAACGACGCATGGGCCCGAACGGGCGCAGAGCCGCAGCATCAGTGAGCAGCAAGGAAGTGTGCCGTGGACACCGAGGAGCGTCGCCGGGGCATTCTCGAGGCGGCCCGCAAGGACGGGTCGGTCGACGTCAACGGCCTGGCCGGACGGTTCCGGGTCGCCAAGGAGACCATCCGGCGCGATCTGCACGTGCTGGAGGAGCACGGACTGGTGCGGCGTACGCACGGCGGTGCGTACCCGGTGGAGAGCGCCGGGTTCGAAACCACGCTGGCGTTCCGCACGACTCGGCACGTGCCGCAGAAGTCGCGGATCGCAGTGGCTGCTGCCGAGCTGCTGGGCGATGCCGAGACGGTCTTCGTCGACGAGGGCTTCACACCGCAGCTGATCGCCGAGGCGCTGCCGCGTGACCGGCCGCTGACGGTGGTGACCGCGTCGCTGGCGGTGGCGTCGGGTCTGGCGGGCGCGGAGCATGCGTCGGTCCTGCTGCTCGGCGGACGGGTACGCGGCGGCACGCTGGCGACCGTCGATCACTGGGCCGCGCGGATGCTCGCGGGCTTCGTCATCGATCTGGCCTTCGTGGGCGCGAACGGCATCTCCCGGGAGTACGGGCTGACGACGCCGGACCCGGCCGTCGGTGAGGTGAAGGCGCAGGCGATGCGCAGCGCTCGGCGGCGTGTGTTCGCCGGGGTCCACACGAAGTTCGGAGCGGTCAGCTTCAGCAGGTTCGCCGATGTGGGCGACTTCGAGGCGATCGTCACCGACAACGGGCTGCCCTCGGCTGAGGCGCGGCGCTACTCGCTCCTCGGTCCGCAGGTCATCCGCGTCTGACCCGCCCGTTCAAGGAAATCCCCGCCGGAAGAGCCCGACGTGAGCAGATCCGGCATGCCCGAGAACAAGGAGAGAATCATGGCTCTGAGGCAACGACCATCTGCCGTACGCATCCGGCTCGGCGCGGTGACGGCCGCCGCCGCGCTCCTCGCGGGGTGCGCGGGGGCCGGCGGAAGCAGCGACGCCGCCGACGGTGACACGCTCAACGTCCTGATGGTGAACAACCCGCCGATGGTTCAGCTGCAGAAGCTCACCGCGGACCACTTCACCAAGAGCACCGGCATCAAGGTGAACTTCACGGTGCTCCCGGAGAACGACGTCCGCGACAAGATCAGCCAGGACTTCTCCAACCAGGCCGGGCAGTACGACATCGCCACCATAAGCAACTACGAAGTGCCGTTCTACGCGAAGAACGGCTGGCTGCATCCCCTGGACTCGTACGCCGCGAAGGACAAGGCCTTCGACCAGGGCGACATTCTCGAGCCGCTGGCCGAATCGCTCACGGCCGCGGACGGCAAGCTCTACGCGGAGCCGTTCTACGGCGAGTCGTCGTTCCTCATGTACCGCAAGGACGTGTTCGCCGCGAAGGGGCTGAAGATGCCCGCGAAGCCGACCTGGCAGCAGGTCGCGGATCTCGCGGCGAAGGCCGACGGGGCCGAGAGCGGGATGAAGGGCATCTGCCTGCGCGGGCTGCCGGGCTGGGGCGAGGTCATGGCGCCGCTGACGACGGTCGTCAACACCATGGGCGGCACCTGGTTCACCAAGGACTGGAAGGCCCGGCTGACCTCTCCCGAGTTCACGAAGGCCACCGAGTTCTACGTCAAGCTCGTGCGCGAGCACGGCGAGGCGGGTGCCGCACAGGCCGGTTACGCCGAGTGCCTCAACAACATGACGCAGGGCAAGACGGCGATGTGGTACGACGCCACGGCCGGTGCCGGGTCGCTGGAGGCCAAGGACTCCCCGGTCAAGGGGAAGATCGGGTACGTACCGGCGCCGGTGGACAAGACGGAGAGCTCCGGCTGGCTGTACACGTGGGCCTGGGGCATGCAGAAGGCGTCCAAGAAGGCCGACAGCGCCTGGAAGTTCATCTCCTGGGCGTCGGGCAAGGAGTACGAGCAGCTGGTCGGCGATCAGGTGGGGTGGGCCGATGTGCCGGCCGGGAAGCGCAGCTCGACCTACGCGAATCCGGAGTACCGCGAACAGGCTCAGGCGTTCGCCGAGGTCACCCGGGAGGCGATCGGCGCGGCCGATCCCGTGAACCCAGGGGTGCAGCCGCGCCCGGCGGCGGGCATCCAGTTCGTCGGCATTCCGGAGTTCACCGATCTCGGGACCAAGGTGTCGCAGGAGATCAGCGCGGCGATCGCGGGCCGCAAGTCGGTCGCGGAGGCGCTGGCGGCCTCGCAGAAGCTGGCCGAGAAGGTAGCCGAGGAGTACCGGTGAGTACGTCCGTCGGGACGGCTCCCCTGTCGTCGTCCGCCCCCTCGGCGGTCCCTGTACGCCCGCGACGTGGCCCGCGCGCCTGGGCCACCCGCGCGCCGCTGCTGCCCGCGCTCGTCTTCCTCATCGCCGTGACGCAGCTGCCCTTCGTGGCGACGCTCGTGATCTCGCTGTTCGACTGGAACTCGCTCGATCCCGATGCCCGGCGCTTCACCGCACTGTCCAACTACGCGTCCGTCGTCACCGATGCCGCGCTGCGGGACTCCGTACTGACGACGGTGCTGCTCACCGCGACCGTCGCGCTGGTGAGTGTGCTGCTCGGTCTGGCCCTGGCGCTGCTGCTGGACCGTACGTTCACCGGCCGGGGATTCGTCCGTACCCTGCTGATCACGCCGTTCCTGCTGGTGCCGGTCTCCGCCGCCCTCCTGTGGAAGCACGTGCTGTACAACCCGGAGTACGGGCTGCTGAACGGGGCCTGGACCTGGATCGCGGGGCTCCTCGGCGTGACGGACCCCGCGCAGCCGGACTGGATCTCGGGCATGCCGCTCGTCGCGGTCGAGGCGGCGCTGGTGTGGCAGTGGACGCCGTTCATGATGCTCATCCTGCTCGCCGGGCTGCAGAGCCGGCCCGGCGAGATGATCGAGGCCGCCCGGCTGGACGGCGCGAGCAGCTGGCAGATCTTCCGCTATCTGACGCTGCCCCATCTGCGGCGCTATCTCGAACTCGGCGTGCTGCTCGGCTCGATCTACATCGTGCAGAACTTCGACGCGGTGTTCACGATCACCTCCGGGGGGCTCGGCACCGCCAACCTCCCGTACACCATCTACCAGACCTTCTACCAGGCTCATGAGTACGGGCTCGCGTCCGCGGCGGGCGTGGTCGTCGTGATCGGCACGATGGTGCTCGCGACGTTCGCGCTGCGTGTGGTCTCGTCCCTGTTCCGTGAGGAGGCGAGCCGCGCATGACGACCGCTGCTTCTTCGATCGTCCGGCGTGCGCGGCGGCGGTCCGCCGCACTGGGGCTGCTGGCCTGGGTCGTCGGCCTCGGATTCTGTCTGCCGGCCGCGTGGATGCTGCTCACCTCCTTCCATTCGGAGCAGGACGCGGCGACGAACCCGCCGTCCGTCGCCGCTCCGCTCACCCTCGACGGCTACCGGGCCTTCTTCGACGGAGGCGGGGCCGGGCCGTGGCCACCGCTGATCAACTCCGCGACGGCGGCGGTGTTCTCCACCGTTCTGGTCCTGGTGCTGGCGCTGCCCGCGGCGTACGCACTGTCGATCCGGCGGGTGCCCAAGTGGACGGATGTGATGTTCTTCTTCCTGTCCACGAAGATGCTGCCGGTCGTCGCCGGGCTGCTGCCGATCTATCTGTTCGCGAAGAACGCGGGGCTGCTGGACAACATCTGGCTGCTGATCCTGCTGTACACCTCGATGAATCTGCCGATCGCGGTGTGGATGATGCAGTCGTTCCTCGCCGATGTGCCGGTGTCGATCATCGAGGCGGCGCAGGTGGACGGGGCGCGGCTGCCGACGGTGCTGGCGCGGGTGGTCGCGCCGGTCGCCGGGCCCGGGATCGCCGCAACGGCCCTGATCTGCTTCATCTTCAGCTGGAACGAGTTGCTGTTCGCCCGGGTGCTGACGGGGGTCGTCGCCCAGACCGCGCCCGTCTTCCTCACCGGATTCGTCACCAGCCAGGGGCTGTTCCTGGCCCAGCTGTGCGCCGCGTCCGTCGTCGTGTCCTTGCCGGTGCTGGCCGCCGGTTACGCCGCCCAGGACAAGCTCGTCCAGGGCCTTTCCCTTGGAGCTGTCAAATGAGGGCCGCGATCGTCGAAGCCCCCGGCAAGGTGTCCGTCACGACCATCCCCGACCCGTCGCCCGGCCCTCGCGACGTCGTCGTCAAGGTGGCGTCGTGCGGGCTGTGCGGGACCGATCTGCACATTCTGCAGGGCGAGTTCGCCCCGACGCTCCCGATCGTGCCGGGCCACGAGTTCGCGGGAGAGGTCGTCGCCGTCGGTTCTGAGGTCACCGAGCTCGCGGCGGGCGACCGGGTCGCCGTCGACCCTTCCCTGCACTGCCACGAGTGCCGCTACTGTCGTGCCGGGCGTGGCAACCTGTGCGACCGCTGGGCGGCGATCGGGGTCACGGTGCCGGGTGGCGCGGCCGAGTTCGCGGTGGCACCGGTGGCGAACTGCGTACGGCTGCCGGACCACATCGAGGTCCGGGACGCGGCGCTGATCGAACCGCTGTCCTGCGCGGTGCGCGGCTACGACGTGCTCAGCGGCACGCTCGGCGCGAGTGTGCTGATCTACGGCTCCGGGACGATGGGTCTGATGATGCTGGAGCTCGCCAAGCGCACCGGGGCGGCCGGCGTCGACGTTCTGGACATCAATCCGGAGCGGCTCGCGACGGCGGAGCTCCTCGGCTGCTCGGCGACCGCGGCCACGGCGCAGGAGCTGGACCGGGCTCCGGGCGGCTGGGATGTGGTCATCGACGCGACGGGCAACGCCGCGGCCATCCAGGACGGGCTCGGCCGGGTCGCCAAGGGCGGGACGTTCCTCCAGTTCGGTGTCAGCGACTACGCGACGACGGCGGTGATCGAGCCGTACCGCATCTACAACCAGGAGATCACCATCACCGGTTCGATGGCGGTGCTGCACAGTTACGAGCGGGCCGCGGCGCTGTTCGCCACCGGGGCGCTCGACCCTGGGGTGTTCATCAGCGACCGGCTGCCGCTGGAGCAGTATCCGCAGGCGATCGACCAGTTCCGGGCGGGGCAGGGCCGCAAGATCGTGGTGGAGCCGTGAGCGGCGGGCCCGGATCCGATGCGGTCCTCGTGCTGGGCGAGGCCCTGATCGATCTCGTACCGGTGGCTCATGACCCGGGGTTGAGGCGCGCGCAGCCGGGCGGCGCGCCGGCGAACGTCGCCGTGGGTGTGGCCCGGCTGGGCACGCCGGCCGCGTTCGCGGGCGGTATCGGCGGGGACGCGTTCGGGCGCACCGTCGAGGAATGGCTGCGCTCCGCGGGCGTCGGCACGCAGCTGTGCGCCCGCTCGTCCTTGCCGACGGCGCTGGCGGTCGCCGATCCGGGGCCGCAAGGGAACGGCTACCACTTCCATCTGCGGGACACGGCCACGTTCCGGCTGCCGGAGGTGACAGCGCGGGAGGTGTCCGGCTTCGGCGCCGTCTACGCGGGCGGCTTGGCCGCCGTCGTCGAACCCGCGGCCGGGACGGTCGCGGTGGCGGCGCGCGAGGCCGCGGAGCACGGGCTGCTGGTCGTGGATCCCAATGTGCGCGGAGAAGCGGACGGCGGCCGGGAGCTGCTGCGGGAGCTGTGCACACTGGCGCAGGTGGTGAAGGCGAGCGACGAGGACCTGGCGTTGCTCTGGCCGGGGACGGATCCGGAGGTGTCGGCAAGCAGACTGGCCGGGGAGGGCCGGCTCGTCGTCATGACCCGTGGTCCCCGGGGCGGTACGGCCTTCACTCCGTCCGCCGCGCCGGTGTCGGTGCCGGCTGTGCCGGTCGACGTGGTCAATACGATCGGCGCCGGGGACGCGTTCATGGCCGGGGTCCTCGCCTGGCTGGCCGCCGCAGGGCTCCTGCGACGCGGGGCGCCGGCCGGCATCGGCGCGGAACCGGCCGGGGCCATGCTGGCGTATGCCGCCGAGGTCGCGGCGGTGGTGTGCGCGCGGAGCGGCGGGTGCGTGCCCCCCGTGCACGCGCCCGCCGCCCCCTCTTCCGCCCCCGCTCCCGCCGGCAACGGCTGAGGTCCTGGCCCTGCCGGCGGCGGGGTGGCCGGGCGATCACGCCACGGCCGCCACGGATCAGTACGGCTCGGCGGACCGTGGCGTTCAGCGACGGGCGAAGGCGTTTCTGGAGATGTTCGCGAAGACGTTCGCGAAGACGCTCGGCGAGACGTTCGTCAAAGCGATCGTGAAGGCACCCCTGGGACGGCACCCGGGCGCGCCGCGGCCTTAGAGTCTGGTCGTGCACATGTCGTGCGTGTGCGTCGTGCACATGTCGTGCGTGTGCGATGACGCCGCTGGGCAGCCCGGCGGTTCACTCTTCGGGGAGGCATCGGGATGACCGCAGATGCGACTGCTTCCGGGCGGGACACCGTCGTAGCCGGACCGCGGCGGTTACCGGGGCTCGGCAATCTGCCCGCGTTCGCACGCGACCCGCTCGGCTTCTTCGAACGGCTACGGGACCGCGGAGACTTCGTGGAGTGGCGGCTCGGGCCACAGCGCGCTCTGTTCGTGTCGCGCCCCGAGCACATCGGGGAGCTGCTGACCGGCGTCGAGACCGTCTTCCGCCACCCCGAGCTGGGCTGGGCGTTCAAGCTGGTGCTCGGGGACGGTGTGGTGACGTCGGAAGGACCGGCCTGGCGGCGCAAGCGTGCGCTGGTCCAGCCGGCGGTGCGGCCCCGCCAAGTGCGGTCCTACGCAGGGACGATGGCCGAGTGCGCGGCCGAGCTGCTGGACGCGTGGCAGCCCGGGCAGCACATCGACGTGCGGCGGGAGATGCTGGCGCTCACTCAGCGGATCGCCGTGCGAACGCTGTTCGGCACCGACACGGCCGGACGGGAGGACGTGATCGGCTCGGCCATGGATGTGGCCCAGCGAGCGATCGGCGACGAGTTCCGGGGCATCACGCTGTTTCTGCCCCCGTGGGTGGCGACACCCGGGCGCCGCAGGCTGCGCAGCGCCGTCGCGGTGATCGACGCCGAGGTGGGCCGGGTGACCGGGGAGCGACGGCGCAGCGGTGCGGAGCGGGACGATCTGCTGAGCCGGCTGCTGGCGGCGCGGGACGAGGAGGGACGGCCGCTGTCCGACAAGGAGGTCCGCGACGAGGCGGTCACGCTGTACATCGGCGGGCACGAGACGACGGGCACCACGCTGACCTGGGCCTGGTATCTGCTGTCCCGGAATCCCCAGGCCCGGGCACGGCTCGGCGAGGAGCTGGACCGCGTCCTCGCCGGCCGTACGCCGGACTTCGACGATCTGCGGCAGCTCCCGTTCACCGAGCAGGTGGTGAAGGAGACCCTGCGGCTGTTCCCTCCGGTGTGGCTGATGACGGGGATAGCGAAGGAGGGGTCGACGCTGGGCGGGATGCCGGTGCCCGAGGGGACGGTGGTGTGGTCGAGCCAGTGGAGCGCGCACCGGGATACACGCTGGTTCCCCGAGCCCGGGGCGTTCCGGCCGGAGCGGTGGGACCCCGGGGCCGAGCCGGGCGTCCCCGACCATGCCTGGTTCCCGTTCGGCGGTGGTGCCCGGGCCTGTCTGGGGGCGCGGTTCGCCATGGTCGAGGCAGTGCTGGTACTGGCAACGCTGGCGCAGCGCTTCCACGTCGACACGGGCCCGGGCGAGGTGCCGCCGAGGACGGGACTGACGCTGCAGCCCGGCGCTCCGGTGCGCGCCGTGCTGCGGCCCACCGGCGCGCCTGGAGTTACCGTGGCCCCATGACCGAACGCGAAGCGGGACACGCTGCAGGGCACGATCCGGACGCGGTGGACATCAGCCCCACCGGCTGGGTGGCCCAACAGGCCACGTTGTACGAGGAGTCGGGCGGGACGAAGGGGACGACCATACAGGGCGCTCCCTGCCTCCTGCTCGACTACCGCGGGCGGCGTTCCGGCGCCTGGCGCCGCACCGTCCTCATCTACGGCCGCGACGGCGACGACTATCTGATCGTGGCCTCCAACGGGGGCGCGGACCGGCACCCGCTGTGGTACCTGAATCTGCGGGACGAGCCGGATGTGTGGCTCCGCGTCGGCACACAGCGGTTCCCGGCGCGTGCCGAGACCCTGGAACCGGACGAGAAGGCCCGGGTCTGGCCGCATCTGGTTGACGTGTTCGCTCCGTACGCCGGGTATCAGCAGCGCACGGTGCGCGACATTCCGGTGGTACGGCTGACGCGGGTCGATGACCGTCCATGATGCTGAGCCGGTCGACCAGCAGGGCCTTCGGCATATGTCAGAAGCACCACCGTATCGAGTGTTGCCAAATGGCTTACGTGTGCTCGCCGCCTGTGCAACAGTCGTAACCGGTCCTTTCCTCAGACCTGGCCGTGCCGCGCCTGTATCGGAGTACGACATGCCGTCCCATCTGTTCGCGGACCGTCCCGCCCCGCAACCGCCCCGGCGCGGCACGGTGGACGAGCTGATTTCACAGACCCGCCGCCTGCGCGGCGATGTGGACGCGGTCCGGCGCGACGCGGTGGTGGACGAGGACGATCCGCAGGGCCGCTGGCAGCGCGCGCTGTGTGATCTGGCGGTGCATCATCTCGACGACCTCGGCGCGCACTTGGGGCAGCTCAAGGAAGGCCTGCCCACTCTGCCGGAGCTGCTCGACGCTCTGGACGAGGAGGAGGGGCCCGGACCGTACGAGGGCGTGGCTCCGCGCACCGGTTCGCTGCTCAGCCGGGTCGGCAGTGCCGAGTGGAATCTGCTGACGGACGAGGTCAGTTGGTCGGAGGAGCTGTACCAGATCTTCGGGAGGCCCACCAAGAGCGGCCCCATGTCACTGGACGAGCTGCCTTCCATGGTGTTCGCCGAGGACCAGGGCCTGCTCACGGCGTTGTTGACGGACTGCCTCATCGACGGGAAGCCGATCGACGACGAGTTCCGCATCGTCCGGGCCGACGGCCGCGTCCGTACGCTCCACATGATGGGTGAGCCGGTGCTCGACGCCGACGGCTGCACCGCATCGATGTGGGCGGTCTTACGGGATGTCAGCGAGCTGCGCCGGACACAGCGTGCCGTGCGTGAGTCACGGGACACGCTCGCCCGCCGCCGGCACGTCGACCGGACCGAGCGCCGGATCACGATGGAAATGCAGGAGGCGGTCCTGCCGCCCTGGCGTGGTTCGCTCACCCTCCCCGAGGACGGACCCAAGGCGCTGGACCTGGCGGGCCACTATCTGCCGTCCGCAACCAGCGCACTGATCGGCGGGAACTGGTTCGACGCGCTCGAACTGCCCGGCGGCCGAACACTGTTGAGTGTCGGTGACCTCACCGGCCATGGCGTGACCGCCACTTCGACGATGACGATGCTCCTGGGCGCGCTGCGTGGCATGGCCGTGGCCGGCATCCACCCCGGCCCGCTGATGGGTCACCTCAATCAGCTGCTGGACTCCGCGGCGCATCCGGCACTCGGCAGCGCGGTGTGCTGCCACTACGACACGAGGACCCGGCTGCTGTCCTGGGCGCAGGCGGGACACCCGGCCCCGCTGCTGTTCCGCAGCGGGACAGGGCGTGCGCTGACCCAGCCGGACGGGATGCTCCTCGGGGCGACGACCGGAGCGGCGTACGAGCAGGCCGAAGTGGAGTTGTACCCGGGGGATGTGCTGGTGTTGCACACGGACGGGCTGACGAGGGGCGCCGACGCCCGCGACGGGTCCGACGTGGACCGTCTGCTCGCTCTCGCCCCCCGCTTCGCCGTCTGTCACAGCGCACAGGAGTGCGTGCGGTTGATCGTCGAGGAGTTCGGCGAGAGCGAGCGTCAGGACGACGCCTGCGTGATGGTCGCCTGCATCAGCGGGTAGCGAGTAGGGATCGCGGACCGGAAACGACGAACCGAAGACGGGTCGAAAGCGGTCTCAAGCGGACAGAAGTTGTCAAAGGCCCGGGCGCGAATTCTCTGCGTGGTCGGGTGCCCCGGCCCCCGGGGTATGCGGATATCCGGGTCAGAGTTGCGGTCGGATCTCCGGATCACGGCTACGGTCGGCTCTCCCGGTCAGATCTGCGGGTCGGGCGTGCGAATCAGGTCTGCGGGTCAGATCTCCGCGCTTCTCTGGCGCTTCGACGGGCTTTGCGGCAGAGCGAGTTGGATCTCCTCCCGGAGGTCCTGGATCCTCGCGTATCCCGCGTACTGTCCGGTGAGCCGGTACATCTCGCGCAGCCGGTCCCAGGTGCGGTGTGACGAGGTCTCCCCCATCGACACCAGCGCCAACCGAGCGTATCGGTCCGCCTGTTCCGGGTCGTCGGCGATGAAGCAGGCCGAGGCCAGGGAGATGTAGTCGAAGATCTTGGATCGCTGCCGGCCGCCCTCCCGCAGCTCCAGCGCCTGCTTGGCGTGGCGCTGCGCGGTGCTCGCGGCGGCGGGCTCGTGCTCGGCGAGGGTGCGGTAGGCGAGTGCCTGCATTCCGTGCAGGTCCGCCTCGTCGAACATCTGCATCCAGCTGGGCGGCGGCACATCTCCCTTGTCGGAGACGAACAGTTCCTCGGCCTCGCCGAGGGTGCGGCGCATGGCCTGGCCCTTGCCCATCGAGGCCTGTGCCCAGGCTTCGATGGTGCGCAGCATCGCGTGCGTTCGCGGCAGGGTCTCCTCGCCGGAGCCGGACTTGGCGAGCTTCATCAGGTCGAGGGCGTCGTCCGGACGGCCGAGGTGCACCATCTGGCGGGCCGCCCTGGACAGTGCTTCGCCGGCGCGGGGGCGGTCGCCTCCCTCGCGGGCCGCGTGGGCGGCGATGACGAAGTACTTCTGTGCCGTGGGTTCGAGGCCGACGTCGTGGGACATCCAGCCGGCGAGGACGGCGAGGTTGGCAGCGACGCCCCACAGGCGCCGCTGGAGATGGTCGGGGTGGCGGTAGGCGAGCATGCCGCCCACTTCGTTGAGCTGGCCCACGACAGCCTTGCGCTGGAGCCCGCCGCCGCGGGCCGCGTCCCAGGCGCGGAACACTTCGACGGAGCGCTCCAGTGCCTCGATCTCCTGCGACCCGATGGGGGCGGCCTCATAGCGGTCGAACCCAGCGGGGTCGGCGTGCAGGGGATCGTCGATGCGGGAAGCCCACGAAGGTGAGGTGGTGCCGGCGAGTGCGGGGTCGGTGTGCAGCCAGTCGTGCATGGCGCTGCTGAGTGCGGAGCCTGCGGCGAGCGCGGCGCCCGCGCCCACCAGGCCGCGTCGGTTGAGCATGAGGTCCATTCCCGTGAATTCGGTGAGGACCGCCGCCGTACGTTCGGGCGCCCATGGCAGGCCGTCAGGGTTCTTGATGCTGCTGACGTCTCGCCGTTTCCCCGTGCGCCCGTGCCGTACGAACCCGAGGTCCTCGATGGTCACGACACGGCCGAGTCGCTCGGTGAACAGAGCCGCCAGCACTCTGGGCACGGGATCGCGCGGGGTCTCCCCCATGTCGATCCAACGCCGCACGCGCGAGGTGTCGGTCGCCAGCTGGGGGTGGCCCATGGCCGCCGCCTGCCGGTTCACGAGCCGCGCGAGCTCGCCTTTGGACCAGCCGGCGAGGCCGAACAGGTCTGCAAGGCGGGTGTTGGGTTCTCCGGTCACGTCAAGCCCCCAGGTTCTCGGCTGAGTTGACAGTAACCGCCTGTCAGATGCGTGGCGACTATTCGCCAGGGTTCGCCAGGGTGCGCCAGATGGTGTGCCACCCATGACTGGGTGTCAGTTAGGAACGCGCCACCCCGCCCCGGCGGCCCCACCGCATTCCCCAGGGTGCCGAAGGCTTCCGGGGCAGGGGCGCGCACGCGACTTGTCGGCACACGAAGGGATCTGTCTCGCCCATGTACACAGCATCGTCCTCCGTGTCCGCCCCGCCCCGACCGCAGCGTTCCGTGCAGGCCGGCAGCGGGCCGTTTCTCGATCCCGCCACCGTCGGCCGTACCCGGCGGTGGCCGGGGACGGTCAGCCAACCGCTCAGCGGGAGAATCGACTTGTCCGGCCCTCAGGGCGCGCAGCTGCGCATGGCGATCGCGTCGGTGCACCGCATCTGCCCGGAGTTCAATCCGGTCCAGGTGCTGCGCAGAAGCGGCCGGTCGGTCCTGCTCGTCGGCACCACAGGGCGCACGACCGCGGTTGCCAAGTGCTTACTGGACCAGTCGCCGGTGTGGGCCGAGCACTTCCGGCAGGAAATAGCGGCATACCGTGCGTTCGTCCGGCACCGCCCGCCGGTGCGGGTGCCGCGGCTCATCGCCGCGGATCCGGACAACTGCACGCTGGTGATCGAGCGGATGCCCGGCCGTCCGGCCGCCCTCACCCGGCATCCGTCGGAGGCTCCGCCGCGCGCGGACGTCCGGGCGGCGCTCGGAGCGATCACACGACTGAACACATGGCGACCGCCTGCCGGGATGTTCGACGCGCCGCTGGACTACGCGTCGCGGATCGCCCGCTATCACGAGCTCGGGCTGTTCACCGACCGTGACCTGGGCGATCTGCAGAAGCTGCTGCACGGTCTGGCGCATGCCGGCGGTCGGCAGGGCGTGGGCCAGTTCTGTCACGGCGACGCGCTGCTCTCGAACATCCTGCTGGCTCCGACGGGTCCGGTGCTGGTCGACTGGGAGCACGCGGGCTGGTACCTGCCGGGGTACGACCTGGCGACGCTCTGGACGGTCCTGGGCGACGCCCCGGTGGCGCGGCGGCAGATCAGCCAGCTGGCTCAGCAGTCGGGTCCCGCGGCGCGGGACGCGTTCCTGGTGAACCTGATGATGGTGCTGACCCGGGAGATCCGGACGTACGAGACGGCGGTGCAGCGGACGATGCGGGAGGCGGCTCCGGCCGGGACCGTACAGCCGCAGCACGGCGGGATCTCGTCCGGGGAGGAGCAGCGGCTGCTGTTGCGGCGGCTGCACGACGACTGCGCGCTGGCACGGCGGGCCGTGCGCGCTGCGGTCGGCACTCGCTGACCGTCCGATACGGGGGAAGAGCGCTGCGTGCCCAGTGCCGACACACTGGACGCGCAGCGCTCTGTTGGTTGTGCCGTCAGGGCCCACCGACACCCGCGAGTTCCGCTCGTCCCGGCCTCACCCCAGGTGACCCGTACGGCCTCGACGCAGCCCTCTCCCCCGTTCCCCCTCCCCCGCTCGGGCCGACCGGCAGCCGGCTCAGGGGGCCTGTCCTGGCGGGCCGACACGCCTCGGGACCGCGGGATTCAACTCTTGCCGCCCGTACGGACATTGGTCCATTCCGGTGAAGCGTTGCAGGCCACCGCGCCACCAGCGCTGATCCATTGACGGGACCATCGGACAGCCGCTACCCCTGTAGGCGAGTTCAGCCCTGCGTGTCCCCTTGCGCATCACCCGCCCCTGGAGGCTGCCGTGCCGGAAACCGCTCGTCCACGACCGAGAAGTATCCGCGGACGCGTCCTCAGAGCCGGTGGCGCCGTGGCGTCCGCGGCCCTGCTGTTGCCTCTGGTCTCGGCCGCTCCGTCCGCCACCGCGGAACGGCCGGCGTCCGACGCGCTGCAGCGGGAGTTCGCCGCCGCAGCCGCCGAGTACCGGGTGCCGCAGAGCGTTCTGCTCGGTGTCTCCTACCTCCAGTCCCGCTGGGACGGGCACGGCGGCGCGCCGAGTGTCACCGGCGGGTACGGCCCGATGCATCTGACCGACGCGAGGACGGCGCTGGCCGAGGCGCCGCACCATTCGCACGGCGTGGAGGACGCGCGCGGGGACGGCTCCCGGGCACCGATGAGCGGCCGTGGCAGGGCGGACGCGGCCTGGGCCGCCCTGTCCGTCCTGCCGGACCGGCTGCGGACGCTGGAGCGGGCGGCGGAACTCACCGGCATCTCGGACGAGCAGCTGCGCACCAGCCCCGCCGCGAACATCCGGGGTGGCGCGGCCCTGCTCGCCGCCGCGCAGAAGCACCTCGGCCAGGAGCTCAGTGCCGATCCGGCGGACTGGTACGGGGCGGTGGCACGGTTCTCCGGAGCAGACGACACGGCGACCGCGACGACGTACGCCGATGATGTATACGACATCATCCGCTCCGGTCAGCGGCGCACCACCGACAGCGGCCAGCTGGTCGCGCTGCACGCCGACGCCGGCCTGCGGCCGGACACGGCGACCACCGCGCGGCTCGGCCTGCGCACCGTAGACGCGGAACAGACGGAGTGCCCGCAGACGGTGGCGTGCGAGTGGATCCCGGCGCCGTACAAGGAGTTCGGCGAAGGCGACTACGGCAATCACGACAAGGCCGACCGGCCCACGTCCCAGTCGATCAGATACATCGTCATCCATGACACCGAGGCCACCTGGGACACCACCCTCCAGCTCGTCCAGGACCCGGAGTATGTGTCCTGGCAGTACTCGCTGCGCTCCTCCGACGGCCACATCGCACAGCATCTGCGGCTGAAGGACGTCGGCTGGCAGGCCGGGAACTGGTACATCAACGCCAAGTCGATCGGCCTGGAGCACGAGGGCTTCCTCGTCAGCCCCGACGCCTGGTACACCGAGGCGATGTACCGCGCCTCCGCGCGCCTCGTGCGGTATCTCGCGAAGCGGTACGGCATCCCGCTGGACCGCCAGCACATCATCGGCCATGACAATGTGCCGGGCACGGTTCCCTCGACGATCCCCGGGATGCACACCGACCCGGGTCCGTACTGGGACTGGGCGCACTACTTCGCACTGCTCGGCCGGCCGTTCGTGCCGTCCGGGGGCCCGGACACCGCCGCGGTGACGATCCGTCCGGACTATGCGAAGCACCAGCCGTTCTACACGAGCTGCTCGAAGCCGGGAGATGCCTGTGCCCCGCACGGTTCGGGCGCGGTACGGCTGCACACCGCGCCGGACGAGTCCGCCCCGCTGGTCAAGGACATCGGTCTACGCCCGGGCGGCGGGGACTCCACGAACGGCGTCAACGACACGGGCGCCAGGGCTTCGACGGGCCAGCGGTACGCGGTCGCGGAGCGGCGTGGCGACTGGACGGCGATCTGGTATCTCGGCCAGAAGGCCTGGTTCCTGAACCCGCGTACGCAGCCGACCGCGGTGGCCGCGCGGGCCGCGATCCTGACGCCCCGGGAGGATCTGGCGGAGGTCCCGGTGTACGGACGGGCCTATCCGGAGGCGTCCGCGTACCCGGCGGGTGTGCCCGTGCAAGCCGTGACACCGCTGCCGTACAAGCTGCTCGCGGGCCAGAAGTACGTGGTCGGCGACCTGACTCCGGGCGAGTACTACTTCGCGACGGCGTTCGACACGACAGGGCACAGGGTGGTGCGGGGCAAGGAGATGTACTACGAGATCCAGTTCGGGCACCGGGTCGCGTTCGTGAAGGCGGCTGATGTGCGCGTGATGATTCGCTAGCCGGGCCCTGGCGGTTCATCCGGACGGGTGATCACCGCCGCCGCGTGGGCCGGAAGGGCGACGGGTAGGGCTGGCCCGTACGCGACCGGTCCGCGCGGCTCGCGCGCGGACGCTCACCGAAAGGCCGGGCATGCATGGCACAGCCCTTCGAACTGCCGGATTTCTACGTACCGTATCCGGCACGTCTCAACCCTCATGTCGATGCGGCGCGGCAGCACACCAGGGAGTGGGCGCGCCGCATGGGCATGCTGGAGGGGTCGGGGATCTGGGAGTCGGAGGATCTCGAAGCGCACGACTACGCCCTGCTGTGCGCGTACACGCACCCGGACTGTTCGGCCGAGGCGCTGTCACTGGTGACGGACTGGTACGTGTGGGTGTTCTTCTTCGACGACCACTTCCTCGAGGTGTTCAAGCGCAGCGGGGACATGCGGGGCGGCAAGGCGTATCTGGGCCGGCTGCCGGCGTTCATGCCGCTGGATCCGGCACAGGGCACTCCGGAGCCGACGAACCAGGTCGAGGCGGGTCTGGCCGATCTCTGGGCGCGGACCGTGCCGGGCATGTCGCCCGCCTGGCGGGCCCGTTTCGCGCTGGCGACCGAGCATCTGCTGAACGAGTCCATCTGGGAGCTCGACAACATCAACGAGGGACGGATCGCCAATCCCGTCGAGTACATCGAGATGCGCCGCAAGGTCGGCGGCGCGCCGTGGTCGGCGGGGCTCATCGAGTACGCGGCGGGCGCGGAGCTGCCCGCGCAGGTGGCGGGTGCCAGGCCGCTGCGGGTGCTCACCGAGGCGTTCGCCGACGCCGTCCATCTGCGCAACGACCTCTTCTCGTACCAGCGTGAGGTCGAGGACGAGGGTGAGCTGAGCAATGGTGTGCTGGTCATGGAGACCTTCCTGGGCTGCACGACGCAGGAGGCGGCCGAATCCGTCAACGATCTGCTGACGTCGCGACTGCAGCAGTTCGAGAACACGGCGCTGACCGAGGTGCCTGCGCTCTGTGTGGAGAAGGGGCTCGATCCGGCGGAGTGCGCGGCGATCGCCGCGTACACGAAGGGCCTCCAGGACTGGCAGTCCGGCGGCCATGAATGGCACATGCGCTCGAGCCGCTATATGAACAAGGGCGTGGTGACCGGGCCGTCGCTGTTCAGCGGGGTGCTCGGTACCTCGGCCCTCGGCATCGGGACGCTGTTCGGCCGCCCGGCCGGCGCTCGGCTGCGCAACCTGACCCATGTGCCGCGCCAGCGGGTCGGCCCGTCGCTGCTGCCCGAGTTCGACTGCCCGTTCCCGCTTTCGCTCAGCCCGCATCTGGACGACGCACGGGAGAAGTCCATCGCGTGGGCGGGCCGGATGGGTCTGCTCAACGACATCTGGGACGAGCCGATGCTCGCCGGTTTCGACTTCGCGCTCTGCTCGGCGGGGCTGGATCCGGACGCCACGCCGGAGGAGCTGGAGCTGAGTGCGGAGTGGATGACGTGGGGGACGTACGCAGACGACTACTACCCGCTGGTGTTCGGGCGTCCGCGCAAGCTCTTCGAGGCGAAGGCCTGCACCGACCGGCTCAAGCAGTGCATGCCCGTCGACGACCCGGCCGCCGCCGCGGCCGTCGCGGTGAGCCCGATGGAGCGGGCCCTCGCCGATCTGTGGACGAGGACCGCCGCACCGATGGGGCCCGAGGCGCGGGCCGCACTGCGACGGGCGCTGGACGCCATGCTCGACAGCTGGCTTTGGGAGCTCCAGAACCAGGCGCAGCACCGGGTGCCCGACCCCGTCGACTACATCGAGATGCGGCGCCACACCTTCGGCTCCGAGCTCACGATGATGCTCTGCCGGCTACGGCACGAAGGTGAGCTTCCGCCCGGGATCTACCGCAGCGGGACGGTGCGGAGTCTGAAGAACTCCGCGTCGGACTACGCCATGCTGGTCAACGACCTCTTCTCGTACCAGAAGGAGATCGAGGTCGAGGGTGAGGTGCACAACTGCGTGCTGGTCGTGCAGTCGTTCTTCGGCTGCGACCATCCGAGCGCGGTCGCGATCACGGATGATCTGATGCGTTCGAGAATGCGTCAGTTCCTGTATGTGAAGGAGCATGAACTCCCCGTGCTCTACGAGGAGTTCGACCTGGACGCCAAGGGCAGAGCCGCCCTCGACACCCATGTGCGGGAGCTGGAGGACTGGATCGCGGGCATCCTGAACTGGCACCGGGGCGTGCGGCGCTACAGGGCCGAGGACGTGCGCCGCGGGGCGGGTTCCCCGTTGCGGACCGACGGGCCCATGGCACTGGGGATGTCGGCGGTACGGATCGTCGATCTGTTCCGGTCGGCCGCCGGTGCCGCCGTCGCCCCGTGCGGTCAGTGAGACCTTCGCGGCCTCGGCCCACCGACACGCAGGCCGGGGTCGAGTTTCGCGAGTGCCGCTTCCAGTCGTGCGCGGAACGCGGGCGAGTCGCCGAGGGTGCGGACGGGTTGGTCTCGTTGTGTACGACCCACCCGGGCGGGTCGCGAATGTGCCGGGCGCGCAGCACATCGTAGGGCTGGGCCGGGTCGCGGCGTCGTCGACCGTGCGGGTGACGGTGGTGTGCGGGTCGTCGCCGCGGTAGTGCGGGTGGGTGTCGGCGTAGTCGGTGCCGGCGGCGAGGGCGAAGTGGGTGCTGTCGGCGCCGGTGACGGTGAGTGTGCCGGCCGTCCGGTCGGCGGTGAGCGTCCCGCTCTGTGTGCGGATACGGATCTGGGCCTCGAAGCGCAGGCCGTTGTCGTCGAGGGCGCCGCGTACGGTGATGCGTGTCCATTCATCGGATGAATCGACGCGCTTGGTCGAGCGCCGGTCAGCCGTGACCGTGACAAGGCTCATGACAAGACCGTCGCTCGGACGGAGCTCGCCCGTGCTTGGACTTCTCGCCCGAGGGAGGGTTCAGCCCTGCTGGAAGAGCTCCGCGGGCAGCGGCTTCAGCAGTGCGTACAGATCGTCGGTGATCGGCCGGTCCCAGCTGGCGATGGTGACGAGAACGTTGTCGCTGCGGTCGAACTGGACGCAGGAGATACGGCTTTCGGAGAGCTTGATCCTGCGGACGATCAGCAGGTTGTCGCCCTGCATGACGGGGACGTCCTCGGTACCGACGACCGTGACCTCGTCGTCGTTCTCCAGCGCCGCGAGGAGCTGGGCGACCTCGAAGGGCACCTGGCCCTCGGCGAGCTCCCGGGCGGGCGAGCCCTCCGGCAGATTGCCGATGATCATCGCGGGTCCGCGGCCGCCGAACAGGTCGTAGCGCAGGAAGACACCCTGGCAGCTGCCGTCCGGCGCGGGCAGCAGGCCCGCGCCCAGATTGCCGGGCCAGTCCCCCGGGTCCATGGCCAGGACATCGAAGTCCGGGCCCGCGGGAGTGGCGGCGCTGCGGCGGCGGAGGAAGGACATGCCGCCATGGTACGTGCCCGGGCGCCCCGTCGGCCGACCCGGGCTCCCGTCCCACGGAACGGCCCGACGGCGGCGCCTGCCGGGGCGCCCGTCAGGCGGATCGCGTGGCCAGATCGCGCAGGAGAGTGACGGCCTCGTCGGCGCGGTCGTAGGGCACGAACAGGTGGTCGTGGTGGAAGCCCGCGACAACGTTGCAGCTCAGGCCCGCGTCGGCGAGCGCGCAGGCCACGGCGGCGGTCAGTCCGACGGCTTCCAGCGCGGAGTGCACGCGCAGGGTGATCCAGCCGGCGACGTACGCGTAGGCCAGCTCGGCGGCGTCGGCCTCCTCCTGGCGTACGACAAGGGTGAGGCCCTCGTCCTCGGCGACGGTGACGACGGGGGTGAGGCCCGGTGGAACGGGGCCGCCGACGGTGGCGAAGACATAGCGGCCCGGGTTCAGTTGGGGCCGCATTCCGGTCAGCAGGCGGCGCAGATCACGCTCTCCACTCATGATCAACACCCTAGGTCACCCACCACTTCCTTGCATCCATCGCAGAATGAAGAAGAGGCCCTTCCGAACCCAGGCGAACTGCCGATCTGGATCTATGATCCACCAATCGCCTGCCTGGGCGTCCGAGATCCAGGCGCACCACCCGCGCGCCGCGTCGGTCAGGTGAGGTCGAACTCTCCCTCGCGGGCGTTGAGCACGAAGGCACGCCATTCGGCCGGAGTGAAGATCAATGACGGGCTCTCGGGGCGGGCGCCGTTCCGCATCGCGATGAAGCCCTCGACGAAGGCGATCTGGACGTCGCCCGCTCCTTGACTGCCCGACTGCCAGTCGGCCTGGCTCAGATCGAGGTCCGGCTTGTCCCACCCCGAAAGCGGCTGCTGCGTGGTGATGGTCTCGGCCACGTCCGTACTCCTCCCGGTTCGTCGTCCGGGCTCAGACTAGCGATCGTCGCGGGTCGCGGACAGGCCGCGGCGGGACGACCGCGGCCGGCCCGGGCGGCGCCCGGCGGTCAGTTCGAGGGCGGCTCCGAGCCGACCAGCCATATGGAGAAGAACTGGGATCCGCCGCCGTAGGCGTGGCCGAGCGCCTTGCGGGCGCCGTCCACCTGATGCTCACCCGCCTGCCCCCGCACCTGCAGGGCCGCCTCGGCGAACCGGATCATTCCGGAGGCACCGATGGGGTTGGTGGAGAGCACCCCGCCGGACGGGTTCACCGGCAGATCGCCGTCCAGTTCCGTGACGCCGGACTCGGTGAGCTTCCAGCCCTCGCCCTCCGCCGCGAAGCCGAGGTTCTCCAGCCACATCGGCTCGTACCAGGAGAACGGTACGTACATCTCGACCGCGTCGATCTCCCGGCGCGGATCGGCGATCCCGGCCTGCCGGTAGACGTCGGCCGCGCAGTCCTTGCCCGCCTGCGGGGAGACGAAGTCCTTCCCGGCGAAGAGGGTGGGCTCGCTGCGCATCGCGCCGCCGTGCACCCAGGCCGGGGGGTGCGGTGAGCGGGCCGCGCCCGCCCGGTCGGTGAGGATCATCGCGCAGGCGCCGTCGGACGACGGGCAGGTCTCCGAATAGCGGATCGGGTCCCACAGCATCGGCGAGGACTGCACCTTCTCCAGGGTGATGTCGTGCTCGTGCAGATGGGCGTACGGATTCTTCAGGGCGTTGCGCCGGTCCTTGTACGCGACGAGGGAGCCGACCGTGTCGGGTGCGCCGGTGCGGCGCATGTACGCCCGTACGTGCGGGGCGAAGAAGCCGCCGGCGCCCGCGAGAAGGGGTTGCTGGAACGGAATGGGCAGCGACAGGCCCCACATGGCGTTCGACTCGGACTGTTTTTCGAAGGCGACAGTGAGGACGGTGCGGTGGACGCGGGCCGCGACCAGGTTCGAGGCGACGAGGGCGGTGGAGCCGCCGACCGAGCCCGCGGTGTGGACGCGGAGCATGGGTTTGCCGACGGCGCCGAGCGCGTCGGCGAGGTACAGCTCCGGCATCATCACGCCCTCGAAGAAGTCCGGGGCCTTGCCGATGACGACGGCGTCGATGTCCGCCCAGGTCAGCCGGGCGTCGTCCAGGGCGCGCCGGGCCGCCTCGCGGACGAGGCCGGCGATGGAGACGTCGTGGCGGGCCGCGACGTGTTTGGTCTGGCCGATGCCGACGACGGCCACGGGCTCCTTACCGGACATGCGGCTCTCCTTCGAGGACGGCGACCAGGTTCTGCTGCAGGCAGGGTCCTGAGGTGGCGTGGGCGAGGGCCCGGTCGGACGCGCCGCGGTGGATGCCGGCGGCGGCCTCGCCGATGCGGATGAGGCCCGCGGCCATGACCGGGTTGGCGGCGAGTGCTCCGCCGGACGGGTTGATCCTCACCCTGTCGTCGAGGTCGAGGGCCTTGCGGAGCACGGCCTCCTGGGAGGTGAACGGGGCATGCAGTTCGGCGGTGTCCACCGGTCGGTCGAAGGCCCCGGCGCGCTCGGCCGCGAGCCGGGTGGAAGGCGAGTCGGTGAGGTCGCGTACGCCGAGGCTGTGCGGTTCGATGCGATGGTCCATGCCGCGGATCCAGGCGGGCCGTTCGCACAGTTCGCGGGCCCCGTCCCCGGCCGCGAGGATCACCGCGGCCGCGCCGTCGCCGACGGGCGGGCAGTCTCCGGTGCGCAGCGGCTGTACGACGTAGTCCCCCTGATCCCGCAGTCCGCGCACCTGGGCATGCGGGTTGGCGGCGGCCGCGGTGCGGCTGCGGGCGGCGATACCGGCGAGTTCCCGTTCGCTCGTGTACTGCGCGTCGATGAGCGCCTGCGCCTGGAGCGCGGCGAGGGCGACCGAATCGGGCCAGAGCGGGGCGACGTAGTAGGGGTCGAGCTGACGGGTCAGCACATCGCGCACGGAGCCCGGTGAGGACTTCCCGTACGCGTAGACCAGCGCGGTGTCGGCCTCTCCGGTGAGGAGCTTCACCCAGGCCTCGTAGAGCGCCCAGGCGCCGTCCATCTCGACATGGGACTCGGAGATCGGCGGCCAGGCTCCGACACCGTCCAGGGCCATCGTGAAGGAGAAAGCGCGTCCGGCGAGATAGTCGGACGATCCGGAGCAGGTGAAGCCGATGTCGCCGGTGCGCAGTCCGGTCCGGTCGAGGACCTCGTGCAGGACCGGCATCAGCATCTCGACCTCGGAGAGCTCTTCGCTGCTGCGCCGGTGGTCGGTCTGGGAGAAGGCGACGATCGCGACGTCTCGCATGGCTACAGCAGCTCCTTGTAGGTGTCGTAGTCCGCGTCGGGTTCGCCGGTCGGCCGGTAGTGGTCGGGGTAGCGCCCTCCTTCGGTCCACACGGGTTCGACCCGCAGCCCCATGCGCACCTGGTCGTACGGGATCCCGCCGATGCGGCCGTGCAGGGCGAGGTCCGCGCCGTCGAGGGCGATGTGCGCGTAGACGTAGGGAACGTCGATGTCGAGGTTCGCCGGATGCCGAGACTTGATGTTGACGATGCAGTACGTGGTGACCGTGCCGCGCGGGCCGACCTCGACCTGCTCGGAGGTGGCGACACCGCAGGTGGGGCAGGCACCGCGGGGCGGGACGTACACCTTGCGGCAGGACGGGCACCGTTCGCCGGTGGTGCGCTGCCCGGCGAGGGCGTTGATGTAGCGGGCCTGGGCGCGGCCGGGGCTGTAGATGTAGTCGAGCCGGGCGGGTGCGACGATGCCGGTGACGGGGTTCTCGAACTCCCCGCTGTGGCTCTGTGCCGGCGCGGGCTCCTCGCCGTCCTCGTACGGTTCGAAGCAGGCGATGTCGGTGATGGCTCCGGTGCGCTCGGCGGCCCAGCGGACACGGACGCGCATGCCGGTGCGTACGGCGTCGGGGCCGGGCGCCTCGAGGGCGTGGAGCAGCGCGGTGTCGGCCCCGTCGAGTGTCACCAGGACCCACGCGAAGGGGGTTTCGAGGGGCTGGCCGCGACGCGGCTCGGGGTTCCAGGCCCAGGTGGTGACGGTGCCGGTGGCGGCGACCTCGACGAGGTCGCGTATCTCTTCGGCGGTCTCCGGGTCGTACTCGACGGGTGGGACGAGCACGCGGCCGTCGGAGGTCCTCACACCGAGGACGGTGCGTTCGCGCAGGCCGGTGAGGAAGGCGGACTGGACGGGACCGAGGGAGCGGGTGAAGGGGAACTCGACGACGAGCGGTGCGCGCAGCACCTCCGGTGCGGGGGCGGCTGACATGGGACTCCGTTTCTGTGCCGGGGGCGGTTGCGTGTCAGGCGCCGGATCATGCGCGGCGGAAGACCGGCGGGCGCTTCTCGGCGAACGCCCGGGAGCCCTCCTTCGCGTCGGCGGTGTCGAAGACGGGCCAGCCGCGTTTCAGTTCTGCTGCGAGCCCTTCGGTCTCCGTCATCTCGGCGGTCTCGTACACCGATGCCTTCACGGCCTCCACGGCCAGCGGGCCGCAGTCGTTGATCTGTCCGGCGATGGCGAGAGCCTTGTCCAGGGCGGTGCCGTCGGGGACGACGTGACCGACGAGCCCGATGCGTTCTGCTTCGGCGGCGGTGTAGGGACGGCCGGTGAGGAGCATTTCGAGTGCGTGGGTGCGCGGAATCTGGCGCTGGAGCCGTACGGTCGAGCCGCCGATCGGGAAGAGGCCGCGCTTCACCTCGAAGAGCCCGAAGGTGGCGCTCTCGCCCGCGACACGGATGTCGGTGCCCTGGAGGATCTCCGTGCCGCCGGCCACACAGTGGCCCTCGACGGCGGCGATGACCGGTTTGCGGGGGCGATGGTGGCGCAGCATCGCCTTCCAGTGCAGATCGGGGTCGGCGCTGAGCCGGTCCCGGTACTGCTGCCCGTCCATCCCCCTGCCCGCCAGGGCCTTGAGGTCCATCCCGGCACAGAACGAGCCGCCCGCCCCGGTGAGGACGATCGAGCGGATGTCGTCGTCCTCGTCGGCCTCCAGCCAGCCGTCGTGAAGCCCGACCAGCATCGGCAGCGACAGTGCGTTCTTCGCCTCGGGCCTGTTCAGGGTGAGCACCAGTGTGGCGCCCTCGCGCTGCACGGTGAGGTGTTCCGTACCCGCCATGACCGTCCTCCCGTCTCAAGACCTAGAACAGGTTGCAGGAGGCCGGGGTCCAGTTCAATAGTTTTCTGACAGTCAGTCAGATTTCTTCTGCGGGACCCCTTCCCACTTGCCTGCGGCGGCGCTCTAATGACCGCTCCGAGGCAGTTGTCAGCGCCGAGTGCGGCCGGGGTCAGGAGGAATGGTGGAGTACAACCTTGCCGACCTGTTCGAGTCGGTCGTGGACGTGGTCCCGGACCGCGAGGCGCTCGTCCACATCGACCATCCCGGTACGGGCGCGGAGCGCCGGCTCACCTACGCGGAGCTCGACGCCGCCGCGAACCGCATCGCACACCACCTCGCGGACGCCGGTCTGAAGCCCGGCGACCACCTCGGGCTGCACCTCTACAACGGCATCGAGTATCTGCAGACCGTCCTCGGCTGTCTGAAGGCACGCCTCGTCCCGGTCAATGTGAACTACCGTTACGTGGAGGAGGAGTTGGTCTACCTCTACCGCGACGCGGATCTCGCCGCTCTGGTCTTCGACGCCGAGTTCACGGAACGGGTCGCGGCCGCCCTGCCGCGGACCGAGAAGCTCCGGCATCTCGTACGGGTGGGGACCCCTCCCAGGGACGCCCCCGCGCTCGACTGCACGGCCTTCACGGACGCCGAGGCGGCCGGCTCGCCGGAGCGCGGCTTCGGTCCGCGCTCGGCGGACGACCAGTTCATCATCTACACCGGCGGCACCACCGGTATGCCCAAGGGGGTGATGTGGCGGCAGGAGGATCTCTTCTTCGCCGGGCTCGGCGGCGGCGCGCCCACCGGGGAGCCGGTGAAACGGCCGGAGGAGCTCGCCGAGCGGGTGGCGGCGGGCGGCGACGGCATCACGTTCTTCCCCACTCCCCCGCTGATGCACGGGACGTCGACGCTCACGGCGTTCATCGGCTTCAACTTCGGGCAGCGGGTCGTGCTCCACCGCAAGTACGTGCCCGAAGAGGTACTCCGCACGATCGAGCGGGAGCGGGTGACGTCCGTGTCGCTGGTCGGCGACGCGATGCTGAGGCCGCTGATCGACGCGCTGAACGGATCGCTGAAGGGCACGGACCTCTCCGCGCTGTTCAGTGTGTCCTCGTCGGGCGCGATCATGTCCGAGACGGTGCGCGAGCAATTCAAGGCGCTGGCGCCGAACGTGATGCTGCTGAACAACTTCGGCTCCTCGGAGTCCGGTTTCAACGGCACGGCGACGGACGACTCGGGCCAGGACAAGGGCTTCCGGCTGCGCGTCAACGCCCGTACGCAGGTCGTCGACCCGGCCACGTACGAACCCGTGGCCGTCGGTGAGCCGGGCCGTATCGCTCAGCGCGGCCATGTGCCTCTCGGCTACTACAACGACCCGGACAAGACCGCCGAGACCTTCTTCCAGAAGGGCGACGAGCGGTGGGTGCTCCTCGGCGACATGGCGACGGTCGACGAGGAGGGCGTCGTCACCGTCCTCGGCCGCGGCTCGCAGTGCATCAACACGGGCGGCGAGAAGGTCTATCCGGAGGAGGTCGAGCAGGCGCTCAAGGCCCATCCGGACGTGTACGACGCGCTGGTCGCGGGGGTACCCGATGCGACATGGGGCAACCATGTGGCGGCGGTCGTGCAGTTGCGGGCCGGCGCGGGCCCGCTGGATCTGGACTCCGTGCAGGCGCACTGTCGTACGCGGCTGGCCGGGTACAAGATCCCCCGGCAGCTGGTGATCACACCGGCGATCCAGCGCTCGCCGAGCGGGAAGGCGGACTACCGCTGGGCGCGGGCGGTGGCGACGGCGGAGGCGGGGGGCGAGGGTCAGGCCGTCCCGGGCCGGTGACCTGACGTACCGAAGTACCGAAGTACCGACGCGCCGACGTGCGGGCGCGCCGACGAACCGACGTCCCGGAGCGCCGGCGTACCGGCGCGCATGCGGTGTGCCGGATGCCCGCGGCCCCGGCAGCGGACCTGCTGCCGGGGCCGCGGTGACACTTCCGGATGGCTCCGTGGACGGCCGTCGGTCGTCTACGACTCGTCGTTCACCCAGAGCTGCCACGTGCCGCTGGCGGACTTCTTGCAGTCCCACTCGGAGTAGGCGGAGTTCACGCCGTCGTGACCTCTGCCTGACGGACGGACGGGTCCTGGACCGCCGGTACACCCCGCTGGCGCCCGCCGTTCCACCCGTCGACGGTTGGAGAGCGCACCTCACACGCACCGACCCACGGGGCACGACGGGGCGCGCGGCACGGACGCAGGCACGGTGCCCGGGCGGCTGTCCGGCAGCATCCGGGCTTCGGTGCCGCCTGCACGGGCGGTGGCCGGGCCGCGTACAGGGCGGTGGCCGTCTGCAAGAACGGTGTCCGCTGCTTCACGATGCCCGGCGAGAGGCCCGCGTTGGGCGGAGCATTGAGCAAGGTCGTGCGGGCTTACGTATACCCCGGCAGGCAGCAGCCAGCCACCCCCCGGAGGATTCCCCATGGCCGAAGCCGGCAGCAACGTCACCGAGCTCTTCCGCGCGTCGACGGCGCACAGCCCCTCGTACGCGTCCCTCAACAGGGCGGCGGGGGACAGCCGCGCGATCATCGACTTCTGCATCCCCTGCAATCCGTACTTTCCGACGCCCGAGATGTTCGAGGAGCTGGGCGACCGGCTGCGGGAGATCCTCACGTACTACCCCAGCGGCGCGGACACCATCACCACCGAGCTGTGCTCGGTGCTCGGCCTCAACCCGCAGACGGTGGCCATGGGCAACGGCTCGACCGAGCTGATCACCTGGATCGACCATCTGCTGGTGCGTGAGTCGCTCGCCGTGCCGGTCCCGACGTTCGGCCGCTGGACCGACCAGCCGATGGAGACGGGCAAGCGGGTCGACATGTTCCCGCTGCCGGAGTCCTCGGGGTTCGCCCTCGATCCGGCCTCGTTCGTGGAGTTCGTACGGAACCGGGGGTCCCGTACGGCCGTCATCTGCAATCCGAACAACCCGGACGGCGGGCTGCTGCCGCGCCACGCCGTCCTCGCGCTCCTCGACGCCCTTCAGGACCTGGACCTGGTCGTCGTGGACGAGTCCTTCCTGGAGTTCGCGGACGCCGAGACGGAGACGAGCGTCGTCGCCGACGCGGTGCTGCGCCCGAACACGATCGTGCTGCGCAGTCTCGGCAAGAATTTCGGCCTGCACGGCGTGCGCTTCGGCTACCTCGTCGCCAATCCGGGCCTCGCGGGGCGGATCAGGGCGGCGCTGCCGAAGTGGAATCTCAACTCCTTCGCGGAGACCGTGGTGTTCATGCTCAAGGAGCACCGGCTGGAGTACGCGCACAGCCTGCGGCTCGTGCAACGCGACCGCCAGGAGATGATCTGGCATCTGAGCCGGCTGCCCGGCCTGACCGTCCACCCGTCCCAGGGCAACTTCGTGTACGTGCGGCTGCCGGAGGGGGTCGACGGCGCGGCGCTGCGGGACCGGCTGCTGGAGGAGCACGGAGTGCTGGTCCGGGAGTGCGGCAACAAGATCGGCAGTTCCAGCCGCTATCTGCGGCTCGTGGTGCGGCCGCAGACGGATGTGCAGCAGCTGGTGGCGGGTCTTGAGCAAACCCTGTACGCGGCACACCACGCGCAGGGGACGGGCCGGGGTCCGGTGCCGGCAGCGATGCCGGGAGCGGTGCCCGGACCGATGCCCGCGCTCGCGCTGCCGTACGCGTCCGGCACCGCGGCGGTGGACCGTCTCGTGCGGGGGGCCTGACTCTGAGGCCGGGGCCGGGGCCAGAGCCGCAGCCCGCGCCGCCCGTCCGGAATCCGGTTGCCGGGCGCGGCGGCCGGTGCTGAGGTGACCGGATGGATCATGACGAGGTGCGGGCCCTGTACGACCGGCAGATGCGGCAGGGGGCACCGGCCGACGGCCCGGGGGCACAGGTCGAGCGGGTGGGTGGCGTGGTGCGGCAGACCGCCGGGGACCACGGCTGGAACGGGGTCGTGTGGTCGGGCCTGGACGCGGCGACCGCGGACGAGGCCATCGCGGACCAGATACGGCATTTCACCTCGCTGGGGCGCGAGTTCGAATGGAAGCTGTACGCACACGACGGGCCAGCCGATCTCGCACAGCGGCTGCTCGCAGCCGGATTCGAACCGGAGCCCGAGGAGACGCTGCTGGTCGCCGCGGGGGACGAGCTGCCCATGGCCGTGGAACTGCCGGAGGGCGTGGAACTTCGCCAGGTGACCGACGCGGCCGGTGTGGACCTCGTGGCCAGGGTCCACGAGCAGGCGTTCGGCACGAACAGTTCCCGGCTGAGGGCGCAGCTTCTCACCCAGCTGTCCGCCCGACCGGCCACTGTCGTGGCGGTCGTCGCGATGGCCGGGGACGTACCGGTGAGCTCGTCCCGGCTGGAGCTGCCTCCCGGCCGCGACTTCGCGGGGCTGTGGGGCGGCGGCACCGTGCCCGGGTGGCGCGGCCGCGGCATCTACCGGGCCTCGGTCGCCTTCCGCAGCGGTATCGCGGCCGCCCGCGGCTACCGCTACCTGCAGGTGGACGCCATGCCGACGAGCCGGCCGATTCTTCGGCGCCTCGGCTTCACCGCGCTGAGCACGACGACGCCGTACGTGTACCGGCCGGATACGCCGGACTGACGGCCGCGCTGCGGACCGGTTCAGCCGACCGGCTGCAGCCAGCCACGGATGCGGACCACACCCGCACCGAACCGCCGGTCCATGTCCCGCTGCACGTCGTCGGTCGCCACGACAGTCCTGATGTGCACGGCATTGCGTACGACGTCGACGCTCGCTTCCAGGGCGTGCGGGAGCTCCTTCACCGCCTGCTCCCGCACCTTGCGCAGTTCGGCCTGGGAGCGCGCGCCGGTGGTCAGGCAGAGCGGGCCGCCCCAGACCTTGCGGATCTCGCGTTCGTGGCCGGTCAGGTCCCGGGTGAACCGCATGACGAGGACGGTGCCGGCGCCGTCGCCGCCGGTCCGGCTGTCGATCCAGCCTCCGGCGAATTCCGGGTCCTTCTCCGCGAGCCGGAGGGCACGCTCGTAGTCCTCGACGTCGGCCTTCGAGCGGTCGACGGGCCTGCGGCCGCCTGCCGGTGCCGGGCAGGGGGCCGAGAAGTCGGGGTCCCGAGCATCGTCTTCGGGGATTTCGCGGGCGTCGGAAGCGCGGGACCGCGCGGGTTCGGTGAGCGTGAAGCGGGTGCCGTCCCAGGTGCCGGTGAGGTCGTACGAGCCCCAGGTCGTGCCGTGTCGGGACTCCCGCTCCACCGACTTCCAGGTCCACCCGACGACATCGGGACCGCTGCACTGCGGAGGCAGCGACGTCAGGACCGTCCAGCAGAGCTGGGATCCGTGCGAAGAGTTCTCCAGGACCGTCGCCTGGACCTTGTAGTGCTGCTGCGGGGATGCCGAGGACGGGGCGACACGGCCGGGAGTCGTCTGCTGCCCGCAGGCGGCAACCAGGAGGAGAGCAGGAATCGCGGCGATTCTCGGCTTCATGCCGCTACGACGCAGGGCGGCTCGGCCCGGTTCCCGCCTGGTCCGGACCGGGTTCTGCGCGGCCGCTTCGTGCGACGGCCGGACCGCGCTGTCCGCAGGCACCCGCGTCGACCGGGGCGGGATCCTCGGTGGCCCCGGGACTCGGGACCGGTCCGCGGGGCGGAAGCGCGTCAGTCCGTGGACAGGCCCGCCGCCGAGTGCGTCAGGGCCTCCAGCACCGGGCTGAGGAGGGGGTGGCTCTCGGCGCCGCGACGGACCGCCGCGAAGACGCGGCGGGTGGCGGCCGGGCCCGCGACGGGCAGGACGACGGTGTCCTTGAGCTCCATGCCGCGCAGCGCCGAGCGCGGGACGAGTGCCACTCCGGCGCCTGCCCCGGCCAGCGCGACGACGGCCCGGAAGTCGTCGGACGAGTGGGTCAGCCGTGGCTCGAAGCCGGCGAGTTCGCAGGCGAGGAGCATGACCTCGTGGCACGGGTTGCCCGGGTACGGGCCGATCCAGTCGGAGTCGGCCAGCTGGGCGAGCTCCACGCGGTTGCCTCCCGCCAGGGGATGCGTGCAGTGGAGGACCGCGTCGAAAGGCTCCGCGTAGAGCGGGACGCGGGCGAGGCGCCGGTCGTCCTCGCGGGGTGCTCCGCGGTACTCGACCGCGAGGGCCAGATCGGCCTCGCCGTCCAGGACCATGGGCAGGCTCTCGTCGCCCTCGGCATCCCTGACCCGTACGCGGATGCCCGGGTGCTCCCCGGCGAGCCGTCCGATCGCCGGGGCGAGGACCTCGGCGATGCCGGTGGCGAACGCCGCGACCGTGACATCCCCGGCCGCGCCGCCCGCGTACGCGGCGAGCTCGGCCTCGGCCCGTTCCAGCTGGGACAGCACCGCATGGGCGTGGGCGAGCAGGATCTCACCGGCCGCGGTCAGCCGTACGCCGCGGCCGCTGCGGATCAGCAGCGCGTGGCCGGTCTCCTGCTCCAGCGCGGCGAGCTGCTGGGAGACGGCCGAGGGGGTCAGATACAGCGCTGCGGCCGCGGCGGTCACCGTACGGTGGTCCGCCACGGCACGCAGTATGCGGAGCCTGCGCGGGTCGATCACCCGGCCATTGTCGCCCGAGCGTCGACGAAGGCGGCAACCGCCCGCTCCACGTCCTCGGTGGAGTGCGCGGCGGAGAGCTGGACGCGGATCCGGGCCTGGCCCATCGGGACCACCGGGTACGAGAAGCCGATCACGTACACGCCGCGCTCCAGGAGCAGCTCGGCCATGCGGCCCGCCTCGGCGGCGTCGCCGATCATGACGGGCGCGATCGCGTGGTCGCCGGGCAGGATCTCGAAGCCCGCCTCGGTCATCTTCGTACGGAAGAGCGCGGTGTTGGCGGCGAGCTTCTCCCGCAGGTCACCGGCGGACTCCAGCAGGTCGAGGACCTTGAGGGAGGCGGCGGCGATGACCGGGGCGAGGGAGTTCGAGAACAGGTACGGGCGCGACCGCTGGCGCAGCAGCTCCACGATCTCGGCGCGGGCGGCGACGTAGCCGCCGGACGCGCCGCCGAGGGCCTTGCCGAGGGTGCCGGTGATGATGTCGACGCGGTCCATCACTCCGTGCAGCTCGGGGGTGCCCCGGCCGCCGGGGCCGACGAAGCCGACGGCGTGCGAGTCGTCGACCATGACCATCGCGTCATAGCGGTCCGCGAGGTCGCAGATCTCCTGGAGCGGTGCGACGTAGCCGTCCATGGAGAAGACGCCGTCGGTGACGATCAGGCGGCGGCGGGCGCCGGACGCCTCCTTGAGCTTCGCCTCCAGGTCGGCCATGTCGCGGTTGGCGTAGCGGAAGCGGGCGGCCTTGGAGAGGCGGATGCCGTCGATGATCGAGGCGTGGTTCAGGGCGTCGGAGATGACGGCGTCCTCGGCGCCGAGGAGGGTCTCGAAGACGCCGCCGTTCGCGTCGAAGCAGGAGGAGTAGAGGATCGTGTCCTCCTGGCCCAGGAAGGCGGAGAGCCGGGTCTCCAGCTCCTTGTGGACCTCCTGGGTGCCGCAGATGAAGCGGACCGAGGCCATGCCGTAGCCCCAGCGGTCCAGGGCTTCCTTGCCGGCGGCGACGACCTCGGGGTGGTCGGCGAGGCCGAGGTAGTTGTTGGCGCAGAAGTTCAGCACGTCACCGGGGGCGCCGCCGGCGGTGACGGCGACGGACGCGGACTGCGGGGTGCCGATGACGCGCTCGGGCTTGTGGAGTCCGGCGGCACGGATCTCGTCGAGGGTGGCGCGGAGGTCATCGCGTACGGACGCGTACATAGAAGGTGCTCCCTGGGGTCACTGGGCGTGCGGGGCAAGCAGGTGAGGCGGACCGAGCAGCGGAATCAGGAGGTCCAGTCAAGGATGATCTTGCCGCTGCGGGCGGTGGCGGCCTCGTCGAAGGCCGCGTCGAAGTCCTGGTAGCCGTAGCTGCCGGTGATGACGGGGCTGAGGTCGAGCCCGCCCTCCAGCAGTACGGTCATCGCGTACCAGGTTTCGAACATCTCGCGGCCGTAGATGCCCTTGATGGTGATCATCGAAGTGACGATCTTGGACCAGTCGACGGCGAACTCCTGCGCGGGCAGTCCGAGCATGGCGATCCGGCCGCCGTGGGTCATGTTGTCGATCATGTCGCGCACGGCTTCGGGGCGGCCGGACATCTCCAGGCCGATGTCGAAGCCCTCCTTCAGGCCGAGGGTGCGCTGGGCCTCCGCGATATCGGTCTCGGCGACATTGACCGCGAGGGTGGCGCCGGCCTTGCGGGCCAGTTCGAGGCGCGGCTCGCTCACGTCGGTGATCACGACGTTGCGGGCGCCTGCGTGCCGGGCTACGGCCGCCGCCATGACGCCGATGGGGCCCGCGCCGGTGATCAGGACGTCCTCGCCGACGAGCGGGAAGGACAGCGCGGTGTGCACGGCGTTCCCGAACGGGTCGAAGATCGCGGCGATGTCCAGGTCGACCTTGGTGCGGTGCACCCACACGTTGGACGCGGGCAGGGCGACGTACTCGGCGAACGCGCCGTCACGCCCGACGCCGAGCCCGACGGTGCTGCGGCACAGGTGGCGGCGGCCCGCGAGACAGTTGCGGCACTTGCCGCAGACGAGGTGCCCCTCGCCGCTGACCAGGTCGCCGACCGCGATGTCCTGGACGTCCGTGCCGATGGCGGCGACCTCGCCGACGAACTCATGGCCCGCGACGAGCGGTGTGCTGATCGTCTGCTGGGCCCAGCCGTCCCAGGAGCGGATGTGGAGATCGGTCCCGCAGATGCCGGTACGGAGCACCTTGATCAGCACATCGCCGGGGCCGTACTCGGGCTCGGGGACGTCCATGAGCCACAGCCCGGGCTCAGCGTGCTGCTTGACGAGTGCCTTCATGGTGCGGCTCCAGGCGTGGCGGTGCAGGGCTGACCAGGCACGAGAGCGCCGGTCGGTGGACGGGCACCAATCTGCCGAGCACAGAGCGTTCAGTCCATCGAGGATTTCTTAAACGGGCCGACAGCAAAGCTTCACGCACCGGGTGCCGGGCACCCGGTCGGACGCCCGGCACCGCGTCCGACACGGCCTTCGGGGTCGGCGCCGGGTCCGGAATCAGCGCCGTCACGATTCTGGTGCGGGAATCAGCTGCTGGAGTGATCTGCCGGCATCAGATGCCGAACTCCCTCAGCGCCGCCAGGAACTCCTCCGGCCGCACCTCATGGACGAGATGCCCGGCCTCGATGGTGACGAGCCGCCCCGCGGGGATCAGTGCCGCCAGGCGCGCCAGCTCCTCCTGATCGACATGGCTCGTCGGCCCACCCCCGATCACGAGGGTCGGAGCGGTGATGGCGCCGAGGCGCGCGCGCCACGCCGGGTCGGGATCGTTGAGCTGGGCATCGAGAGACGGGACCACCGGCCAGTCGAAGTCGAGGACGCCGGCGGGCCGTTCGGCCGGGCCGCGCGGCGGGTCGAGCGGAACGAGCGGCGCCGCGTCCTCGACGACCATGCGGCCCAGCAGCTCCGGCTCGTCCTCGGCCAGCAGATACCCGGCCGCCCCGCCCATCGAGTGCCCGATCAGGTCCGTACCGCGCAGTCCCAGGGACGTGATGAGCGCGCGCAGGTCGTCGCGGAAGAGTTCGAAGGAATAGGTGCCGGGCCAGTCGCTCAGCCCATGGCCGCGGAAGTCGATGGCGTACACCCGGCGGGTGACGGCGAGCTGCTCCGCGATCTGTGTCCAGTCCCGGCTGCTGCCGCCACGTCCGTGGGCGAGGACGACGGGCGGGGCGCTCTCGTCGCCCCAGGTGCGGTAGGCGAGACGCGTCCCGTCGGGGGCCTCGACGCTGCGTACGGCGGGGTCGAGGAAGGCGGCGACGGTACGGGTGAAGGCGCCGGGGTCGTCCAGCCAGGGATAGTGGCCGGCGCGGCGCTGGACGGCGGTCGTCCCGTGCGGGAACAGCGCGGCGATCTCCGCGGCGCGGGCCGGGGTGGGCCCCCCGTCGTACTCGCCTGCGAGCACGAGGACCGGCGCGTCCAGGGCCGCGACGGCTTTCAGCGTGGCGACCGGATCGAAGGCGCCGTCCGCGAAGTAGGCGCGTCGCGCCTGCGGGTTGGCCTGGTGCGCGTCGTCCGCCGCGTGCGCCCTGGCGGCGGCGTCCCAGCGGCCGTACATGAACGGCACGATGTCCGGCCAGAGGTCGTCGGCGTCCCGGCCCGCCCAGAACGCCTCCCATGCGGCGCGGCCCTCGGGGTACCAGGACTCGCTGTGGCGCAGCGCGACGGCATCGCGCCAGTCCTGTTCGGTGGCCTCGACGCCGAGGGCGCGGGTACCGGGGGTGACGAGGGTCAGTGAGCGCACCCGCTCGGGGTGCGCGGCGGCGTACAGCAGCGCGAGGTTGCCCGAGGCCGAGTGTCCGAGGAAGTCTGCGGAGTCGAGTCCGAGATGCGCCCGCAGCGCCTCGACATCGTCGACGAGCCGGTCGCAGCGGTACGTCGCCGGGTCGTCCGGCACCGCGGAGTCACCGGTGCCGCGCAGATCGAGCCGTACGAGTGTGCGGTGCGCGCCGAGCCCGCCCAGGTCACCGAAGTAGGCGGATGCCCGCATCGGACCCCCCGGAAGACAGATGAGCGGCTCCCCCGCCCCCTCGACGTGGTAAGCGAGTGTGGTCCCGTCGTACGCGCTGAAGCTCGGCATACCGCGATCTTCTCCGGGTGTCCGCGATCCTGCCAACGGTTCCCGGGACCGGCGGGGCCGTTTCGCCGTAGGCGATCGCGCGCCCGGGCAGGAACCCGCAGGGCATGAACCCGCAGGGCAGAACCCGCAGGGCATGAACCCGCAGGGCACGAACAGACCCCCGGAGAAACTCCGGGGAGTCGCTCACTTCCGCGGCCCGGGATGGTCCGGGTCCTGGTGGGCTTCCGGAAGGGGGTTGTGGCCCTCACTCCAGTGGTTGACCCAGCCGCACAGGGGACACGAGTACCGGCCGTCGATGCCGTGCACCTCGGTTCCGCACTGTTTGCAGTCGGTCCGCGTGATCTCTGTGCCGGTGACCGCCGGCTCGGGCGCCGGATCGGGAAGCCGTCTGGGCATGGGGCGACTGTACCGTCCACGGATCCGGGCGTGACCGGGAGGACCGGCGCCGTACCGAAGTCAGGACGCCGGTCTTGACGCCCGGGCGGGTGGCTGGATTACTGATCACGGACAGCTCGACCGAATGATCGGTCGCCCGACTTGCGATGGTGACACGGGAGTCTTCCGTATGACGGACAGGACGGATCTCACGCATCTCACGGATGCCACAGATGTCACGGATGTCACGGACCGGGCGGATCTGCTGGACGCCGGGGAGCGACTGAGCCCCGAGGAGCTCCGGGCCCTGCAGCTGGAACGGCTGCGGGCCACCCTGCGCCATGCGTACGAGAACGTCAGCTTCTACCGGGAGTCGTTCGACAAGGCGGGGCTGCGACCCGAGGACTGCCGCTCGCTCGACGATCTCGCGCGCTTTCCGTTCACCACGAAGGCCGATCTGCGCGATCACTACCCGTTCGGGATGTTCGCGGTGGAGCAGTCGCGGGTACGGCGCATCCACGCCTCCAGTGGCACGACCGGGCGTCCCACGGTCGTCGGGTACACCGACCGCGACCTCGACACCTGGGCGGACGTCGTGGCCCGCTCGATCCGCGCGGCCGGCGGGCGGCCCGGGCACAAGGTTCATGTGGCCTATGGATACGGGCTGTTCACCGGCGGCCTCGGCGCGCACTACGGGGCGGAGAGGCTGGGCTGCACGGTCATCCCGGCGTCGGGCGGGATGACGTCCCGACAGGTCCAGCTGATCCAGGACTTCCGGCCCGAGATCATCATGGTGACACCCTCGTACATGCTGACGCTGCTGGACGAGTTCGAGCGGCAGGGCATCGATCCACGGACGACCTCGCTCAAGGTCGGGATCTTCGGCGCGGAGCCGTGGACCGAGGAGATGCGGCGCGAGATCGAGGAGCGGTTCGCGATCGACGCGGTCGACATCTACGGGCTGTCCGAGGTGATCGGTCCGGGCGTGGCACAGGAGTGCGTCGAGACCAAGGACGGCCTGCACATCTGGGAGGACCACTTCTACCCGGAGGTCGTGGATCCGTTCACGGGCGAGGTGCTGCCGGACGGGGAGGAGGGAGAGCTGGTGTTCACCTCGCTCACCAAGGAAGCGATGCCGGTGATCCGGTACCGGACCCGGGATCTGACGCGACTGCTGCCGGGGACGGCGCGGGTGTTCCGGCGGATGGAGAAGGTCACCGGCCGCAGCGACGACATGATCATCCTGCGTGGGGTGAATCTCTTCCCCACCCAGATCGAGGAGATCGTGCTGCGTACGCCGGGTGTCGCCCCGCACTTCCAGCTGCGGCTGACCCGCGAGGGCCGGATGGACGCGCTGACGGTACGGGCCGAGGCGCGCGGCGCGGCGTCGCCCGAGCGGCGGGCCGCCGCCGCGCGGGAAATCGCGGCAGCGGTGAAGGACGGGATCGGGGTGTCGGTGGCGGTGGAGGTGGTCGACCCGGAGACCCTGGAACGCTCGGTGGGCAAGATCAAGCGAATCGTCGACCTCCGCGACGCGGACCGGGGGGATTAGGACCTGTCCGGTGGATCAGGTGAAGCCCCGCCGCGAGCCGGGGTTCCCGTGCCGGCGCGTCCTGGGCCCGGCTCCTCGGGCATCGGCAGCACCCGTGGCACTCGTGGCACCCGTGGCGCCGGTGGCGGCACGTATCACCGGAACCGGCGCGCCACCGTGTGGAAGGACCGCTTGGGATCCCACTGCCCGGTCTCCGCGTAGCCCCGCCGCGTCCCGGTGGGGAAGGTCTTGGCCAGCGCGAAGCTGGCGATGTCCAGGTCGTGGCGGCGCTGCGGGGAGTAGGGCGAGTCGGGGGCGATGAAGTTGTAGACGAACGCGCCGTGCACCTTCTCGGCCGCGTAGAGGTCCAGCAACTCGCCTATTTCGTCGGCCTGTTCCTGCTCGTTACGCACATAGCCGTCCTTGACCACCGCCGGTTCCCGCTCCCAGTCCACCGCCGTGAAGCCCATGCCGCCCTGCTCCTTGGCCCCCGTGAAGGTGCAGCAGCCGAACTCGGTGATGACGACGGGCTTGCCGTGCCGGTGCAGGGCGCGCACCTTCTTGATGTAAGTGGCCTTGTTGTCCGCGGTCCGGTACAGATTGGCCCCCACGACGTCGAAGCCGCGCCAGTCGACCTCCTCCCACTCCCCCGAGCTGTACGTGACCCGCCCCTGGAACAGCGGCCGTACGGTCGTCAGTGCCCGGTCCAGAAAGGCGTTCAGCCGCTCCTGGTAGCCGGCCGACTCGGGGCGCCGCAGCGCCTGGCCGCGCTCGTTGTAGTCCTTGCCCCGCACCAGGCCGGACATGAAGATGGTCAGCTCGGTGCCGACCGCGATGCCCACGCCGGGGTGTCGGGCGCGCAGCCGCTCGGCGGCGCGCGCCACCGAGCCGAGGAAGGCCAGGGTCTGCTTCGCGTCCTTGTCGAACTGCCGCGGCTCGAACCAGACGAACAGGCCCTGCGCGGCCGCGATCGATGCGGCCTCCGTCAGCCGGTCGAGGTCGTGGCCGAGCAGCAGGATCGCGTTGCAGTGCAGCTGCTCCTCGATGGCCGCGATCTCCCGGCGGACATACTCCGTGCGCCAGACCTCCCGGTCCGTATCGAAGTTGACGCCTTTGCAGGTGAGCGATCCGGCGGTCCGCGGCGACGCCGCCGCGTCGGTGGACGTCTTACGGCCACGCGCGTTGTCGGCGGCGCAGGCGGTGGCCAGGGCCGCGGTGCCAGCGAGCAGGGTCCGGCGGGCGATCGGTGCTGGTGTCATGCCGTCAGCCTGTACGGAGTGCGGGCGGCAGCGCGTCGGACGAAGGACTCGCACCCGTCGACCGAAGTCGCTGCCGCGCTCGACCTTCGGCGCGGGCGCGGAGGAGGCAACATGCGCGGGCCGGGCGGTGGCCTCACCTGAAGTGCGGACCATGGCGCGGCCGGCGCCACGCACAGGGGAACGGCGCGTCGGCAGGCGTCCGCCCTCCCGTGGGGAGGCCGGGAGGGACGGAGGTGGCCCCCGCCCGACTCGGGGCGGGCGGCGTGCGCACAGGATGCACCTGATCCGGCCGCCGGGATAGATGCTTGACCGAAAATCGTCCATCGCGCAGAGCTTCAGCTCAGCAGCCGCTTCACGGCGGGCGCTCGCTGATCCGGCCTGACCCACCGGACACCCGCTAGCCCACGGTCAGCTCGGCGTTCGCCCGCTCCGTGACGACGGCCAGTACGCGGCCCGCCGCGGCCAGGTCGTCGGCCGGGATGTCGGCGTACAGCCGGGCGGTGATCTCACCGACGGAGGCGCGGATGGTGCGGTTCAGTGATGCTCCGGCGTCCGTGAGGCGCAGGGCGGAGCCGTCGCCGGGAGTAGTCTCCAGCAGCTGGGCGGAGGTCAGTTCGGCGATCACGGCCAGGGCGGCCGCCTCGTCGATCTTGAGGGTGCCGGTCATCCGGTCGACGAGCCGCGCGCGCTCGATGCCCTCGCCCGCATCGCCCTCGCCGACCGCGACGGCGGCGGTGGCGCTGGCGGTGGCGGTGGCGGTGGCGTTCAGCACCACCGACTGCTCGAACGAGGTACCGGTGCGGGCCAGGACGCGCTCCAGGACCGCACGCGTGGCGTAGTGGGCCTGGCCGATGACCTGTCCGTTGACGGTCGGGGTGGTGGACATGACTACTCCTTGGGAGAGGCTTCGAGTGGTACGTCGAGAAGGGCGGTCAGCTCGGCGGCGAACGCCTCGGTACGCGGGCCGTCGAGGCCGCCGAGCGGTTCGAGGAGCTGGTCGAGGAGCCGCTGTACGACGTCGATCGCACGGCCTGTGACCTCCCGCCCCGTGGGGGTGAGGGACAGCTGCACGGCCCGCGTGTCGTCGGGGTCCGGGGTGCGCTCGATCAGACCGCTGGACTCCAGGGCGCGGGCGAGTTTCGAGACGTAGAGCGGCTCGAGACCGGTGTGGTCGGCGAGGCGGCGCTGACTGGGGCGCTGCCCCGAGCGCTGCATGCCCAACAGGGACGCCAGCAGGGAGTACTGAGCGTGGGTCAGGCCCAGCGGTGCGACCGCGCGGTCCACCGCGACGCGCCATTTCATGGACAGGCGCCAGACCAGGAAACCGGGCGTGGGGCCCTCGGATGCCGCACTCATGAGAAGTAGAGTACATGGACACTATGTACATGGCTACTTTCTGCGGGCTGCTCCTCCGATACACGGAGCCTCGCGGAACCGGCGGAACCGGCGTAGCCCCGCGCAACCGACGAGGCCGACGAGAACGAACGAGAGCGGGCGGGAGCCGGCGGGAGAGTCCCGGCTCACGCGAACCGGTCGCGCAGCTCCCGCTTGAGGATCTTCCCGCTGGCGTTGCGCGGCAGTTCGTCCACGAACAGCACCCGCTTCGGGGTCTTGAAGCCGACAAGGTTCTCGCGCGCGTGGGCCAGGATCTCCTCTTCCGTCACCTCGCCGCGCGGTACGACGACGGCGGTGACGGCCTCGATCCAGTGGGCGTCCGGCAGTCCGATGACGGCGGCCTCGGCGACCGCCGGATGTACGTAGAGGACGTCCTCGACCTGGCGTGAAGCGACGAGCACTCCCCCGGAGTTGATGACGTCCTTCACCCGGTCGACGATCGTGTAGTAGCCCTCGCCGTCGCGGACGGCGAGGTCACCGGAGCGGAACCAGCCGCCCCGGAAGGCCGCCTCGGTCTCCTCGGGCTTGTCCCAGTACCCCTCGCACAGCTGCGGTGAGCGGTAGACGATCTCCCCCGCGGTGCCGTCCGGGACGTCCTCTCCGTCCTCGTCGACGACCTTCGCCTCGACGTGGCGGACGGGCCGCCCGCACGATTCCATCCGCCCCTCGTGCTCCTTGGGCCCGAGCACGGTGGCCAGTGGCCCGATCTCGCTCTGACCGAAGCAGTTGTAGAAGGCGAGCCCCGGCAGCCGCTCCCGCAGCCGCTCCAGTACCGGCACCGGCATGATCGATGCCCCGTAGTACGCCTTGCGCAGGGCGGTCAGATCGCGGGTGGCGAAGTCGGGGTGGTTGGACAGTCCGATCCAGACGGTGGGCGGCGCGAAGAGACTGTCGGCGCGGCCCGCCTCCACCAGGTCGAAGAGCTGTGCGGCGTCCGGCCCGTCGAGGATGGTGTTCTCCGCGCCGACGGCGAGGTACGGCAACAGGAACACATGCATCTGGGCGGAGTGGTAGAGCGGCAGCGAATGCACGGGCCGGTCGTCCGGCCGGAGGTCGAGGGCCTCGATCGCACTCGCGTACTCGTGCACCAGCGCCCGGTGGGTCATCATCGCGCCCTTGGGCAGCGCGGTGGTTCCGGAGGTGTACAGCAGCTGTACGAGATCGCGGGCGTCGCGGTCGGTGTCGTACGGCTGCGGATCGGCGAGCGCGGTGAGGAGCGAGTCGCCGGTGTCGCGCAGGGCCCGTACGGCGAACCCCTCGGGGATGCGGTCCGCGAGGTCCGGGTCGGCGAGAACGAGTGAACTGCCGGACTGGCGAAGGATGTACGCGAGATCCTCACCGGTCAGGTTGTGGTTCACGGGCACGTGAACGAACCCGGCACGGGAGCAGGCCAGGAAGGCGATCAGATAGGCGTCGGAGTTGTGTCCGTAGGTGGCGACCCGGTCGTACTGGCTCAGACCGTGATCGCTCAGTACGGCGGCCGCGGTGGTGACGGCCGCGTCGAGTTCCGCGTACGTCCAGGACCGGCCGGCGTAGCGGACCGCGATGCGGTCGGGGGTGCGCTGGGCGCTGCGGCGCAGGACGCCGTCGACGGTGCTGCTGAGGAGACGCTCCAAGGCTGCCATGGCTGGATCCTGGGCGGCCACGGGCCAGGGGTCAAGCATCGGATACCGAACGGGATGTTGACATCGGGCGAGCCGTGCTGCGTGCATGTACCAACTGGCGTTCATCACCGTCACTTTGGGAGGCACGTTGCTCTTCCGCACCCGTATGAGACACCTTGTTCTGGCCGGTCTCGCCCTGGTCACCGCCACCGCTTCGGTGCCGCCCGCTGCCGTCGCCGACTCGCCCGTCCGGCACCACCCCGCGGGCGGCGGGCTGTCCGCAGTCATCCGCTACACCGAGTACGGCATACCCCACATCCTTGCGAAGGACTACGCGAACCTGGGCTTCGGGACCGGCTGGGCGCAGGCGGCCGACCAGGTGTGCACCCTGGCCGACGGCTTCGTGACCGTACGCGGGGAGCGGTCACGGTACTTCGGCCCGGACGGGCCGCCGGACGGTTCGCTGTCGTCCGCGACGAGGAATCTCTCCAGCGATCTCTACTTCCGGGGTGTACGGGACGCGGGCACGGTCGAGAAGCTGCTCGCCACGCCCGCGCCGGCCGGTCCGAGCCGGCAGGTCAAGGAACTGATGCGCGGCTGGGCAGCCGGCTACAACGCCTGGCTGAAGCAGAACCACATCACCGATCCGTCCTGCGCCGAAGCGGCATGGGTGGGTCCGGTGAGCGCCCTCGACGTGGCCAGGCGCGGCTTCGCCGTGTCGGTCCTGGGCGGGCAGGGGCGCGGCATCGACGGCATCACGGCCGCTCAGCCGCCCGGTGCCGGGGCCTCTCGTACGGCGCCGGACCCCGCCCCGACCGCGCGTGCGGCGCACCAGCTCTTCGCCGCGGAGAGCGCCGACATGGGTTCCAACGCGGTCGCGTTCAGCGGGGACACCACGGCGAACGGGCACGGACTGCTGCTCGGCAATCCGCACTACCCGTGGCGGGGCGGCCGCCGCTTCTGGCAGTCGCAGCAGACCATCCCGGGCGAGCTGAACGTCCAGGGCGCCTCGCTGCTCGGCGCGGCCGTGGTCAACATCGGCTTCAACGACAAGGTGGCCTGGAGCCACACCGTCGCGACCGGTGTCACGCTCAATCTGCATCAGCTGACGCTGGATCCGGCCGACCCGACCGCGTATCTCGTGGACGGAAAGCCGGAGCGCATGACCCGGCGGACCGTCACCGTCCCGGTCAAGGACGGTACGTCACTCACGCGCACCCAGTGGTGGACCCGGTACGGACCGGTCGTCACCTCTCTCGGCCCCTCGCTGCCACTGCCCTGGTCGGCGACGACCGCGTACGCCCTGAACGACCCGAACGCGGCCAACCTCCGCGGCTCCGACACCGCGCTGGGCTTCGGCAAGGCCCGCTCCACCGACGACATCCTGCGGACCCTGCGCCGCACGCAGGGCCTTCCGTGGATCAACACCATCGCGGCGGACTCCTCCGGGCACTCCCTCTTCACGCAGTCGCAGGTGCTGCCTCGGCTCACCGACGAGCTGGTGCAGCGCTGTTCCACCCCGCTCGGGAAGGTGACCTATCCGGCTTCGGGCGTGGCCGTACTCGACGGCGCGCGGTCGGACTGCGCGACGGGCAGCGACACGGACGCGGTGCAGCCGGGGATCTTCGGACCGTCGAAGATGCCGGTGCTGCGCGACGCCCCGTACGCCGAGAACTCGAACGACAGCGCCTGGCTCGCCAACGCCGACCGGCCGCTGACCGGCTACGAGCGGGTCTTCGGCACGATCGCCACGCCCCGCTCGCTGCGCACCCGCGGCGCGGTCGAGGATGTCGCGGCGATGGCGGCGAAGGGCGGGCTGACGGTCGCGGATCTCCAGCGTCAGCAGTTCGCGAACCGTGCGCCCGCCGGATATCTGGCCGCGGCGGACGTGGTGAGGGCCTGCCCCGCGGTGCTGCCGGGCGACACCGAGGCGTGCGCAGCGCTGGCGGGCTGGGACCGTACGGTGAACTCCGACAGCCGCGGCGCACTGCTGTTCGACCGTTTCTGGCGGAAGTTCACGGGGACGGTCCCGGCGGCCGAGCTGTGGAAGGTGCCCTTCTCCGCGGCCGACCCGGTCCGTACGCCCCACACCCTCGACACGGCCTCGCCCGGTTTCGCCAAGGCCCTGACCGACGCGGTGGCCGAGCTGCGTACGGCCGGGATCGCACTGGACGCTCCTCTGGGCGCGAGCCAGTTCGTGGTACGCAACGGCAAGCGCATCCCGGTGCACGGCGGCACGGAGTCGCTCGGTGTCTGGAACAAGATCGAGGCGGTGTGGAACCCGGCCGGCGGCGGGTACGCGGAGGTGGCGCACGGCTCCAGCCACATCCAGGCGGTCGGCTGGGACGGCGGCCGCTGTCCGGTGGCCCGGACGCTGCTCACGTACTCCCAGTCGTCGAACCCGCTGTCTGTGCACTACAGCGATCAGACCGGGCTGTACGCGGACGAGCGATGGGTGACGGCGCGCTTCTGCGAGAAGGACATCCAGCGCTCGCCGCAGCTGAAGGTGGTACGCGTCAGGGGTTGAAGGATCGGGGCGGTACTGCGCCGATGGGATCGCGCCCTGGTCGCGGGCGTCGCCCGCCGCCTTGCCGCCTGGGCCCCTTACCGCCCGTGAGGGCGTGCCGGGTGGCACCGGCCGGCCCGCCGGTGCCACTGGCGTACCTGCCGGTGTGTGAGGGCGCCGCCGGCCGGGGGCTCCGGGCGGCGACGGTCCGCTGCCCTCGCTCCTGGGTCGCGGACGCCGGTCCGGCCCACGCCGGTCAGTGCGGGCGCCGATCAGAGCGGGCGCCGGTCAGAGCGGGCGCTCGTGCCCCTCCCAGTACGGCTCCCGCAGGCGGCGCTTGTAGAGCTTGCCGTTGGGGTCGCGGGGCATGGCGTCGATGAAGTCGACGCTCTTGGGGCGTTTGTAGCCCGCCAGTTGCCGCTCGCAGTGGGCGAGGATCGCCGCCGCCAGCGCCGGGCCCGGGGTCTGGCCTTCGGCCGGTTCGACGACGGCTTTGACCTCCTCCCCCCAGTCACTGTGCGGGATGCCGAAGGCCGCGGCGTCGGCGACCGCGGGGTGGGTGAGTAGCGCGGCCTCGATCTCGGCGGGGTAGATGTTGACACCACCCGAGATGATCATGTCGATCTTGCGGTCGCGGAGGAAGAGATAGCCGTCCTCGTCCAGGACCCCGAGGTCACCGACGGTGAAGAAGTCACCGATGCGGTTCTTGCGCGTCTTGGCCTCGTCCTTGTGATAGCTGAAGCCGCCGGTCGACATCTTCATGTAGACGGTGCCGAGTTCGCCGGGCGGAAGCCGGTTGCCGTCGTCGTCGAATACCGCGAGTTCGCTGATCGGCCATGCCTTGCCGACCGTGCCGGGCTTCTTGAGCCAGTCCTCGGCGGTGGCGAAGGCACCGCCGCCCTCGCTGGCCGCGTAGTACTCCTCGACGCAGTTCCCCCACCACTCGATCATCGCCCGTTTGACGTGGTCCGGGCAGGGCGCGGCGCCGTGGATGGCGTGCCGCATGGAGGTGACGTCGTACCGGCTCCGTACGTCCTGCGGCAGGGAAAGCAGCCGGTGGAACTGGGTGGGGACCATGTGCGTGTGCGTGCAGGCGTGGGCGTCGATCAGCCGCAGCATCTCCTCGGGCGACCATTTGTCCATGAGCACCAGTCGATGGCCGATGTGCAGGGACGCGCCCGCGAACTGCAGCACGGCGGTGTGGTAGAGCGGCGAGCAGACGAGATGCACGTTGTCGTCGAAGGGCTTGATGCCGAAGATGCCGAGGAAGCCGCCGAGGTAGGTCTCCTCGGGGAGCTTCCCGGGCAGCGGGCGGCGGATGCCGCGCGGACGGCCGGTGGTGCCGGAAGTGTAGTTCATGACCCAGCCGAGGGTCCGGCCGTCGGGCGCCGACCCGCTCCGGCCGTCCAGGAGTTCGGCGTACGGACGGAACCCCGGAATGTTCCCGACCGCATGCCGGTGGCTCGCGGGGAGCCCCGCCTCGTCGGCGGCGGCGGTCGCCGCGGCGGCGAACCGTTCGTGCGCGATGAGCACCTTGGCCCCGGAGTCGGCGACGATCCAGGCGATCTCGGGTCCGACGAGATGATGGTTGACGGGAACGAGATAGAACCCGGCCTGGGATGCGGCGAGATACGCGGTGAAGAACTCGACGCCGTTGGGGAGGACGACGGCGAAGGCGTCACCCCGTTCCAGCCCTGCCGCGCGCAGCCCGTGGACGAGCCGGTTGACGTCGGCGTGCAGCCGGCCGGCGGTCCATTCCTCGCCGTCGGGTGCGATCAGGACCGCACGGCCGGGGTCGGCGGCCGCCTGGGCCCAGAAGCCGTTGGGCCGCTGCTCACTCACGACTTGCTCCTTCCGGCGATCCGGTTGATGCGGTCCACGGCGCGCTCGAAGCCGCGGGTGAGGTCGTCGAAGACCTGTTGGACGCTGCGTTCGGAGTTCATGCGGCCGACGATCTGGCCGACGGGGGTGCCGAGGAGGGGTTCGATCTCGTACTTCTGGATCCGGGAGACGGCCTCGGCGACGAGCAGACCCTGGAGCGGCATGGGCAGGGTGCCGGGGCCGGCCGCGTCGTCCCAGGCGTCGGTCCATTCGGTGCGCAGCTGGCGGGCGGGCTTGCCGGTCAGGGCGCGGGAGCGGACGGTGTCGCCGGAGCCGGCGGCGAGGAGCTTCTCGGTGAGGGCGCGGGAGTGGAGTTCGGCCTCGGTGGTGGTGAGCCAGATCGAGCCGAGCCAGACGCCCTGGGCGCCGAGGGCGAGCCCCGCGGCGATCTGTTCGCCACTGCCGATGCCGCCGGCGGCGAGTACGGGCACAGGTGCGACGGCGTCGACTGCCTCGGGTGTGAGCACCATGGAGGCGATCTCGCCGGTGTGGCCGCCGGCCTCGTAGCCCTGGGCGACGACGATGTCGATGCCCGCCTCGGCGTGGCGGCGGGCATGCTTGGCGCTGCCGGCGAGGGCGGCGACGAGGACACCGTGGTCGTGGGCGCGCTGGACGACGTCGCGGGGCGGGGAGCCGAGGGCGTTGGCGAGGAGCTTGATGGGGTAGTCGAAGGCGACGTCGAGCTGGCTGCGGGCGACCTGTTCCATCCAGCCGGTGATGCGCCAGCCCGACGCCTCGCCCTCGGGGAGAGCGGGGACGCCGTGCTTGGCGAGGGTCTCCTCGACGAACCGGCGGTGGCCTTCCGGGATCATCGCCTCGACATCGGCCTCGGTGACGCCCTCGACCTTCTTGGCGGGCATGACGACATCGAGGCCGTACGGCTTTCCGCCGGTGTGGTCCTGCATCCAGTCGAGATCGCGTTTGAGGTCGTCGGGGGCGGTGTAGCGGACCGCGCCGAGCACCCCGAGCCCGCCCGCCCGGGTGATGGCGGCGGCGACAGCGGGGAACGGCGTGAAGCCGAAGATGGCGTGCTCGACTCCCAGTTTCTTGCTCAGCTCCGTCTCCATGGGCGGCAGGATGCCGCAGCGGAACGGCCGAGGGAAGAGATTTTCTGATGCAGTGTCAGATTCTTGGGTGGGTCGGGGGTTGTCATGACGCCCCCTCACCCCTGTAAGAAAGTTTCACGTGTTGCACGCAAGCCCGAAGGATTCTTTCAGGGAGGCTGGGACATGGCAGAGGACTCGGCGAGCAGAGGGATAAGCCGCCGCAGGCTGGGCGGCGGGGTGCTGGCACTGGGGATGGGCTCCCCCATAGCTGCGCATGGGAGGTACCCCCAGGTGATCGGACCGCTTCCGGGCGGCGCGGCCGCGGCGGAACCAGGACCCCGTCACGGGCGCACGACCCTGCGGCGCGGCTCCCCCGAGCGGGCCGGGCTCATCGCCGCGCACCTCGACCAGCTGGTCACGGACGCCGAGAAGTATCTCTCCCCCTCCCCCAAGCACCCCTGGTACGCGGGAGCGGTGCTGCTCGCGGGCCGGGGCGGGACGGTCGCCCTGCACCGTCCGATCGGCAAGGCGGTGCGGTACGCGGCGTACGACGAGAAGACCGACACGGGGGTGGAGTTCCCCGCCGAGCGGCAGATCCCGATGGCCGGGGACACCGTCTTCGACCTCGCCTCCGTCTCCAAGCTGTTCACGTCGATCCTCGCCGTGCAGCAGATCGAGCGCGGCGCGCTGGAGCTGGAGGAGAGGGTCGCGGCGTATCTCCCGGAGTTCGGGGCCGCGGGCAAACAGGACATCACCGTACGGCAGTTGCTCACGCACACGTCGGGATTCCGGGCGTGGATCCCGCTGTACAAGGAACCGACGCGGGAGGGGCAGCTGCGGCTGCTGTGGAACGAGGCTCCGGCGAATCCGCCCGGCAGCAAGTACCTGTACTCCGACCTCAATCTGATCTCGCTTCAGCTGATCCTGGAGGAGATCACCGGTCACGGGCTGGATGCACTGCTCCACGACGAGATCACCGCTCCGCTCGGGATGCACCGCACACGTTTCAACCCACCGCCCTCCTGGCGGCCGAAGACCGCCGCGACCGAGGACGCCCGGCTGCCGTGGTCGGGGCTGAACCGGGGCCTGGTGTGGGGCGAGGTGCACGACGAGAACGCGTACGGGTTCGGCGGGGTCGCGGGACACGCGGGTGTGTTCTCCTGCGCCTGGGACCTGGCCGTGCTCGCCCGGACACTGCTCAACGGCGGAGCCTACGGACGGGCCCGGATCCTCTCCGACGAGTCCGTGGAGCTGATGTTCACCGACTTCAACACGACGTTCCCCGGTGACGAGCACGGGCTCGGATTCGAGCTCAACCAGCACTGGTACATGGGCGCGATGGCCACTCCGCGCACGGCTGGACACACCGGATTCACCGGCACGAGCCTGGTCCTCGACCCGTCGACCGACTCGTTCCTCGTGGTACTCGGCAACTCTGTGCATCCGGTGCGCAGTTGGCGTTCCGGCAGCGCCCCGCGGGTCGCCGCCGCCAACAACATGGCCCGCGCCGTCGCCGTACGTCCCGACCGTGGCCGCACCGCCTGGTTCTCCGGCATGGCCGGCGCCACGACCGCGACCCTCGCCCTGCCCGCGCTCGGCCCGTCCTCCGACCGCGCCCGGCTGCGCTGCTCCCTGTGGTGGGACACCGAGCCCGGCGCCGACAAGGTGTTCCTGGAGGCCTCGGCGGACGGCGGCGCCACGTGGGAACCGGTGCCCTTCACGACGGTACGCGAGGGGCGGCAGCCCGAAACGCACCCCTCGGGCTCCGCGACCGGCTGGTCCGGCCGCACCTGGCACCGCCTGGAGGCCCCACTGGCCCCGTGGGCGGCCCGGCCGGTCCGGCTGCGCTGGCGGTACACGACGGACAAGCTCTATGTGGGCCGCGGTGTGTACGTGGACGGCCTCCGGGTCGAGGACGGCGGCCGCGTGCTCTTCGACGAGCGGCGTCCCGGCGATGCGGACCGCATCGAGGCGGTGGGCTGGACGGCGTCCGCGGACTGAACGCGCCCCCGTTCCCGGCCCGGGAACCGCCTCGCACGTATCGGGCGTGCCCAGGCAGCGCGATGATCATGCCTGAAACTCCGGCCCGGCCGCTCCACGCGTCACGCCCGGAACGGCCGGCAGGAGTCCCGGGCCCACGACTCAGTGGCCCAGCACCGCCATCGCCGCATTGTGACCGGGGATGCCGCTCACACCGCCGCCGCGCACCGCGCCCGCGCCGCAGAGGAGGACGTTCGCGTGGGTGGTCTCCACACCCCAGCGCCCGGTCGACTCGTCCGCGTACGGGAAGGCCAGATCCCGGTGGAAGATGTGTCCGCCGGGCAGCCGGAGATCGCGTTCCAGATCGAGCGGGGTCTTCGCCTCGATGCAGGGCTGCCCCGCCTCGTCGAGGGCCAGGCAGTCCGTGATCGGTTCTTCCAGATGGGCGTCGAGTTCGGCGAGGGTGGCCTTCAGCAGGGCGTCGCGGGCCGCGTCGGGGTTGTCGGCGAAGAGGCGGGCGGGGGTGTGCAGGCCGAAGAGGGTCAGGGTCTGGTAGCCCTGGGCGGCCAGTTCGGGGCCGAGGATCGACGGGTCCGTGAGGGAATGGCAGTAGATCTCGGACGGCGGGGCCTGCGGCAGCCGGCCGGCCGCGGCCTCGGCGTACGCGGTCGCCAACTGTCCGTATCCCTCGGCGATATGGAAGGTGCCGGAGAACGCCTGCCGTGGGTCGACACTGTGGTCGCGCAGGCGGGGCAGCCGGCGCAGCAGCATGTTGACCTTGAGCTGGGCGCCCTCCGCGGGGGCGGGGGGCTCCTCTCCGAGGAGGGCAGCCAGGGCCTGCGGCGAGGCGTTCACCAGGACCTTTCGGGCGGCGACGGCGCCTTCGCCGTCGCCGGTGCGGAAGACGACCTCGGCGGTCCCGCCGTCGGTGTCGATCCGGATCGCCTCATGGCCGGTGACGATCTCCGCGCCGGCCGTGCGGGCCGCGTCGGCGAGCGCGTCGGTGAGGGCTCCCATGCCTCCGACCGGGACGTCCCAGTCGCCGGTGCCGCCGCCGACGACGTGGTAGAGGAAGCAGCGGTTCTGACGCAGCAATGGATCGTGGGCGTCGGCGAAGGTGCCGATCAGCGCGTCGGTCAGCACAACGCCCCGGACCAGATCGTCGGAGAACCGCTCCTCGATCGCGACCCCGATCGGTTCCTCGAACAGCATCCGCCACGTCTCGTCGTCCGCGACCCGGTCCCGCAGCTCGGCACGGGTCGGCAGCGGCTCGGTGAGCGTCGGGAAGATCCGTTCCGCCGCGCGCCGGGTCGTACCGTAGAAGGCCTCCCAGGTCTCGTACTCGCGGCCGGAGCCGGTGAGTGCGGCGAAGGACTCGCGCGTGCGGTCCCCGCCGACGAGCAAGCCGGTGGGACGGCCGCCCCGCACGGTGGGCGTGTAGGAGGAGACGGTCCGCTTCCGTACGGTGAAACGCAGCCCCAGGTCGCGGACGATCTTGTCGGGCAGCAAGGACACCAGGTACGAGTAGCGCGAGAGCCGGGCGTCGACCCCGGCGAAGGGGCGGGTGGAAATGGCCGCTCCCCCGGTGTTCCCGAGGCGCTCGAGAACGAGGACGGAGCGGCCGGCCCGGGCGAGGTAGGCGGCGGCGACCAGTCCGTTGTGGCCGCCGCCCACGATGACGGCGTCGTACACGGTCCGGGTAAACGTTTCGGCAGAGGCTGCTGGCATGCCTCTTCGTAACACGCGATGATCGCGCGGACCAGAGGGCGGCCGGGAACGCTCGGCACACCCCGGCCAGGAACGCTTGGCACACCCCGGCCGAGATCGCTTGTCACACCCCGGTCGTGGCGTCGATCGCACCGGACGCGACCGCCGCCTCGAGCGCCGCGTGGTCCGCGACCGTACGGTCGGCGTACGCCATGGCGAAGTCGGCCATGGCCCGGTCGAACCTGTCCGACGTGCCGAGATACGCGGCGATGGCGATCCGCTCCCCGGACCGGGCATGGGCGCGGGCGAGCGCCCTGCCGCACAGTGCGGCGTAGTCCCGCAACACCGTCGGCGTCATGTCGGCGATGTCCGCCGAGCCTTTCATGTCGCGCAGCTGCCGCCAGTAGAAGTAGCGGCCCTGAGGGCCGGTGACCCAGCCGAGGAAGATGTCGCTCGCCGCCTGGAGCAGCCGCTGGCCCGCGACGACGCGCTGGCCCTGGTGGCGGTACGCCGACGCCGGCAGATGGGGTTCGAGGACGGACCGCTGGGCCTCCTTGATCTGCAGGAAGAGCGGGTCGTCCTGGTCCCGGCCGACCAACAGCGCCACGAAGCAGCGGGTGCCCACACTGCCGACTCCGACGACCTTGCGGGCCGCCTCGACGAACCGGAACCGGTCCAGCAGAGCCCGCCGGTCCTCGGGCAGGGTGCTGCGGTAGTCGCTGAGGATCTTCCGCACGGCCGCCGCGTCGATCACGTCGACCGCTTCGAGCAGCGGCGGGTCCTGGACGATGCGCCGGTGCCCCTCGACGCTCGCGGTCAGCTTCTCCATGGCCTGCAGGCTGGTGTGGCGGCGGGCCTTGGCCAGCTGGGCCTCGAAGTGCGCGCGGCGGATCTTCGCCACGAGGGGGCGGAGGTCCTCGGCTGCGATCCGCTCGTACCAGACGTCGAGCTCTCCGAGGCCCGCGAGCCGGCGCATGGACAGCCGGTACGACTCGGCCGCCGCCTGCGCGGCCGGCCGGGCCTGCGCGTCCGGCTGTCCGTTGTCGCGCGCGGCCACGGCGACACTGGCGACGAGCCGCTTCACGTCCCATTCGAAGGGACCGGGCAGCGTCTCGTCGAAGTCGTTGACGTCGAAGAGGAGCGTGCGCTCCGGGGAGGCGAAGACCCCGAAGTTCAGCAGATGGGCGTCGCCGCAGAGCTGGACGAGGAGTCCGGTGTGCGGGTGCGGGGCGAGGTCGGCGGCCATGACGGCGGGCGCGCCGCGCAGATAGGTGAAGGGGGACGCGAGCATCCGGCCGTAGCGGATCGGTACCAGGTCCGGCTCCCGGGTCCTGGCCTGTTCCTCGAGGATGGCGAGGGGCTCCGGCCGGTCCGCGGCGGGGATCCAGCGGCCGTGCGATGAGCGGGGCACCTGCTTGCGTGCGGTGCGGCCACGCCGCACCTGTTCGGCGAGGTCCGTCATGGTGCCAGTGTGCGCGCGGACCCGGGGCCACGGTCGGCGCAGTGGAACCGTTCGGGTGAGGGCGGGGCCGGTGCCGCCCGGCTCAGCGGCCGCGGGTGCCGCGCTGCTGGCGCAGGGCCGCCACCCGGCGGTACAGCTCGACCGCCTCGCCGCCCCGGCCGAGCTGCTCCAGGCAGTGCGCCTCGTCGTTGCGGCTGGCCAGGGCGTCGGGATGGTCGGCACCCAGGACCTGCTCGCGGGCCTCGGCGACCTGGCGGTAGACGGCCAGGGCGTCGGCCCAGCGGCCGAGCCAGCCGAGGCCGACGGCGACCTCCCGGCGGCTGACGAGGGTGTCGGGGTGGTCGGGGCCCAGCACCCGCTCACGCATCGCGCAGACGTCGCGGGCCTCGGCCAGGGCCTCCTCCCAGCGGGCGAGCCGCCCCAGGTTGACGCCGAGACCGTGGCGCGCGCGGAGGGTCTCCGGGTCGGCGGGGCCGTGCACCCGGGTGCGGTCGTCGACGAGGGACCGGTACAGCTCCAGGGCTTCGGCGCTGCGGCCGAGCCTGCCCAGGCTGATGCCCACCTCGTAGCGGGCCGAGAGCGTGTCGGGATGGTCGGCACCGAGCGCCTGGGAGCGGGCCGCCGCGACCTCCCGGTACGTCTGCAGGGCATCCGCCCAACGGCCCAGCTGGCCGAGCGCGTAGGCGACTTCGTAGCGGGTGACGAGCGTGTCCGGGTGACTCGCGCCGAGCACGCGGGCGCGCGCCGCGGCGACGTCGTACGCCATCCGGTACGAGTCCTCCAGTCGTCCGAGCCGGCTCAGGTTGAACGCGAGATTGTGACGACAGCGCAGGGTGTCGGGATGGTCGGCGCCCACGGTCCGCATCCGGGAGTCGAGCACCGCCGAGTAGACCTGGTGCGCTTCGAAGTGACGGCCGAGCTGACCGAGCACGTACGCCGTCTCCTGGCGGGCGGCCAGGGTCTCCGGGTGATCGGGGCCCATCGTGCGCTCGCGGCCCTCGGCGACGCGGCCGAACTCCCGCAGCGCGTCCGCCGTGCGCCCGGTCCTGCTGAGGGTGAAGCCGACCTCGTAGCGGCTGGCGAGGGTGTCGGGATGGTCGGGTCCGAGTGCGTGCTCACGCTCGGTGGCGACCGCGCGGTGCACCTCGCCGGCCTCCTCCCAGCGGCCGAGGCGGCCGAGGCTGAGACCCGCGTTGTGCCGGCTGGTGAGGACGGCGAGCAGCTCGGGCGGCGGAGTGGGGCGCTCGGGGCGGGGCAGCTGCACCGGTACGGGTCCCCGGAGCGCCACTCCGCTGGTCCACTCGCCGGTGAGGCCCGCGGTGTAGTCGGGCGGGGTGGGGCGGAGCGTGGCGGTGCCCACGGCCTTGTGTCCGGTGGTCATGCCACGGGTCCAGGAAGGCAGCCGCCGGCCGCGGGAGGACCGCGTCTGCGGCTCGGCCGGTGCCGGGATCACGGGGGTGGACATGGCGCGTGCGGCGGTGATCCGGCGGCGCAGGTCCTTGGCGTCGGCGGGCCTGCCGTCGGGGGTCTTGGCGAGCAGGTCGAGGACGATCCGGTCGATGAAACCGGGCAGTTCCACGCGGTGGGTACGGGGCGGCTCGGGCGGCGTGTCGCGGTGTCCGACGAGGATGGCCCAGGCGTCGTCGAGGTCGAACGGCGGAACGCCGGTGGCGATCTCGTACAGCACACAGCCCAGCGAGTAGAGGTCGCTGCGGTGGTCGACATCGCCGCCGCTGATCTGCTCGGGCGACATGTAGTGCGGGGTGCCCATGGCGATGCCGGTGCCGGTGAGCCGCGAGGTGAAGCCGATGTCGTGGGCGAGACGGGCGATGCCGAAGTCGCAGATCTTCACCGTGCCGTCCGTGAGCCGCATGATGTTGGCGGGCTTGAGGTCGCGGTGGACGATGCCCTGTTCATGGGTGTAGGCGAGTGCGTCGGCGACCTGCTCCGCGATGTCGACGATGTCGGGCACGGACAGCGGGTGCTGCTTGTTGTCCTCCAGCAGCTGGCTGAGGTTGCGGCCGTCCAGCAGCTCCATCACCAGATAGAGCACGCCCTCGTACTCGCCGAAGTCATGGACGACGGTGACTCCGCGGTGCTGCAGCGCGGCGGCGACCCGGGCCTCTCGGCGGAAGCGTTCACGCAGCACACCGGTGAAGGACTGGTCGTGCTGCGGCCCCAGAGGTTTGAGGCACTTGACCGCGACACGCCGGCCCAGTGACTCGTCGCGGGCCTGCCACACCTCGCCCATGCCGCCGCGACCGATCAGATCCAGCAGCCGGTACCGGCCCTGGATCAGCCTGGTGTCCGCCATCGCGTGCTGTCGCCCCCGTCGCTTCGCTACGCCCTCCCCGGCCCGTCCAGTATGGCCGCCTGTCTGCGGAGTTTGTACGGGGCGGGCCTGCTGCCGGGGCCGAGTCGCGCCATTGCCTTCAAGATGTGACCTGGCGGCAGCTGCCATCGGACCCGCGCGGGAATGCAGCGCAGGGCGTTGCCGGTGGCGGTGAGCTGGTGGGTGACCCGGTCGGGCGGCGGTGCCGGTCTGCCGTACAGCCCGTGGGCGTAAGGGGGCAGGGCGTTGTAGGCGAGCGCCGCCACGCGCCGCCAGAGCAGTTCGCGCGCCGGGACGAGAAGGGTGTGGATGGGCGGGCGGCGCAGAAAGTCGTCGACGGTCCGGGCGTCCGCGCCGGCTTCGAGCCCGGGTCGTACGGCCGTGAAGTAGGCGGCGAGCTCCCTTGTGGTGGCGGGCACTTGGGCGGGGTCGAGACCGACGAGCCGGGCGCTGACCCGGTGCTCGTCGATGTACCGGTCGGCTTGGACGTCACTGAGCGGGAAGCCGGAGCGGCGCAGGACGCTCAGGTACGAGTCCACCTCGGCGCAGTGCACCCACAGCAGCAGATCCGGCTCGTCCACGCCCAGCAGCCGGTGGATCCTGCGGACCCGGGCGCCGGCCTCCTCGGCGGCTCCGGCGGTGCCGTAGGTGACGGTGCCGACGAAGTTCGCCGTGCGCATGAGGCGGCCCCAGGCGTCACGCCGGCCCCTCTCCCTGTCGAACGCAGTACTGTTGATCATGACGCCGCGGACCGCCCGGGGATGCAGGGCCTGGAGGTAGAGCGCCCGCACTCCGGCGACCCACATCATCGGGTCGCCGTGCATCTGCCAGGTGACCGATTCGGGGCCGAAGAGGCCGGGGTCGCGGTCCGAGGGGTCCACGCTCATGCTCCGACGTTAACGCCCTACCCGGTCGACGCCGTACCCGTTGTGCCCAGGATTTCGCGTCGGCCTTGCCCGGTCACGGCGGTTCCCGGACCGCTTCCACCGCCTCGCGGACGTCCGGGTCCGGGTCGTCGGCGAGGCTGTCCAGCAGCTCGGGGACCCCAGGGGTGGACCAGTGGGCAACCGCCCACACCAGCTCCTCCCGCACCTTGGGGTCGGGGTGGGCGCGGAGGTGGGTCAGCCGGTCGAGCGGGCCCCGCCGGCGCATCCCGAACCAGTGCAGCACCTCCCGCAGCACGGCCGGGTCTCCCGGGTCACCGGTCGCCGCGACCCTGGCGAGCAGCACCCTGGCCGGCGGCGGCGGACCGTCCAGTGGATGCGGCAACCGCTCGAGCAGGCGCCGCGCCCCGTACCCGCCGCGCACCCGGCACCCGAAGCAGGTGCAGGGGCGGGTCCCGTGCGCGTCCGGCAGGTACCGCCAGCCCGCCACCTGCGGCGCGGTGCGGATACGGTGCACTTCGCGCGGCCGGATCGCCCGGGGTACGAACACCTCCCAGCCTCGCGGGTCTTCCAGGGCCGCGATCCGTCGCACCGCCTCGGCAGCGGTGACAGTGGCCTGGGCCTCCCGCGCGCGGTCCGTATAGCGTCCGACCAGCACGTGCTGAGCGTCGTCCAGCCGCACGTGGACGGCCACGAGCCCTCCCCGGCTGCCGGAACGGGCCAGCTCGCGCAGCCATTGGTGGGTGAGGGTGTACGACGGCAGCACCGGGAAGCAGTACACCCCGCGCGCACCACCCTGTCCGTGGCCGGCCGCGCGGATCCCGGACCGCCGGATGCGCGGCGCGTTGGCCGCTGACGTCAAGTGCACGAACATCGCCATGGCTTGGCATGCTAGGCCCAATACCGGTGATTTAGGTGCTTTTCTGGCGTTTGCTGGTTGGTTTGGTGGGTGGAACGAGTGTGACTACCGCAGTGGGTGGTGGGGATGGCTTG